>VGEU01000002.1 GCA_016869145.1 Alphaproteobacteria bacterium | reverse complement strand
GCGTCGGTGACGGCGAGCTTCGAGGTCGCGCCCGGCCATCCCGCGCTCGCGCTCCTCGCCGATCAAGGCCTTCCGGCGCCCGAGCCCGGCGAGGCCCTGATCCTCCGCCGCACGCTCGCGGCCGACGGCCGGAGCCGCGCGTTCGTCAACGACGAGCCGGTGAGCATCGGATTCCTCCGCGGTCTCGGCGACCGGCTGGTCGAGATCGAAGGCCAGTTCGCGAGCCAGGGCCTCCTCGACCCGGCGACGCACCGCGCCGCGCTCGATGCGATCGGCAAGCTCGAGAAGCGCGCCCGCGCGGTCGCGGACGCGCACGGCGCCTGGCATCGGGCCGCGACCGCGCTCGCCGCAGCCGAGGAGGCCCACGCCCGCGCCCGTCAGGAGGAGGACTATCTCCGCCACGCGGCGGCCGAACTCACCCAGCTCGATCCCAAGCCCGGCGAGGAGGCGACGCTCGCCGAGACGCGGACCCGCATGATGCAGGGCGAGAAGCTCGCCGAGGCGTTGTCGGCGGCCGATGAGGCGCTGATCGGCGATGGCGGCGTCGAGGGCCGCTTCGCGACCGCACGCCGCGCGCTTCTCAGGATCGCCGAACGCGCCGGCGGCCGTCTCGATCCGGTGCTCGCCGCGCTCGAGCGCGCGAGCGAGGAGGCGGCCGAGGCGGCGGCTCAGCTCGAGCGTGCCGCGGCCGCGCTCGAGGCCGATCCGCGTGGGCTCGAGGCGGTCGAGGAGCGGCTGTTCGCGCTCCGTGCGATGGCGCGGAAATTCCGCGTCGAGCCCGAGGCGCTGGCGGCGCTCCGCGACGAGTTCGCGGCCCGGCTCGGCGCGCTCGACGATTCCGGCAAGACACGCGCCGCGCTCGCGAAGACCGTCGAGGCGACGCGCCGGAGTTTCCTCGACGAGGCGGAGGCCTTGAGCGAGGGACGCAAGCGCGCCGCGCGCTCGCTCGACAAGGCGGTTGCCGCCGAGCTCGGCCCGCTCAAGCTCGAGCGCGCGGTCTTCCGCACCCGCATCGATCGGCTGGCCGAGGGCGACTGGACGGCGCTCGGTCTCGATCGCGTGACGTTCGAAGTCGCAACCAATCCGGGCGCGGCGCCGGGGCCGATCGGGCGCATCGCTTCGGGCGGCGAGCTCGCGCGGTTTCTGCTCGCCGTCAAGGTTGCGCTCCAGGCCGGCAGCCCGGCAACGACGCTCGTGTTCGATGAGGTCGACGCCGGGATAGGCGGCGCGACGGCGGCCGCGGTCGGCCAGCGATTGGCGCGGCTCGCCGGGGCGACGCAGGTCCTCGTCGTCACGCACTCGCCGCAGGTCGCGGCGTGCGCGGCGCACCACTGGCGCGTCGTCAAGCGCGACGGCAGCGCCGGCACCAGGACGGAGATCGAGCCGCTCTCGCCCGAGGCGCGGCGCGAGGAGGTCGCGCGCATGCTGGCCGGTGCCCGCATCACAGACGAGGCGCGCGCGGCGGCCGATCGGCTGATCGCGGGCCAGCGGCGATGAAGCGCGATCCGGAGACGGTCGCGACCGAGGACCTGACGCGGGCCGAGGCCAAGGCCGAGCTCGCCCGGCTCGCCCGCGAGATCGCAGCCCATGACCGCCTCTATTATCAGGAGGACGCGCCCCGCATCAGCGATGCCGAGTACGATGCGCTCCGGCGACGGAACAGCGCGATCGAGCAGCAATTTGGCGATCTCGTCCGCGCCGACAGCCCGTCGCGCCGCGTCGGCGCCGCGCCGTCGCAGGGCTTTGCCAAGATCACCCACAGCCGGCCCATGCTGTCGCTCGACAACGCGTTCGACGACGCCGACGTCACGGCGTTCGTCCAGCGCATCCGCCGCTTTCTCGGGCTCGCGGATGACGAGCCCGTTGCGATGGTCGCCGAGCCCAAGATCGACGGCCTCTCGATCGCGCTCCGCTACGAGGACGGGCGCTTCGTCCGCGGCGCGACACGGGGCGACGGCACGACTGGCGAGGACGTGACCGCCAATTTGCGGACGATCCGCGATCTGCCGGCGACGATCAAGGGCTGCGGCGTCCCCCAAGTGCTCGAGGTGCGGGGCGAGGTCTATATGCCGCGCGAAGCGTTCGCGGCCCTCAACGAGGCGCGCGCGGCGGAGGGCGAGACGCTTTTCGCCAACCCGCGCAACGCCGCGGCCGGCTCGCTCCGCCAGCTCGATCCGAAGATCACCGCGACGCGCCCGCTGCATGTCTTCGCCTATGCTTGGGGCGAGCTCTCCGCGCCGATCGCCGACACGCACTGGGCATTTCTCGAGCGGCTCGCGGCGTGGGGGTTCCCGGTCAATCCGCGCGCGCTTCTGTGCCCCGATATCGAGGACCTTCGCGGTTTCTATGAGGCGATCGGGCGCGAGCGACAGGCGCTCCCCTACGAGATCGACGGCGTCGTCTACAAGGTCAACCGGCTCGACTGGCAGGAGCGCCTCGGCATGGTGAGCCGCGCGCCGCGCTGGGCGATCGCGCACAAGTTCCCGGCGGAGCAGGTCGAGACCAAGCTCCTCGACATCATCATCCAGGTCGGGCGCACCGGGGCGCTGACGCCGGTCGCGGTCCTCGAGCCGGTCACCGTCGCCGGCGTCGTCGTGCAGCGCGCGACGCTCCACAACGAGGACGAGATCCAACGAAAGGACGTCCGGATCGGCGATACGGTGGTGATCCAGCGCGCGGGCGACGTGATCCCGCAGGTGGTCGGCGTGGTCGCGGGCAAGCGTCCGCGCGGCGCCGAGCCCTTCGTGTTCCCCGACCACTGCCCGGAATGCGACAGCCTCGCGATCCGGAAGGAAGGCGAGGTGGCGCGGCGCTGCACGGGCGGGCTGATCTGCCCGGCGCAGGCGGTCGAGCGCCTGCGCCATTTCGTCAGCCGCGATGCGTTCGACATCGAAGGCCTCGGGGAGAAACATATCGAGGCGTTCTGGCGCGACGGCATTGTCCGCGAGCCGGCCGATCTCTTCCGCATGGCCGGCCGCGAGCGCGACGGCGCGCTCGACATCCGCGGCCGCGAGGGCTGGGGCGATAAATCGACCGACAATTTGTTCCACGCCATCGAGGCGCGGCGCCGGATCGCGTTCGAGCGGTTCATCTTTGCGCTCGGGATCCGGCAGGTCGGCCAGGCGACGGCGAAGCTCCTCGCGCGCCACTACCGCACGCTCGCGAATTGGCGCGAGGCGATGGCGACGGCGACGGCGGAGGACCGGAGCGGCGAGGCCTATGACGAGCTCACCGGCATAGAAGGGATCGGCCCGTCGGTCGCCGGCGACATTCTCGATTTCTTCGCCGAGCCGCACAATCGCGCCGTGATCGAGGCGCTCGCTCGCGAGGTCGAGGTGGAAGCGCCGCCGCTGCCCGCCGCCGGCAGCGCGCTCGCCGGCAAGACGATCGTCTTCACCGGCACGCTCACCACGATGACGCGCGCCGAGGCGAAGGCGCGCGCGGAGGCGCTCGGCGCCAAGGTCGCGGGCTCGGTTTCGAAGAAGACCGACTACGTGGTCGTCGGCGCCGACGCCGGGTCGAAGGCCGCGAAGGCGCAGGAGCTCGGCGTCACCGTTCTCGGCGAGGACGCGTGGCAGAAGCTCGCCGCCGGCTGATCACGCGGCGCCGATCGGCGCACAGGCCGCCACGAGCCAGGCGCGCGTCTCGGGATCGACCAGCGGTGCGATCGTCTCGCGCACCCGCGCATGATAGCCGTCGAGCCAGGCGCGCTCGTCGGCGTCGAGGAGAGCGGGCTCGATCAGCTGGCGGTCGATCGACGCGAGCGTGAGCGCGGTGAAGCCGAGGAGATCGCGCTCGCCGCCCTCGGGGCGGGGAAGCGCGGTCACGACCTCGAGGTTCTCGATCCTGATGCCGTAGGCGCCGGTCTTGTAGTAGCCGGGCTCGTTCGAGACGATCATGCCCGGGCGTAGCGCGACGGTCGATCCCTGCTTGCCGATGCGCTGCGGCCCTTCATGGACCCCGAGATAGCTGCCGACGCCATGGCCGGTGCCGTGGTCGTAGTCGAGGCCCGCCGACCACAACGCGATGCGCGCGAGCGTGTCGAGCTGATGGCCAGTGGTGCCCGCCGGGAAGCGCGCGGTCGCCACCGCGATATGTCCCTTGAGGACACGGGTGAAGCGGTCACGCGCCTCGGCACGATGCGCCGGGTCCATCGGTCCCTCGATCAGGACGGTGCGCGTCACGTCCGTCGTGCCGTCGCGGTACTGGGCGCCAGAATCGATCAGGAATACCGAGCCGGGCTCGAGACGGCGGGCGCTCTCGGGCGTCGCCCGGTAGTGCACGATGGCGCCGTTCGGACCGGCGCCGGCGATCGTGTCGAAGCTCGTGCCGCGGAAATGCTCGCCGTCGCGTCGAAACGCGAGGAGCGCGTCGGCGACGTCGGTCTCGCTGAGCGCGCCGGCGGGCGCGGTGCGGTCGAGCCAGGAGAGGAATCGCGCCAGTGCCGCGCCATCGCGGCGATGGGCGGCGCGCGCGCCCTCGATCTCGACCGCGTTCTTGCACGCCCGCGGCAGGATACACGGATCGGCGTCCTGGGCGAGCGTCGCGCCGGCGTGCTGCAGCCGATGGACGATCCAGGCCGGCGTCGTCGCGGGGTCGATCTGGACCCGGGCGCCGTCCGCGCCGAGATGATCGAGCGCCGCGCCGAGGGCATCGGGCGCGCGGATCGCGACCGCATCGCCGAGATGCGCCCGCACCCTGTCCGAGAGCTTCCGCGCATCGATGAAGAGATCGACCGTCGCATCGGCGCGAAGGAGCGCGAAGGCGAGCGCGAGCGGCGTGTTGGCGACGTCGCCGCCGCGGATGTTGAGGAGCCAGGCGATCGAATCGGGCGCCGAGAGGGCGACCGCCGCGAGCTTGTCGCGCGCCAGGCCGGCCGCGGTCTCGCGCCGCTTGTCCTCGCTCGACCGTCCGGCGAAGCGCTCGTCGTGCACGTCGACGGCGGCGAGCGGGCGCGCCGGCTGGCCGACCCATACCGCATCGATCGGGTTCTTTGCCACCGGACGTAGCGTCGCGCCGGCGCGCCGGCAGGCGTCCTCGAGGCGCGCGATCGAATCGGTGGTATGGAGCCAGGGATCGTAGCCGATCGTCGCGCCGGCCGCGGCGTTGGCGGCGATCCAGGTCCACGGCGGCTCCTCGGTGACGTGATGCGGCACGAAGCGGTTGGTGTCGACCTGTCGCGTCACCTGGAGTGTGTAGCGGCCGTCGATGAAGATCGCGGCGCGGTCGGCGAGGACGACGACGGTCGCCGCCGAGCCGGCGAAGCCGGTGAGCCAGCCGAGGCGAAGCGCGCGACGCGGCACGAACTCGTTCTGGTGCTCATCCGCCATGGGCACGACGAAACCGTCGAGGCCGTCGGCGGCGAGTCGGGCGCGGAGACGGTCGAGCCGGTCGGGCGGCGCCGGGGAAGGGCCGAGGCCGTCGTCGGAGGCGGCGCTGATCTCGGCCGCCAGCGCGTCGATTTGGGCGGCGAGCGCCGGGCTGGCGCCGGGGACGATGGTGGCGGCGATGCCCGCATCGGGATCGCCGTGATGCATCCCGGCGGCCGCGAGCCCGCGGAGCCAGGCCCGGACCTCGTCGCCTGTCAGCGCGCTTCCGGCCTTGGCGAGGAGCCGCTCGAGCACCGCGTCACCCTGGTAGGTCATGCGGCAGACCGACACTGGTTGGACCTCCGAGGTGGGTCGGCGACCGAGGCCGAGGCTAGAGAGCCGGGCCGGGTGCGGCAAGGCTCCCGTTCGTTGGGGGCGCTCGGCAGAGTCATGCGCTTATCGCAATGCTGCAATGCAGCATCCCTCTTCATACCTCATTGATACTTAACCATATAGCGACATGAAGGGTGCGACGAGCACCGAGATTTTTGCGAAGGAACAGAAGCATGTCCAACCGTTTGGAGGTCGATCAGCGCAACCGGCAGGATGCTGCCGAAGCGCTGCGCAACCAACTGAGCCGGTCCGAGATCATGGCCCGGGCGCGCGAAATCCGCGCCGCCGAGGTGGCCCGGATGGCCGGCGCCATCGCCCGCCAGATCCAGCAACTCCGGGACCATGTGGAGGAGGCGCTGGGCCGGGCGCGTACGGCGCGCGAGCTGTCGCGCCTCGACGACCGCATGCTGTCCGACATCGGCATCAGCCGGAGTGACATCCCGGCGATCCTGGTGCACGGGACGGTCGACCGCAGCGGCCAGAAGACCCCGGCCGAGGCGGCCGCCAAAGAGCCCAAGGCGCCGAACAAGCGCGCGGCCTGAACCGACGTCGCGCGGGCGCCCGCCTGTCGAGAGACCCTGCGGGCGTCCACTCACGTTCGGCGATCGCGTCTGAGTTCGAGGACGACCCAGCGGCCGAGCGCGATCGTGTCCGCGTGCGCGAGCCCGGCGGCCGTATGCGCGGCGGCGACGGCATCAGCTTGGTCGTCGAGGAGGCCGGACAGGATCGCGACGCCCCCCGGCGCGAGCATTGCGGCCATCGCGGGCGCCATCTCGATCAGCGGCCCGGCGAGAATGTTGGCGGCGATCACGTCGTAGGGCGCGGCAGCCATCACGCGCGCCGTCCGATAGCCATCGCCGACGACCGTTTCGATCCGATCGCCGACCGCGTTGGCGATCGCGTTCTCGCTTGCGACCGCGACCGCGACGGGGTCGTTGTCGCACGCGATCACGCGCGCCGCCGCCCAGCGCTTCGCGATGGCGATCGCGAGAATCCCTGAACCCGTTCCCATGTCGAGCGCGCAGCGGACAAAGCCAGGGTCCGTGATCCGGCTGATCGCGACGAGGCAGGCTCGCGTCGTCTCGTGACTGCCGGAGCCGAACGCCATGCCGGCATCGATCCGGATCGGAACGCGGTGCGCCGGCGGCGGCGTCCGGACATGCGAGCCGTAGATGTAGAAGCGGTCTGCCTCGAGGGGCGGCGAGCGCTCCTCGACATAGGCGACCCAGTCGGTCCGCGCGATGGTGCCGATCTCGGCCCGCGGCGGCGCGATGTTTGATGTGGCGGCGGCGGCGGCAAGAAGCGCGTCGATCGCGGCCGCATCGGCCGGGCACTCGAGATAGAGCGTGACGCGCCAGTCGCGTCCTTCCTCGATCTCGCGGCTCGACACGGCGCCCTCGAGAGCGGCGAGGGCGTCTTCGAAGAGGCCGACCCGCTCGGGTGGAACGACGATCGAGACGGACCAGACCGTGCCGGGCTCGGCGCTGTCAGGCGGTTTCGCGCCGGCGCCGCTCACGCGCGCTCGACGAAGCTGTCGACGACCTTCTTGGTGCCGGACGCGTCGAACGCGATCTCGAGCTTGTTGCCCTCGACGGCGATCACCCGGCCATAGCCGAACTTCTGATGGAAGACGCGCTCGCCGGCCTGGTGTCGGCTCGTCGCGTCGACCTGGACGACGCTCGCGCGGCCCTCGAGCAGCGGCGCGCCGGCGCCGCGCGCGGCCTGGTGCATGCGGCGAAAGCCCGGTCCGCGTCCAGGCACATCGTCGTCCCACGCCGCGCCCTCCTTCGACCCGGCGCCCATGCGGTAGAGCCCGGGCGCCGCACCGATCGCGACATGGGCGCGCGGCAGCTCCTCGATGAAGCGCGACGGGAGCGCCGATTGCCACTGGTTGTAGATGCGCCGGTTGGCGGCAAAGCTGATCGTCGCGTGGCGCTTGGCGCGCGTGAGCCCGACATAAGCGAGGCGGCGCTCCTCCTCGAGGCCGGCGGCGCCGTCCTGGTCGATCGCGCGCTGGTTGGGGAACAGGCCATCCTCCCATCCCGGCAGGAACACTTGGACGAACTCGAGCCCCTTGGCGGCGTGGAGCGTCATCAGCGTCGCCGCGTCGCCGCTACCGGTATCCTGGTCCATGACGAGGCTGACATGCTCGAGGAAGCCGGCGAGATTCTCGAACTCCTGGAGCGCCGTGATCAGCTCCTTGAGGTTCTCGAGCCGGCCGGGCGCCTCGGGCGACTTGTCGTTATGCCACATCGCGGTGTAGCCGGATTCGTCGAGGACGGTCTCGGCCAGGGTGACGTGATCGGTGGTCTCGGTGAGCGCGCGCCAGCGGTCGAAGGCATCGAGGAGCCGGCGCAGCGCGGCGCGCGCCTGGGGCTTGATCTCGTCGGTGTCGACGAGCGCGCGCGCGGCCTCGACCAGCGGCCGGGACCGGGCGCGTGCGAGGCGGTGGATCGCCTGCATGGTCGCCTCGCCGATGCCGCGCCGGGGCACGTTCACGATCCGCTCGAAGGCGAGACCGTCGTCGGGCTGGTTCACCACGCGGAGATAGGCGATCGCGTCGCGGATCTCCTGGCGCTCGTAGAAGCGCGGACCACCGACGACGCGGTAGGGGATGCCGAGCGTGACGAAGCGCTCCTCGAACTCGCGCATCTGGAACCCGGCGCGTACCAGGATCGCGACGTCGTCGAGGCGGGTGCCCTCGCGGTGGAGGCGCTCGATCTCCTCGCCGACCATGCGCGCCTCGCTCTCGCCGTCCCAGACGCCGCGGACGATGACCTTGTCGGTGTCGGCGCGCTCGGTCCACAGGGTTTTGCCGAGCCGGCTCTCGTTGTTCGCGATCAGGCCCGAGGCGGCGCCCAGGATGTCGCGCGTCGAGCGGAAGTTCTGCTCGAGACGGATCACTTGCGCGCCGGGAAAATCCTTCTCGAAGCGGAGAATGTTGCCGACCTCGGCGCCGCGCCAGCTGTAGATCGACTGGTCGTCGTCGCCGACGCAGCACAGATTGCGATGGCCCTGCGCGAGAAGACGCAGCCACAGATACTGGGCCACGTTGGTGTCCTGGTACTCGTCGACGAGGACGTAGCGGAACTGGCGCTGATAGCTCGCGAGCACGTCCGGCTCGCGTTGGAACAAGGTCAGATTGTGGAGGAGGAGGTCGCCGAAATCGGCGGCGTTGAGCGTGACGAGCCGGGCCTGATAGTCGCGGTAGAGCTCGACCGCGCGCCCGGCCGCGAAATCGCCGGTCTCGCCGGCGCCGAGCTTCTCGGGGCCGAGACCGCGGTCCTTCCAGCGCTGGATGACCTCGAGCGCGGCGCGCGCCGGCCAGCGCTTGTCGTCGATGTTGTGCGATTCGAGGAGCTGCTTGACGAGGCGGAGCTGGTCGTCGGCGTCGAGGATGGTGAAATTGCTCTTGAGGCCGACGAGTTCGGCGTGGCGGCGGAGGATGCGCGCCCCGGTGGCGTGGAAGGTGCCGATCCACAACCCCTCGACCGACGCGCCGATCAGCTGAGCGACGCGCTCGCGCATCTCGCGCGCGGCCTTGTTGGTGAAGGTCACCGCGAGCACCTGGCTCGGCCAGGCGCGGCCGGACCGCAGGATGTGCGCGAGGCGCGTCGTGAGGACGCGCGTCTTTCCGGTGCCGGCGCCGGCCAGCACCAGAACCGGTCCCTCTGTCGCCTCCACCGCCGCGCGCTGGATGTCCGTCAGGCCGGAAAGGTAGGGCACCGGCTCCTGAGCGGCCGGCGCGATGTCGCGTGCACGATCGTCCATGGCGGCCGAACTATAGCACCGGCGGCGCGGTCGCGCCGGGCGATGCGCGGGGCGTGATTCGCGGCGGACTTCCAGCGACCGCCACGCCTTTATATGATGGCGGCGACCCGTGTCGAGGAGACGATGCCACGCGCGCTATCGCGATCCTGCTGCTCGGACTTGTCCTCACCATGCCCGGATCGGCCGATGCGCAGACGCGCGAGGGGCCGTTCTGGCCGCGCCTTCTCGATGCGCTGGTCAAGCTCCAGGCCAAGGTGCCAGCCGATGCCCGCTCGTCGGCGACCCTCGGGACCGAGCGCGAGGGGACCGGCATCGTGATCGACAATGACGGGCTCGTGCTCACGATCGGCTACGTGATGCTGGAGGCGAGCGAGGTCACGCTCGGCCTGCCCGGTGGGCGCACGGTGCCGGCCTCGATCGTCGCCTATGACTACGAAACCGGCTTCGGGCTGGTGCGCGCGGCCGTCGCGACCGGGGTGAAGCCGATCGAGCTCGGCCAGTCCGCGACGGTCAAGGAGCGCGATCCGGTCCTCGTCGCCGCGCATGGCGGCAGCGAGGCCGCGATGGGCGCCTACATCGTCTCGCGCCGCGAGTTCGCGGGCTATTGGGAGTATCTTCTCGACGACGCGCTCTTCACCGCACCGCCCCATCCCCGCTTCGGCGGCGCGGCGCTCCTCGACAAGGACGGTAAGCTCGTCGGCGTCGGCTCGCTGATCGTGCCCAATGCCCTCGTCGAGCCGCAGGTTCCCGGCAACATGTTCCTCCCGATCGACCTCCTGAAGCCGATCCTCGGCGATCTCCTCGCGACCGGCCGGTCGTCGCTGCCGCGCCGGCCGTGGCTCGGTCTGTGGACGCAGGAGGTGATGGGCCGGCTGTTCGTGTCGCGTGTGGTCGAGGGAAGCCCCGCTGCGCAGGCCGGGCTCGAGCCGGGGGACCTCGTCCTCGCGCTCGCGGGAAGGCCGGTGGCGGGCCTCGCCGACTTCTATCGGCGGCTTTGGGCGCTCGGCGAGCCGGGCGTCACGGTGTCGCTCCAGGTTCTCAAGGGAAACACGCCGACCGACCTCACGCTCAAGGCGGGCGACCGCTATGACTGGCTCAAGCTCAATCGGAGCCTGTGAACGCCGCCGTCAGTCGCAATGCCCGACCGATCCCTCGCGGCAGATCTTGACGCCGTCGATCCATCGCGCGCCCGACAGCTCGGCGTAGCTCAGCGATGCGTTGCGAAGCCGCGCGCCAGTGAAATCGGCGCCGCGGAGATTGGCCCGGAAGAAATTCGTCTCGCGCAGATCGGCGTCGCGGAAAGATGCCCGCGTGAGATCGGCGCGGGTGAAATCGGCATTGTAGAGCTTGGCCCGATCGAGTGCGGTATCGACCATGATCGCGCTCACGAACCGAACGTTGAATCCGTCGACGCCGCGCAGATCAGCGCGTGACAGCTCCGCGCGGTTGAACGTCGAATCGCGGAGCGTGGCACCGGAAATGTTCGAGCCCGCCAGATTCTGGCGATCGAGCAGACAACGCCGCCACGTCACGCCAGGGGCGGCAGAATCGTTGCAGTTTGCCAGGGCCTCGGCCGGGCCGAGCACGGTTCCGATCAGGGCCAGGGCGACTAATCGCTTGGAATTCATGGCGTAGTTTCTAGTCCAGACCGGGCCGTACCGCCACCCTGAAGCGGTCCGAGGGTTCAGGCCCTGCGGCGAATACCGATGACGCGGCCGACCTGCTCGGATCGCGGCAACGCGGCGTGCGCCGCCTTCATCGCGGCGAGGTGGTCGAGGACCAAGGCGGGCATCGGGCTCACCCGCCGCGTCGCGAGGTCGACGTGGACCGCCATCAGCTCCGTCGTCGCCGCGAGATACCCCTTCTCGGCGTGGACCATGCGATGGAAATAGTGGAGCCGCTTCTCGTCGAAATCGAGAAGGAGCGTCTCGACCCGGACGCCTTCCCCCGACATCACCTCGCGGTCGTAGGTGATGTGCGATTCGACCGCGAAGGTCGAGCAATTGGTCCGGTTGCGATAGCCCTCCCCGAGCCCGACCTCGACATAGAACGCATCGGTCGCGTGGTCGAAGATCAGGACGTAGTAGGCGAGGTTCATGTGCGCGTTGTAGTCGGTCCATTCGGGGCGGACCGTCTCGCGCCAGCGGTCGAAGGGGGCGGGGATCGTCATCGGGTTCTTCCGGTCAGCGGTCGTAGTTGAGGATCGGCGAGAGCCAGCGCTCGGCGGTCGCGAGGTCGAAGCCCTTGCGCTGTGCGTAGTCCTCGACCTGGTCGCGACCGATGCGGCCGGTGCCGAAATACTGTGCCTCGGGGCGCCAGAAATAGAAGCCCGAGACCGAGGAGGCGGGCAGCATGGCGAAGGATTCGGTGAGCGTCATGCCGGCCCGATCGCCGGCGTCGAGAAGGGCGAAGAGCGTCGCCTTCTCGGTGTGATCGGGACACGCGGGATAGCCCGGCGCCGGACGGATGCCCTGATAGGCCTCCTTGATCAGGGCCGCGTTGTCGAGCGCCTCGTCGGGCGCGTAGCCCCAGAGCTCCTTCCGCACCCGCTCGTGCATGCGCTCGGCGAGCGCCTCGGCGAGCCGGTCGGCGAGCGCCTTGACCATGATGCTCGAATAGACGTCGTTCTCCTTCTCGAACCGGGCGACGACGTCGTCGACGCCATGTCCGGTCGTCACCGCAAAGGCGCCGAGATAATCCCCGACCCCGCTCCCGCTCGGCGCGACGAAATCGGCGAGCGCTAGGTTCGGGCGCTGGTCGGTGCGGGCCATCTGCTGGCGGAGCGTGTGGATCGTCGCCCGGACGGTCGCGCGGCTGTCGTCCTCGTAGAGAACGATGTCGTCGCCCGTCGCGTTGGCCGGAAAGAAGCCGACCACCGCGCGCGCCTCGAGCCACGCCTCGGCGACCAGCCGGTCGAGCATGCGCCGCGCATCGTCGTAGAGGCTGGTCGCAGCGGCGCCGACGACCGGATCGGTGAGGATGCGCGGGAATGTGCCGGCGAGGTCCCAGGACCGGAAGAATGGCGTCCAGTCGATATAGGCGCACAAGGTCTCGAGCGCGTTGTCGTCGATCGACCGGACACCGAGGAAGCGGGGCCGCGGCGACGGTATCGCCATCCAGTCGATCACCGGGCGATTGGCGCGCGCGGCCTCGATCGACAGGCGCTTCTCGGCGGTGGCGGTGCGGCCATGGCGTTCGCGGATCTCGTCATAGTCGCGCCGGATGGTCTCGGCGTAGTTAGCCTTGCGCTCGGGGCTGAGGATGCTCTGCGCGACGCCGACGCTCCGCGACGCGTCCGTGACATGGATGGTCGGGCCGGCATAGTTCGGCGCGATCTTGACCGCGGTGTGGACCTTCGACGTCGTGGCGCCACCGATCAGGAGCGGGACCGCGAATCCCTCGCGCTGCATCTCGGCCGCGACGTGGCACATCTCGTCGAGCGAGGGCGTGATCAGGCCGGACAGGCCGATGATGTCGCAGCCCTCGCGCCGCGCGGTCTCGAGGATCTTCGCCGACGGCACCATCACGCCGAGGTCGATGACATCGTAGTTGTTGCACTGGAGCACGACGCCGACGATGTTCTTGCCGATGTCGTGCACGTCTCCCTTGACGGTCGCGAGGAGGATGCGGCCCTTGGACCGGCTCGCGCCCTGGTCCTTCGCGGCCTCGATGAAGGGTACGAGGTGGGCGACCGCCTGCTTCATGACGCGGGCGCTCTTGACCACCTGGGGCAGGAACATCTTCCCGGCGCCGAACAGATCGCCGACGATGTTCATGCCGTCCATCAGCGGCCCCTCGATCACATCGAGCGGGCGGCTCGCGGCGAGCCGAGCTTCCTCGGTGTCCTTGACGATGTGCTCGGTGATGCCGTGCACGAGCGCATGGGCGAGGCGCTCGTTCACCGGCTTCTCCCGCCAGGCGAGGTCCTCCTTCCGCTCGGCGGCCTTGCCCTGGTAGTCGCGCGCCGCCTCCAAGAGGCGCTCGGTCGCATCGTCGCGACGGTTCAAGATGACGTCCTCGATCCGCTCGCGCAGGCTCGCCGGGATGTCCTCGTAGACTGGCAGCGCGCCCGCGTTGACGATCCCCATGTCCATCCCGGTCTGGATCGCGTGATAGAGGAACACGACGTGCATCGCCTCGCGGACCGCGTTGTTGCCGCGGAAGGAGAACGACACGTTGCTCACCCCGCCGCTCACCAGCGCGTGCGGCAGCGTCTTCTTGATCGTGCGGGTCGCCTCGATGAAGGCGACCGCGTAGTCGTTGTGCTCGGCGATGCCGGTCGCGACCGCGAAGATGTTGGGGTCGAAGATGATGTCCTCGGGCGGGAAACCGACCCGGTTCACCAGGATGTCATAGGACCGTCGGCAGATCGCGACCTTGCGCTCGAGCGTGTCGGCCTGGCCGTCTTCGTCGAAGGCCATCACGACGACAGCGGCGCCGTAGCGGCGGACGAGCCGCGCCTGTGCGACGAAGGCGTCCTCGCCCTCCTTCATGCTGATCGAGTTGACGATCGACTTGCCCTGGACGCATTTGAGCCCGGCTTCGATCACCGACCATTTCGACGAATCGACCATGATCGGCACGCGGCTCACGTCGGGCTCGGCGGCGATGAGATTGAGGAAGGTCCGCATCGCGGCCTCGGAATCGAGGAGGCCCTCGTCCATGTTGACGTCGATCACCTGGGCGCCGCTCTGGACCTGCTGGCGCGCGACCTCGAGGGCGCCGGCATAATCGCCGTCGCGGATCAGCTTCGCGAACCGCGCCGAGCCGGTGACATTGGTGCGCTCGCCGACATTCACGAAGAGCGATTCGGGTGTGATGGTGAGGGGCTCGAGCCCGCTCAGCCGGCAATGAGGCGGCCGTTTCGGGATCTCGCGCGGCGGCAGCGATGCGACCGCCTCGCGGATCGCGCGGATATGCTCGGGCGTCGTCCCGCAGCATCCGCCGACGAGGTTGAGCAGTCCGCTCGCCGCGAACTCGCCGAGCACCGCCTTCATCTCCGCCGGCGTCTCGTCGTAAAGGCCGAACACGTTGGGCAGGCCCGCGTTCGGATGGCAGCCGACATGGCAGTCGGCGATGCGTGACAGCTCCTCGAGATAGGGGCGGAGATCGGCCGCACCGAGCGCGCAGTTGAGGCCGACATAAAGCGGCTTGGCGTGGCGGACCGAGTTCCAGAAGGCCTCCGTCGTCTGTCCGCTCAGCGTTCGTCCACTCGCGTCGGTGATGGTGCCGGAAATCATGATCGGCAGCCTGATGCCGCGCTCGGTGAAATAGCTGTCGATCGCGAAGATCGCCGCTTTGCAGTTGAGCGTGTCGAAAACGGTCTCGATCATAATCGCATCGACCCCGCCCTCGACCAGACCGGAGACGGCGGTCGTGTAGGCCTCGACCAGCTGATCGAAGCTCGTATTGCGTTTGCCGGGATCGTTGACGTCGGGCGAGAGCGAGGCGGTCCGGTTGGTCGGGCCGAGGACGCCGACGACGAAGCGCGGCCGCGTCGCATCGACCGCCATCGCCGCGTCCGCCGCTTCGCGCGCGAGCGTCGCGGCCGCGAAGTTCAGCTCGTGGACGACGTCCTCCATCATGTAGTCGGCCTGGGCGATCGCGGTCGAATTGAAGGTGTTGGTCTCGATGATGTCGGCGCCGACCGCGAGATAGCCGGCGTGGATCGCCTTGATGATCGCGGGCTGGGTGAGGCAGAGGAGATCGTTGTTCCCCTTCTGCGAGCACGGGTGGTCGGCGAAGCGCGTGCCGCGATAGCCCGCCTCGTCGAGCTTGTAGCCCTGGATCACCGTCCCCATCGCCCCGTCGAGGACGAGGATGCGGTTCTCGAGCGCGCGTTCGAGCGCGCTCCGCGCGTCGGCGCCGGTTCGCGCGGCCGGGCTGCGGTCGGCGGCAGGTCGGGACGCGATGATGGTCGGTGCGGTCATGTCACGGTCGAAGGGGTGAAGAAACGCCGGGCGCGGCGGGGCGGAGCCCGAGGATGTGGGCGATCGCGAAGGTGAGATCGGCCCGGTTGAGCGTGTAGAAATGGAACTCGCGGACGCCGTGGGCGTGGAGGAGGCGGCACTGCTCGGCAGCAACCGTCGCTGCGACCAGCCGGCGCGTCTCCGGATCGTCGTCGAGGCCCTCGAACAGGTGGGCCATCCATGCGGGAACCGTCGCGCCGCAGAGCTTCGAGAAGCGTACGACCTGCGCGAAGTTCGTCACCGGCAGGATGCCCGGAACGATCGGCACGGCGATGCTGGCGGCGCGCGCGCGCTCGACGAAGCGGAGATACATGTCGACATCGAAGAAGTACTGGGTGATCGCGCGCGTCGCGCCGGCGTCGATCTTGCGCCGGAGATTGACGAGATCGTCCGCAGCACTCGCCGCTTCGGGATGCGTCTCGGGATAGGCGGCGACGCTGATCTCGAAATCGGCGATCCGCCTGAGGCCGGCGACGAGCTCGGCGGCATAGGAATAACCGCCGGGATGAGGCTGGTAGCGGGCATCCTTCTCCGGCGGATCGCCGCGCAGCGCGACGATGTGGCGGATCCCGGCATCCCAGTACCGACGCGCGACCTCGTCGACCTCACTGCGGCTCGCGGCGACACAGGTGAGATGCGCCGCCGGGACGAGACCGGTCTCCCGCGCGATCCGCACCACGGTGCTGTGCGTCCGGTCACGGGTCGAGCCGCCGGCGCCATAGGTCACCGAGACGAAGCGCGGTCGGAGCGGCGCGAGGCGCCCGACCGCGTTCCAGAGATCGGTCTCCATCTTCTCGGTCTTGGGCGGGAAGAACTCGAACGAGACCGCGATGTCGGCGCCGGCCATCTCCGGCCGCGCGAGCGCGAGACGGTCCCGGAGCGTCGTCGCGTTCATCCGACGGTCTCCACCGCGCGCGGGCCCGGCATCGCGGCATCGCGCCCGCGCGCCGCCTCGTCGCGCTCGAGCAGCCAGAGCATCACGGTGAGCTGCGTCCCCGGCAGTCGCCGCGTCGCGCGGACGGCGAGGCCGTTCGAGGCCGACCAGTCCTCGACCTCGCCCGGCGCGAAGCCGAGCCGGCGATGCGCGTGACGTTCGCGCAGGAACTCGAGCGCATGCGGCGCGAAGTCGACGATGAGGAGCCGTCCACCCGGCTTCACGACGCGCGCGGCTTCGGCGATGACACTCCGCGGCCGATCGGCGTAATGCAGCACCTGGTGGATCGTCACCGCATCGAACGCATGCGCGTCGAAGGGCAGCTGGTACATGCTCGCTTGGCGGACGTGGCAGTTGCGCTGCCCGGCGGTCTCGAGATTGGCGCGGGCGACGGCGAGCATGTCACGCGACAGATCGATCCCGACCGCGCGCGTCGCGGTCGACCCGTAGAGCGAAAGGATGCGGCCCGTGCCGGTGCCGATGTCGAGGAGATCGCCGACCGAGCCCGGCGGCAAGAGATCGATCAGCGCCGCCTCGACCTCGGCCTCCGACACATAGAGCGAGCGGATCGAGTCCCACTGCGCGGCGTTGGCGCGGAAATAGGCCGCCGCCGCCTCGGCGCGCGCCTCCTTGACGGCGTCGAGCCGCTGCCGGTCGAGCGCGATCTGCGGCGCCTCGCGCGGCACGAGATCGATCAGGGTCCTTGCGAGCGCGCGACCCGCGGCGCCACCCTGGTCGCGGAGCCGGTAGAACACCCAGGTGCCCTCGCGAAATCGGTCGAGCAGGCCGGCCTCGCAGAGAAGGCGGAGGTGACGGGAGACTCGCGGCTGGCTCTGACCGAGAACCTGGGTCAACTCGCTCACCGTCAACTCGCCCTCGGCGCAGAGTGCGAGGAGGCGGAGCCGGGTCGGCTCGGCCGCCGCGCGCAGCGCGTTCAGAAGCTCATCCATCGCGTCCCACCCATTGCGCGGCGCTGCCTATCATGATCGGAGCTCAATATAAATATATTTTTATGGATGCAAGGGGTGGCGCACGATCCCTGTGGCGCGGGCTCGGACCACAGGGCCGATCGACCCGCGATTCGCAGCCGACGCGGTCACAATGATCACCCAGCTGGCTCAAGTCCTTATTAATGCGCGTGGGATAGGCTTCGGTTTAAGGCGAAACGCGCGGCCGGCGGGGGCGTCGCAACCGTGCTGACACATTGTCAGAGGCGTTCCGATGGCTTATGGTTGCCGCGTTCGCATCTCGGTGCTGGGGCACCAAAGCGTTCATACGCCTCGGGGATTCTCGGTCTTGCCAGACATCCAAAAGTTGAGGGCGCGGGTCGTCTCGCGCTTGGCTGCGGCCGCGCTCGGCTCTCTCCTCCTGGTCGCGGGCTGCGCGACGTCGCCTCCGACCAACGATCCCGAGGCCCTGGCCGCCTATCGCGAGGCGAACGACCCCTATGAGTCGTTCAACCGCACCGTCTTCGACCTCAACATGAACCTCGACCGGTTTGTTCTGAAGCCGGTCGCCTACGTCTATCGCAACGTCGTTCCGGACCCCATCCAGGGTTGGATCTCGAATGCGCTCGCCAATCTTCGTTCGCTTATTGTTCTCGCCAATGACCTCCTGCAGGGCGAGTGGGACCGGGCGAACAACACCTTCGTGCGCATGCTCATGAATACCAGTTTCGGGCTCGGCGGCGTGCTCGACATCGCGACCGAGTTTGGCGTTCCGCGGCACGACGAGGATTTCGGCCAGACCCTGGCGGTGTGGGGCATGAACGAGGGGCCGTACCTCGTCTTGCCGTTGCTCGGACCGTCGAACCCGCGTGACCTCCTCGGCTTCGTCGTCGACACCGCCTTCGATCCGTCAACCTATATCGTCAATGTCGCGGGCGTCGATGCGTTCGGCCCGGCCCGGTTCGCCGCCTCGACCGTCAGCGGTCGCGCTGCGCGCTACGACCAGATCAACGAGCTGCAGCGAACCTCGCTCGACTTCTACGCGGCGGTTCGCAGCCTCTATCGTCAACGCCGGAACGACGAGATCCGGCAGGGGCGCCTGGCGGCGGCGACGCCGGGTCTGATGCCCGAGCCCTTCGCCCTCGGACTGGAACCCTCGCCGGCAACTGCGAGCGACCGATGATCCTCAATCGACGCGTTCTTCTCGGCGCGGTGTGCGCGGCGACCGTCGTTCTCGCCACGCCGGCAGCGATGGCGCAGGCGACCGGCGCCGACGAATTCATCCGCCGCTCCGGCCAACGGGCGATCGATTCGCTCACCGTGCAGTCGATCGGCGACGCCGAGCGCGGCAAGCGGTTTCGCGAGATCCTGCGCGGGTCGTTCGACGTTCCGGAAATCGGCCGCTTCGTCCTCGGCCGCTACTGGCGGACGGCGACGGACCAGGAGAAGACCGAGTATCTCAGGCTGTTCGAGGACTTCATCGTCCGCGCCTATGCGAACCGCTTCGCCGACTATTCGGGCGAGACGTTCCGCGTTCTGCAGGTCGTCGATTCGACCGACAATGACAAGCTCGTCTCGACCGAGATCGTCCAGCCGTCCGGCAAGCCGCCGGTCCGCGTCGTGTGGCGCGTACGCGGGCAGGCTGGTGCCTTCAAGGTCGTCGACGTCACCGTCGAGGGCATCAGCATGAGCGTCACCCAGCGCGACGAGTTCGCGGCGGTGATCCGGAGCAATGGCGGCACCGTCGCCGGGCTCCTCGATGCGCTCCGCAAGAAGACCGGAAACTGACCCCGGTCGCGCTTAGGCGCGAACGAGCGGCTTGAACTTGATGCGGTGCGGCTGGTCCGCCGCCGCGCCGAGGCGCTTCTTGCGGTCGCTCTCGTAGGACTCATAGTTCCCCTCGAACCAGACCACCTGGCTGTCGCCCTCGAACGCGATCATGTGGGTCGCGATCCGGTCGAGGAACCAGCGGTCGTGGCTGACGACGACGACGCAGCCGGCGAAGGCGAGAAGCGCCTCCTCGAGCGCGCGGAGCGTGTCGACGTCGAGGTCGTTGGTCGGCTCGTCGAGGAGGAGGACATTGGCGCCCGACTTCAGGACCTTGGCGAGGTGAACCCGGTTGCGTTCGCCGCCGGAGAGCTGGCCGACCTTCTTCTGCTGGTCGGCGCCGCGGAAGTTGAACCAGGCGCAATAGGCGCGGCTTGCGACGGTCCTGGTGCCGAGGGTGATCTCGTCGTTGCCGCCGGAGATCTCCTCCCACACGGTCCTGCCGGCATCGAGCGTATCGCGCGACTGGTCGACATAGCCGAGCGTGACGGTATCGCCGATGCGGAGCACACCCGAATCGGGTGCCTCCTGTCCTGAGATCATGCGGAAGAGCGTCGTCTTGCCGGCCCCGTTCGGGCCGATCACGCCGACGATGCCGCCGGGCGGCAGCTTGAAGCCCAGCTCCTCGATCAGCAGCCGATCGCCATAGCCCTTGCGGAGTCCCTTGGCCTCGATCACGAGATCGCCGAGCCGGCGGGCGACCGGGATGATGATCTGCACGGTCTCCGGCGCCTGATCGGCCGCCTCGGCGAGGAGGGCCTCGTAGGCGCTGACGCGCGCCTTGCTCTTCGCCTGGCGGGCCCGCGGCGAGGCGCGCACCCATTCGAGCTCGCGCGCCAGCGTCCGGCGCCGCGCCGTCTCCTGCTTCTCCTCGAGCGCGAGACGCTGCTCCTTCTGCTCGAGCCAGGAGGAGTAGTTCCCCTTCCACGGAATGCCGCGGCCGCGGTCGAGCTCGAGGATCCAACCGGCGACATTGTCGAGAAAGTAGCGGTCGTGGGTCACCGCGACCACCGTGCCCGGATAGTCCTGCAGGAAGCGTTCGAGCCAGGCGACCGATTCCGCGTCGAGATGGTTGGTCGGTTCGTCGAGGAGGAGGAGGTCGGGGCTCTGCAGGAGCAGGCGGCAGAGCGCGACACGGCGCCGCTCGCCGCCCGACAGCGTCGTCACGTCCGCATCGCGGGCGGGGCAGCGGAGCGCATCCATCGCGATGTCGATCTTGCGATCCAGATCCCAGCCGCCGACCGCATCGATCTTCTCCTGGAGCCCGCTCTGCTCGGCGATGAGGTCGTTCATCGCCTGGTCCGACATCGGTTCGGCGAACCGGGCGCTCAGCGTCTCGAAGCGCTGGACCAGGTCATGGATCGCCGCCATGCCCTCGAGCACGTTGCCGTAGACGTCCTTCTTCGGGTCGAGAACCGGCTCCTGCGGCAGGAAGCCGACCGATGCGCCGTCGGCGACCCGCGCCTCGCCGGACACCTCGGCGTCGAGCCCAGCCATGATGCGGAGGAGGGTGGACTTGCCGGCGCCGTTGAGCCCGAGCACGCCGATCTTGGCGCCGGGCAGAAACTGGAGACTGATGTCCTTCAGAACCTCGCGACCGCCGGGATAGATCTTGGTCAGGCGGTGCATGGTGTAGATGTATTGGTAGCTCGCCATCGCCGGGTGCACTTTCGCTGGACCGGGCGGAGATTAGGAACACCGCCGGCCTTTTTCAACGCAGGATCGGGACCCCGACGTGACCGCGCCGCAGAAACTGAGGCTCCGCTTCGCCGCCGCCGGTATCGCCGGGGTCGCGATCGTGATCGCGGCGCTGGTCTCCTCGCATCGCGGCGCGTGGAGCGGCGAGGACCTGACGCATCTCCTCATGACGACCATCGGCGTCGCGGCGGTGTTCTTCTATGTGTGGTGGGCCGCCGAGCAGCGCGTCGTGCGCCCGCTCGGCGAGCTCGAGCGCGAGGCCTGGCGCGCGGTCCTCGGCACACCCGCCGAACCGCTCGCCGACCGCGTCGATCCTCTGTTCGCGTCCGTGGCGCGAAGCATCGATGCGCTCGTTGCGCAGCGCGCCCGCGAGGAGGACGAGACCGCTCGCTCGCTCGCGGCCCTCACCGGGCGGCTCGATACCGAGAAGCGCCGGCTCGAGGCGGTGCTCCGCGATCTCACCGAAGGCGTCATCGTCTGCGCGCCCGACGGTCGCACGGTCCTGTTCAATACCGCGGCGCAACGGATCCTCGGCCGGGGACCCGGATTAGGCCTCGGCCGCTCCGTCTTCGAGCTCCTCGACGAGACCCCGCTCCGGTCCGCCTTCGCGACGTTCGCCAATCCGTCCGACGCGGCGGCCCGGCCGCGCGGTCCGCTCGGCCTCGCGGTCGTGCGCCGCGACGCGGGCCCACCGCTCGAGATCCGCATCGCGCCGATCGGCGAGGCCTCCGCCGCGGCGGGCTTCGTCATCACCTTCGCGCCGCCCGCGACGGTCCAGCTCGACGACCGGAACCCGCGCGCGATCTTCTACGATTTCGACCTGTTGCAGCAGGACCGCGCCCTGGGGCCGCTCGCCGATCGGCCGCTCGACAGTCTCGCCTTCGTCGTCTTCGACACCGAGACCACCGGGCTCGATCCCGATTCCGGCGATCAGATCATCCAGATCGGCGCGGTGCGCGTCCTCAACGGCCGTATCCTCGACGACGAGACGTTCGACACGCTGGTCAATCCCGGTCGCCGCATCTCGGCGCGCTCGACCCGGTTCCACGGCATCACCGACGACGATGTCGCGTCGGCGCCGCCGGTCGGCATGGCGCTCGCACGCTTCCACGCCTTCGCTGGCGAGGCCGTGCTGGTCGGCCACAATGCGGCGTTCGACATGCGCTTCGTCCGCATCCGCGAGGCGGACGGCGGCGTCGAATTCGACCAGCCGGTTCTCGATACGCTGTTCCTGTCGATGGCGCTCGATCCGCTCGACCCCGACCACTCGCTCGATGCGCTGGCGCGCCGCTTCGATATCGCGCTCGATGCGCGCCATAACGCGCTCGGCGATGCGCACATCACCGCGCTCGTCCTGGTGCGATTGATCGCACGCGCGCGTGAGGCCGGCGTCGTCACCCTCGCCGATGCGGTCGCCGCGACCAACCGCTTCTTGCCGCCGCCCGATCGCCAGAAGCTGGCCTGAGGCCTACCACAGCCGGCCGGTGAAATCGGCGATGACCGCGTTGTGGAAGGAGCGCACCGCGCGGAGCGCCTCGACGAGATCGTCGCGGCTCCGGCGGCGGAGCTTGTCGGGCACGATGTCGTTGCTCGGGGGCCGGCCGGCACGCAGATCGGCGATCTGCTGGCGGAGGAGGAGCCCGGCGAGCGTCGCGAATGCGGCGATGAGGCCGTCGCGCCGATCGGGCTCGACGAGACCCCTGTCGGCGAGCGCGTCGAGACGCCGCGCGGTGCCGGTCGCGGCGACACCGGCGCGGAGCGCGAGGAGACGGACCGCGCCGACGAGCGGCATCAGCCCGCCGAGTTTGAGATCGACATGGCCTCGGCGCCCGAGATCGCCGTGAACGGTGTGGAGGCGGCCGAGCAGACCGACGGCGACGGCATGGTTGGCCTGGGTGCCGGCGATCTCGGCGAGAAAGGCGGGATTGCGGGCGAGGCCATCGAGAACATGGGCGCGCAGCGTCTCCGACCGGGTCGGGTCGCCCGTGAACGGGTGGAAATCGAGGAAGATGTCGGCGAAGAGAACCGCGACCGGGCTCCTCCGCTCGGCCCATAGCGTCATCTGGCGCCGCCATTGCGTCGCGGTCTTGCGCCACACCGGATTGGTCGCCATCACGTTGCCGCTGCAGAGCGGGAAGCCGACGGTCGCGAGGTCGCGCGTGAAGCGCTCGGCGAGCGCGACGAACCAGCGATCGATCCGCGTGTGATCGTTGTCGTCATAATCGTCGAGGATCAAGGCGTTGTCCTGATCCGGACCGAGGAGGCTCTCGCCGCGGCCGGCCGAGCCGAGGACAAGGCCCGTGAACGCGACCGGCGGCGCGCCAAGACCCGATTCGGCGGTCGCGGCGACGGCGCGCTCGAGAACGCGGCGGTGGATGTCGCGGTTGATGTCGACGAGGAGCGCGAGGATCGACGGCGCGTCCATGCCCTCGCCGAGGAGATCGGCGGCGATGCCCGCCTCCGCCGCCTTGGTGCGCGCGAGGCCCTCGATCGCCTCGCCGCCGCCGAGCGCTTCCATGTGGCGGAGCGCCTTGTCGCTCGTGGCCGCGAGCGCGCCGTCGAGCGTGACCAGCCCGACGAGGCGTCCGTCGGAAGCGACGACCGGGAGATGGCGGATCGCGCGCGCGCATACGCGCGACCGCGCGGTAGAGGAACTCGTCGTCGCGGATCGTCGCGACCGGGCGCGTCATGACGCGCTCGATCGGCCAGTCGGCGCGGCCCTGGAGGGCGACGCGGCGGGTGACATCGCGCTCGGTCAGGATGCCGCAGGGTCGCTGGCCTGCATCTACGATAACGACCGCGGAACTGTCGGAACGGCCGAGCAAAGCGACCGCGTCCGCGACGGTCGCGCCGACGGCAAGCGACGGGACGGGCCCGACATCCGCACCGGCACGGCGGCCGAACAGCGATGCCGTCGACCGTTCCGGCATGTCCTCGCCCGCCGTCTCGCCGCGCTCGCTCGCCATCGGCCGCTCCTCGATGCCAGAATAGACCGCGCGGCGGGCCCGGCTCCATCCCTGTCGCCGCGCCTTGGGGGAATGGCCATGCGAGGAACACCGTGACGACGACAGAGCCATCGCTTCCGGCCGACGGCGCCACGGTTCCGCCGGCCGCGATCACCGCCGGCCCGGACTTTCCGGCGACGACCGGCTACCGCCGCACGGTCGACTATGTCGACTTCTTCGCGCATGGACGACGGTTCACCCAGGCGGCGATCGTGCTCACGCCCGAGACGCCGCGCCGCCACCACGGCCGGCGCATCGTGGTGATCGCTGGCGAGGGCGGCAGCGACAACGGCCGCGGGTTCCTATCGAGCTATGACGGCGCAGAGGGCGTCGGGCCTTGGCTCGCCCGGCGCGGGATCACCTTCGTCGCGCTCGCGCGGATCGGCCGCTGGAACTTCCTCGCCGCCGATCGCAGCGGATCGTGGGCGGACATCCCGATCGGCGAGCGGATGCCGATCTTCGACGTCGACCAGAGATCCTACTGGACGGCCGAGGATTACGAGACCGTTCCGGTCACCGGCATCTCGAGCCCGACCGAAAGCGAGCGGGCTCGCGTGCCGCGCGAGGGTACCCTGCTCCACGCCCAGATGCTCGCGGCGAGTCCCGAGGCGCTCGTCCTCGGCTACCGCGCCGGTGTCGCGCATGCGCTCCGCGACATGCGGCGCGAGGAGGTTCTTCTCCTCTATTGGGGATTCTCGACCGGCGGCGCGGTGCTGTGGCCGCTCGCGCGCCACATCGCGCCGGACGGCTATCTCGGCTGGGGCACGTCGAGCCCGGGGATCGCCTATTTCTACAGCCGCGCCATCCATGGCCGGTTCGACTGGGCCTATGACCGGAGCGCGCTCCGCGTGCGCGAGCGCGGCTGGCGCGATTTCACGTTCTACACGCGCCACATCGACGAGGAGACGCGCCGACGCTGGTGGCGCTCGGCGCAAGGTGCGCCGCGTTTCAAGAGCGTCGAGGACGCGATGATGTTCTACAATGTCGGTGCGCTGACCGAGCACGCGGGACGTCTGTGGAACACGGACTTCCTGCCGAGCGAGGAGCGCCGCGGCGGCTTCGCCGCCTTCGCGCGCCAGTTTCTCGATCCCTCCTTCCCGCCGCCCGAGCTCGCGAGCGTCGCCGCGCTCCAGGTCAACGGCACGCTCGACGAGGTGCTGCCACCGCCCATCGTCGATGCGACACGCGCGGTGATGGAACCGTATTGCCGGCGCTATCGGGTCGTCAGGATCGACGGCTTCCACCACGACATCATGGCGGAAACGATGGCGGTCGTCGGCCGGCTGTGGCTCCGCTTCATCGAGGCCGGCTGGTTCGACCCCGCGCCGGCGCGCTGAACGCCGCTATCGCGGCGTCAGGTGGATGTGGACAGGCTCCGGTCCGTCCTCGATCTCGCGCCCGAGGAGCTTGACTGCGGTGTCGGCCCGCTCGATCGGATAGCCGTGCGTGCACAGCGCGCGGAGGTCCTTCCAGCGTCGGCGCAGAATGTCGATCGAGCGTTCGGTCGCGGTCCAGCTCGACGACAGCACGCCGACCATCGAGATCTCCTTGAGGATCAGCTTGTCGGTGACGAGGTTTCCGACCGGCCGCTGGTTCTTGAGGCCGGCGACCACGACTGTGCCGCCCGCGCGCACCATCTCGACCGCCTGGATGATCGGCTCGGTCGCGCCGGCCGAGACGTCGAGCACGATGTCGGCGCCCGCACCACCGGTGAGATCGCGCACGCGCTCGACCGGGTCCTCCTCGTCGACGACGATCGTCGCATCCGCGCCGAGCTGTTTGGCGAGCGCGAGGCGCGCCCGGTCGGCGCGCGTGCCGGTGATGATGACCTGCGCGGCGCCCGCCATCTTGGCGACGACGACCGCGAGAAGCCCGCGCTGGCCCGGCCCCTCGATCACGATCGTGTCGCCGATGCCGGTGCCCGGCTTCTCGAAGCCCCAGCGCACCGCATTCGACAGCGGATTGAAGAGGCTCATCACGCCGGTCGGCACGTCGGTCGGCGCGCGGTGGAGACGCGCGCGCGGGTGGAGATACATGTGGCTCGCATAGCCGCCCCAGAGATGCGGCGCCTCATTCACGCTGATGCGGAGGCCATAGCCGAGATTGTGCTGGCAGAGGACGGTGCGGCCGATCAGGCACTGGAAGCACTGGCCGCACGGGATCGAGGATTCGACGATCACGCGGTCGCCTTCCTTGACCTTCCAGGTGCGTGCCGCCTCGCGCCCGAGCTTCTCGACGTGCCCGAGGATCTCGTGACCCGGGATGATCGGACGGATCGCCCACTTGGTGCCCTCGAGATGACCGGCGAACTGCTCGTAATCGGTGCCGCAGAGACCGGCCGCCTCGACACGGAGTACGCCTGAGCCTATGTCCACGTCGGGGACCGGGTACTCGCGGGTCTCGAACGTGCGGGGCGCGGTGAGGACGGCGGCGTGGGCGGTTTCGGTCATCGGGCTGATCCTCCGTTCAGGCGGAACCGGCGAGCGCCGGTCGCGGCACCGCGTGCGCGATGTCGGCGAGTTGTGGCACGACGTCGGCCGCGAAGCGGCGAAGGCTCGCGAGCACGTCGGCATGCTTCATCGGGCCGGCCTGCATCATCATCAGGATGTTGGTCGCACCGGTCTCGGCGTGGAACTGACGGAGGCGCCGCGCGACCGTGTCGGCATTGCCGGTGATGAGAAGCCCGCGATTCCAGAGGCTCTCATAGGAGGCCGTACGCACGCTCTCCTGTCCCGACTGATACATCGCGCGCCGCGCCTTGACGGGTGCCCAGCCGGGTGGCGCGCGGAACCACGGCGCGTCGCGCGTGCGGAGATACCACATCAGCTGCTCGCCGTCGCGGCGGGCGTCCGCGTCATTGTCGCCGACATACACGAGAAAGAGGTTGGCGAACCGCTCGCCCGACGGCGGGGCGCGCCCGGTCTCGCGGCAGCGCGCGCGATAGGCATCATAGACCGCGCCGGCGCCGTCGAAGCCGGCGAGCAGTGTCGCGAACACGACGTCGTTGTCGGCCGCCCAGTCGATGTTCTCGCGGTCGCCGCCGCCGGTGGTCCAGATCGGGGGATATGGCTTCTGGAACGGCTGCGGGAACGGGTTGGCGTAGCGGAAGTGGAAGTGCTTCCCCTCCCAGCTGAACGACTCGCCCGTGGTCCACGCTTTCCGGATCAGAGTGAACGCCTCGTAGAACCGCTCGCGGTTCAGAACCGGATTGGTGTTGGCGGGGTGGATCTCGAGACCGACGCCGCGCACGAAGCCGCACTCGATGCGCCCGCCCGAGATGCAGTCGAGCATCGCGACCTCCTCGGCCACCTGGAGCGGGTTCTCGCGATGCGGGATCGGATAGCCGAGGAGCAGGATCTTGGCGCGCCGCGTCCGCTGCACGAGCGAGGCGGCGGAAACGCCGAGTGCGGCGTCGATGCAGGTCGCGGTCTGGTGATGCTCGTTCAGCATCACGTCGAGGCCCAGCTCGTCGGCGAGCTGATGCTGCTCGAGATACTCGTTATAGAGACGGTGGGTCGTGTGCGGATCGAGGAGCCGGTTGGGCAGCGTCACCCGGATCGAGCCATAGCGCTCGAAATAGTCGTCGGGGAGATGCGGATAGGGCATCTCGGTGAAGTAGTAGAACCTCATCGGGCCCTCCCCGCCGACGGCGCGGTCAGAAATCCGGCGATCGCCGCCGCGGCCGCCTCGGGTCGCTCGAGGTGAGGCAGGTGGCCGGCGCCCAGCACGATCTCGAACCGGGCGCCGGGGATCGCGGCGGCGAAGGCGCGGCCATAGCCGGTCGAGACCACGCGGTCGTTCTCGCCCCACAAGACGAGCGTCGGCACGCCGATCCGGTAGAGCCTCCGATGAAGCGACGGATTGTGCTGGAACGGCTTCCAGGCATAGAGCGCGTCCGCCTCCTCGTCGTGCAGATAGCGGTCGAGCGCCGCCTCGACCATGTGGCGCGGATCGCCGAGGATGCGCCGACCTGCCTCGGCGTCGCGGAACAGCGCGCGGAGCCGGTCATCCGGGCCCATGGCGTAGGTGTCGAGAATATCGGGCATATCGGGCGGGGAGATCTTGATCCCCACCGCATCGATCAGGACGAGCCGCGCGAACCGCGCGCAGGACCGCACCAGCATTTCGGCCGCGATCCAGCCGCCGAGACCGGCGCCGACCAGATGGACGTCGCGCCAGCCGTTCGCTTCGACGAGATCGAGATAGAGATAAGCGAGGTCCTCGACGGTCTCGATGCCCGATGCGCGCGGCGTCGCGGCGAAGCCCGGGTGGACGGGGGCGACCACGCGCCTCTCCTGTGACAGGAGATCGTGGCACGGAGACCAGCGTCCCGCGTCTTGCGCGCCGTGGAGCATGAGGACGACCGGGCCGCGTCCGCGCGCACGCGCGGAGAGCGCGTGACCGCGCACGTCGAGGCGATCCGGTTCGGGGCTCGGTTCCATGCCGGGTCAGCGCCTCCCTGCCGCCGGTTTGCGATCGTGCACCGGCCCGAGCCTAGACCCGGCCATGCGGGCCGGCAATCGGGCTCGCCGCCGGTTGGGCGTCTATGTCGCCGCGCGCATGGTCCGGATCTGGTCATAGGCCGCGTTGATCGTCGCCATGCGCTCGGTCGCGAGCGCGACGAACTCGCGGGGCACGCCCTGGGCGATCAGGCTATCCGGATGATTGGCCCGGATCAGACGCAGCCACGCGTCGCGCACCGCCGCGTCGTCGGCATCGCGCGCGATCCCGAGCACGGCGAACGGGTCCATGCCCTCGCGGCCGAAGTGGGTCTCGCGGATCCGCTCGAAGGTCTCGGGCTCGATCGCGAAGATCGTCGCGACCGAGCGGAGATAGTCGATCTCGCCCGCATGCGCGATCCGCTCCGCGGCGGCGACCTGGCACAGCGCGTGGAGAAGCTCCTCGAGGACCGCCGGATTGTCCGCGAAGAGGTGGGCCACCTGGCGCGCATAGGGCTCGTAGCCGGCGACGTCGCGCCGCGCCAGGTTGAAGACGCGGTCGAAATGGCGCGCCTCCTCCGGCGGCACCCGGAACAGCCGCTTGAAGGTGTCGACCTCGACCGGTGTCACGCTGCCGTCGGCGCGCGCCAGCTTGGCGCCGAGAGCGATGACCGCGATCGTGAACGCGCCCTGCCGTGTGAGGTCGGGGTCGGCCGCGCTCCGGCTGGTTCGCACATGGTCGACCGCGTGCCCCGCGACGGCGCCGGCGATCGCGCCGATCGGCCCGCCGAGCGCGAAGCCGGCGGCGCCGCCGAGTATCTTGCCGAGAAGCTGCATGGGGAGAGATCGGGAACCGTACGACGGGGAGCGGGCGATGGCGCGTGATGCGGATTATGACGCCCGGCGGCCGCTTCCGCCACCGGCACGCGGCGGCTACTGTCGCGTGGCCGCCACGGTGGGCGGGATCGCACCGCGAAAGGAACGGACATGAAGGCCGTCGTCATCCTCGACCGGGACGGGCGCCGCGAGCTCGCGGTGATGGAGCTGCCGCGGCCCGACCCCGGGCCGACACAGATTCTCGTCCGCGTGCGGGGCGCCGGGCTCAACCGCGCCGATCTCGCGCGCGGCGTCGTCCACTACGATCATTCCGGGCCGGTTCCGGAATATCCGGCGGGCGGTCTCGAGATGGCGGGCGAGGTCGTCGCCTGTGGCGCCGCGGTGACGCGGTTCGCCGGCGGCGAGCGCGTGATGGCGATGGCGCAGCGCGCGTTCGCGGAGTTCGTCGCGCTCGACGAGCGTCTCGCGGTGCCGGTCCCGGATGCGCTCGGCTGGGTCGAGGCGGCGGCGGTCCCGGTCGTCTACATGACCGCGCATGACGCCCTGATGACGCGCGCGATGCTCCGGCCGGGCGAAGCCGTCCTCGTCCATGCGGTGACCGGCGGGGTGGGGACGGCCGCGCTCCAGATCGCGCGCGTCAAGGGCGCGCGCCCGATCCTCGGCTCGACCGGATCGCCCGCGAAGGCGGCGCGGCTCGCCGCCGAGGGTCTCGACGCCGCGATCGACTATCGCGACGGCTTCGCCGCTGCCGTCCTCGAACGGACCGGCGGCGCGGGCGTCGATGTGATCATCGACACCGTCGGCGCCCGCGCGCTCGCCGACAATCTGCGCGCGGTGGCGCTCCGTGGGCGGATCGTCGACGTCGGCCGCATGGGCGGCCAGACCGCGGAGATCGACCTCGAATTGTTCGCGCGGAAGCGCCTGACCCTGGTCGGCGTGACCTTCCGCACGCGGACGCTCGACGAGCATGCCGAGATTGTCCGCCACTTCGCCGCCGACCTCTTGCCTTCGTTCGCGAGCGGTGCGATCAAACCTTTGATCCACGAGACCTTTCCTCTTGTCGACGCGGAGGCCGCGCAGGCCGTGCTGAAGGCGGGAAGCCATCTCGGCAAGATCGTGCTGACCGTCGACTAGGGCCGCCGCGGATCGCCGCCGGTTCTTGTGCCGACGGGACCGGGCACTACATTGTGAAAGACCGGCCGGCGCTCGTCGAGGCTTGGCCCTCGACTATCGGTCGGAGCTCCGTGTGAAGCGTACCGTCATCGCCCTCGTCGTCGTCTGCATCGTCGCGATCGCCGTCGTCGCGGTCTATCGGCTGCTGGTTCCGTCGCCGGCGAGCCCGGGGAGCGCGGGCGGCGCGAGGGGCGGACCGCCGGGCGGGTTCGCGATGGCGGTCGAGGCGACGCCGGTACGGGTCGGGGAGATGCGGCGGACCACGGTCGCGGTGGGATCGCTCGTCGCCAACGAGATGGTCGTCGTGCGCCCCGAGATCGCCGGCCGAATAACCCAGATCGTGTTCCGCGAGGGCCAATTGGTGTGCCGCGGCGATCTCCTGATCCAGCTCGACGATTCGGTCGAGCGCGCCGAGCTCGCCCAGGCGCAGGCCTCGCTCGCCTTGTCGCGCGCGAACTACGAGCGGGCCGAGACCCTGGTCCGGAGCGGCAGCGGCACGACGCGTGCGCTCGACGAGGCGCGCTTCAAGCTCAAGAACGACGAGGCCGCCGTCGGCGTCGCGACGGCGCGGATCGGCAAGATGCGGATGGAGGCGCCGTTCTCGGGCACGATCGGGCTGCGCCGGGTGAGCACCGGTGACTACGTCGCGCCGGGCACCGACATCGCCAACCTCGCGATGCTCGATCCACTCAAGGTCGATTTCCGCGTGCCCGAGATCTATCTGACCGCGATCGCGGTCGGCCAGACCGTCGGTATCGAAATAGACTCGTTCCCGAACCGGGTGTTTCCCGGCGAGATCTATGCCATCGACCCGCTGATCGATCCGGCCGGGCGCGCCATCGTCCTGCATGCGCGCATCGCCAACCAGGACGGCGTCCTGCGCCCGGGCCTCTTCGCGCGCGTCACGGTGATGCTCCTTGCGCGTGCCGATGCTTTGTTCGTGCCCGAACAGGCGATCGTGCCGCTCGGCGACCGGACGGTCGTCTACCGGATCAAGGACGGCGTGGCGGACGAGGTGAGCGTCCGCATCGGCGAGCGTCTCGGCACCGAGGTCGAGATCGTCGGCGGCCTCGCGCGCGGCGACCAGATCGTGACCGCGGGCCAGCTCAAGATCGGCGCCGGCATGCCGGTCCGCAACGTCGCGACGGCCGACGCCGCGGCGGCGGCACCCCGGCCGTGACGCTCTCCGACATCTCGATCCGCCGTCCCGTCTTCGCGACGGTGCTGAGCCTTGTCATCGTGCTCATCGGGCTGATGGCGAACCAGCGGCTCACAGTGCGCGAATATCCCAACATCGACGAGCCGGTCGTCTCGGTCGAGACGACCTATCGCGGCGCCTCGGCCGAGATCATCGAGAGCCGGGTGACGGTGCCGCTCGAGGATTCGCTTTCCGGCATCGGGGGCGTCGACGTCCTGTCGTCGATCAGCCGGCCGGAGAAGAGCCAGATCACCGTCCGGTTCCGGCTGTCACGCGACCCCGACGGCGCGGCGTCCGACGTGCGCGACCGCGTCGGGCGTGTGCGCGGCCAGCTTCCCGACGACATCGACGAGCCGGTGATCGCCAAGGTCGAGGCGGACGCGCAGCCGATCATCTATCTCGCCTTCTCGTCGAGCCGGCATACGGCACTCGATGTGAGCGACTTCGCCGACCGCTTCGTCAAAGACCGGTTGCAGAACCTGCCCGGCGTGTCGGATGTCCGCATCTTCGGCGAGCGGCGCTTCGCCCTGCGGATCTGGATCGACCCGCTCCGGCTCGCGGCCTACGGGTTGACGCTGCAGGATGTCGAGACCGCGTTGACGCGCCAGAACGTCGAGGTGCCGTCGGGCCGCATCGAGAGCGCCGCGCGCGAGTTCACCGTGCTGACCCAATCCGATCTCCGCACGGTCGAGGAGTTCAACGACCTCATCATCGCCCGCGCGTCGGGCTATCTGGTCCGGCTCCGCGATATCGGGCGGGCCGAGATCGGCGCCCGCGACATGCGCGTCGTCGCCCGATTTAACGGCGAGAACGCGGTCGCGATCGGCGTCGTCAAGCAGTCGACGGCCAATCCGCTCGATGTGTCGCGGGCGGTCGCGAATGTCCTGCCATCGATCCGCCAGAGCCTCCCCGACGGCATGAAGGTCGATGTCGGCTACGACACCTCGGTCTTCATCGATCGATCGATCAAGAACGTCTATCACACGATCGGCGAGGCGGTGGTCCTCGTCCTGTTGGTGATCTTTCTGTTCCTCCGCTCGGTCCGCGCGACGCTGATCCCGCTGGTGACGATACCGGTCTCGCTGATCGGGACCTTCGCGCTGATGAGCCTGTTCGGCTTCTCGATCAACACGCTGACGATGCTCTCGTTCGTGCTGGCGATCGGTCTCGTCGTCGACGACGCGATCGTGATGCTCGAGAACATCAGCCGCTATATCGAGCAGGGCATGCGACCCTTCGAGGCCGCGCTCAAGGGCGCGCGCGAGATCAGCTTCGCGATCATCGCGATGACGATCACGCTCGCCGCCGTGTATGCCCCGGTCGCCTTCCAGAGCGGGCGCACGGGCCGGCTGTTCACCGAGTTCGCGCTCACGCTCGCGGGCGCCGTCCTGGTGTCCGGCTTCGTCGCGCTGTCGCTATCGCCGATGATGTGCTCGCGCATGCTGAGGGCGAACCACAGTCCGGGCTGGTTCTACCGCGTGACCGAGCGTGGCCTCGAGCGCCTCAAGGAGGGATACCGGCGCTCGCTCCTCTTCACGCTGATGGCGCGGCCCGCGATCGTGCTGGCAGCACTTCTCGTCGCCGGCGCAGGCGGGCTCCTCTACACGATGACCCCGGCGGAGCTCGCGCCGGTCGAGGACCGCTCGATCGTCGTCGGCATCGGCATCGCCCCGGAAGGCTCGACGATCGAGTTCACCGACCGCTATGCCCGCCAGCTCGAGGCGATCAACGCCGCCGAGCCGCAGACCGGCACCCATTTCATGGTCGTCGGCTTTCCGATCGTGAACCAGGCGATCGGGTTCATCCGGCTGCGTCCGTGGGAGATCCGCGAGGAGCCGCAGAAGGCGGTGGTCGGCCGCCTCGCGCCGCAATATTTCGGCGTGCCCGGCATCCTCGCCTTCCCGATCAACCCGCCGTCGCTCGGCCAGAGCCCTATCGAGAAGCCGGTGCAGTTCGTCCTCCAGACCTCGGCCGGCTACGACGTCCTTCAGACTGCGGTCGACCGCCTGATGGCGGCGGCGCGCGAGAACCCGGGGCTGCAGAACCTCGACGCCGACCTAAAGCTCAACAAGCCCGAGCTCAAGGTGCGTATCGACCGCAGCAAGGCCGCCGACATGGGAATCGAGGTCGACACGATCGGGCGCACGCTCGAGACCATGCTCGGCGGTCGCCAGGTGACGCGCTACAAGCAGTTCGGCAAGCAGTACGACGTGATGGTGCAGGTCTCGCCGGTCGATCGAACGAAGCCCAACGATCTTACCTCGATCTATGTCCGCGCGCGCGGCGGCCAGATGGTGCCGCTCGCCAATCTGGTCTCGATCGAGGAGACCGTCGCGCCGAAGGAGCTCAACCACTTCAACAAGCTCCGCGCTGCGATCGTGTCGGCGACGCTGGCGCCCGGCTACACGGTCGGCGACGCGGTCGAGTTTCTGCGCGCGGAGGCGGCCAAGCTGCCGCCGAACGTCCAGAACGATCTCGCTGGCCAGACCCGCGAGTTCAAGTCGGCGACCGGCGGCCTGTTCATCACCTTCCTTCTCGCGCTCGTCTTCATCTATCTCGTCCTCGCCGCCCAGTTCGAGAGCTTCATCGATCCGTTCGTGATCATGTTCACCGTGCCCTTGTCGATGACCGGCGCGCTCCTCGCGCTCCACCTCATCGGCGGGCCGATGAACGTCTACAGCCAGATCGGGCTCGTCACCCTGGTTGGGCTGATCACCAAGCACGGCATCATGATCGTCGAGTTCGCGAACCAGCTCCGGAGCCGCGGCACGGCGCTCCACCAGGCGGTGGTCGAGGCGGCGGTCCTCCGTCTCCGGCCCATCCTGATGACGACGGCGGCGATGGTGCTCGGCTCGGTGCCGCTCGCGCTCGCGACAGGCGCCGGCGCGGAGAGCCGTCACGACATCGGCTGGGTGATCGTGGGCGGCCTCCTCCTCGGGACGCTGTTAACCCTCTACGTCGTCCCGACCGCCTACACCTATCTCGCGCGGCGACGGCCGCGTGAGATCGCCGTCACACCGGCGAGCCCGGCGCCACATCCGGCAGAGTAGGCGCCCTCGCCGCGAAACGGCCTTCGACTCGGCCGGGCGATCGGCTATTAAGTCGGCCTGTTCATTGGACAAGGACGGGTCTCGGCCCGGGGCAGACGAGAGCGATGGCACAGGCGACGGTCGGGCGTTGGCAATTCTGGATCGATCGCGGCGGCACGTTCACCGACATTGTGGCCAAGCGCCCCGACGGCGGCCTTCTCACCCACAAGCTCCTGTCCGAGAACCCCGAACGCTACCAGGACGCGGCACTCCAGGGCATCCGCGAGCTCCTCGGCGTCGCGGCGGGCGGCCCGCTGCCGACCGAGGCGATCGAGGCGGTCAAGATGGGAACGACGGTCGCGACGAACGCGCTCCTCGAGCGCAAGGGCGAGCGCACGGTCCTCGTGATCACCAAGGGATTCGGCGACGCGCTCCGCATCGGCTATCAGAACCGCCCCAACATCTTCGCGCGCCGGATCACGCTGCCCGAACTCCTCTATGAGCGGGTCGTCGAGGTGCCGGAGCGCTACACGGCCGAGGGCGAGGTGCTCGTGCCGGTCGATCTCGCCGCGGCGCGCAAGGGGCTCCAGGCCGCCTATGACGACGGCATCCGCTCCGCGGCGATCGTCTTCCTGCACGGTTATCGCCACACCGCGCACGAGGCCGCGGTCGCGCGGATCGCCCGCGACATGGGCTTCACCCAGGTCTCGGTCTCGCACGAGGTGAGCCCGCTGATGAAGCTCGTCGGGCGCGGCGATACCACCGTCGTCGACGCCTATGTGTCACCGATCCTCCGCCGCTATGTCGACCGGGTCGCGGCCGATCTCGGTGCGGCACGGCTGATGTTCATGCAGTCGAATGGTGGGCTCGCCGATGCCCGCTTCTTCCAGGGCAAGGATTCGATCCTCTCCGGCCCGGCCGGGGGCATCGTCGGCGCGGTGCAGACCGCGGCGATGGCGGGCTTCGAGCGCATCATCAGCTTCGACATGGGCGGGACCTCGACCGACGTCGCACACTATGACGGCGAGTATGAGCGCGCGTTCGAGACGCTGGTGGCCGGCGTCCGGATGCGGGCACCGATGATGCAGATCCACACGGTTGCGGCCGGTGGCGGCTCCGTTCTCCATTTCGACGGCGCGCGCTATCGGGTCGGCCCCGATTCCGCCGGCGCCAATCCGGGCCCCGCCTGCTATCGCCGCGGCGGCCCGCTCACCGTGACGGACGCCAACGTCATGGTCGGCAAGCTCCGCGCCCGCTTCTTCCCGACCGTGTTCGGCCCCAACGGCGACCAGCCGCTCGACGAGGCGGTCGTGCACGAGAAGTTCGCCGCGCTCGCCTCCGAGATCGAGCGGACGACCGGCGACAAGCGGAGCCCGGTCGAGGTCGCAGAAGGTTTCCTGATGATCGCGGTCGAAAACATGGCGAACGCGATCAAGCAGATCTCGGTCCAGCGCGGCTACGACGTCACGACCTACACGCTCAACTGCTTCGGCGGCGCGGGCGGCCAGCACGCCTGCCTCGTCGCCGATGCGCTCGGCATGACGCGCGTCTTCGTCCATCCCTTCGCCGGCGTGCTGTCGGCCTACGGCATGGGGCTCGCCGACCACCGCGTGATGCGGGAACGCGCGATCGAGGCGGTGTTCGACGATGCGCTTCTGTCCGATCTCGGCCGCACGCTCGGGACGCTCGAGGCCGACGGCCGCGCCGAGATGGAACGGCAGGGAATCGAGGCGGCGCGCATCGACGCCGTGCGCAAGGTCCATCTGCGCTACGAGGGCACCGACACCCCGCTCGTCATCGACTTCGGTCCGCGTCCGGCGATGATCGCCGCGTTCGAGGCGGCACATATGCAGCAATTCGGCTTCGTGGCGCCGGAGAAGAAGCATATCGCGGAAGCCGTCTCGGTCGAGGTCATCGGCCGCGGCGAGGCGATGGACGACCCCGAGGCGAGGCCGGACGGCGCGGTGCCGCCGCCGACACCCGTCGCGCGCGTCGCGGTCTATACCGACCATGCCGAGCACGTCTCGCCCGTCCACGATCGCGACCTCATGCGGCCGGGCCAGCGTGTCGATGGGCCCGCGATCATCCGCGAGGCCAACGCGACGACGATCGTCGAGCCCGGTTGGCGGGCCGAGATCACAGCGCGCAACCACCTCGTGATGACGCGCGTCGTACCGCGCCCGAAACGCGTCGCCATCGGGACCGAGGCGGACCCCGTGATGCTCGAGGTGTTCAACAACCTCTTCATGTCGATCGCCGAGCAGATGGGCGTCGTTCTGCAGAACACATCCTACTCGGTGAACATCAAGGAGCGGCTCGATTTCTCCTGCGCGATCTTCGACCCGGTCGGCGATCTCGTCGCCAACGCGCCGCACATCCCGGTCCATCTCGGATCGATGGGCGAGAGCGTGCGGACGATCATCCGTCTTCGGCGCGTGACGATGAAGCCGGGCGATGTCTACATGCTCAACACGCCCTATAACGGCGGCACGCATCTGCCCGACGTCACGGTCATCACGCCGGTGTTCGACAAGGCGGGCGCCGAGATCCTCTTCTACGTCGCCTCGCGCGGCCACCACGCCGAGATCGGCGGCATCACGCCCGGCTCCATGCCGCCCGACAGCCGCCACATCGACGAGGAAGGCGTGCTGGTCGACAACTTCCAGCTCGTCGACGCCGGGCGGCTCCTCGAGGACGAGACGCGGCGACTGTTCACCGGCGCCAAGTTCCCGACCCGGAACTTCCACCACAATCTCGGCGATCTGAAGGCCCACATCGCGGCCAACGAGAAGGGCGTGCGCGAGCTTCGTCGCATGGTCGACCATTTCGGCCTCGACGTCGTTCACGCCTACATGAAGCACGTCCAGGACAATGCCGAGGAATCGGTGCGGCGCGTGCTCGATGTCCTCAAGGACGGCCAGTTCACCTACGAGATGGACATCGGCGCGAAGGTTGCAGTCGCCATCACCGTCGACCGCGCATCGCGCACCGCGCGGGTCGATTTCACCGGCACCTCGCCGCAACAGCCGAACAACTTCAATGCGCCGTCGGCGATCTGCATGGCGGCCGTCCTCTACGTGTTCCGGATGCTGGTCGATTCCGACATCCCATTGAACGCGGGCTGCCTCAAGCCGCTCGACGTCGTGATCCCGGAAGGCTGCATGCTGCGGCCGACCTATCCGGCCGCCGTCGTCGCCGGCAATGTCGAGACCTCGCAGGCAATCACCGACACGCTCCTCGGCGCTCTCGGGGTCTCGGGCGCCTCGCAAGGGACGATGAACAATTTCACCTTCGGCAACGCCGAGTACCAGTATTACGAGACGATCTGCGGCGGATCTGGCGCCGGCCCGACCTATGACGGAACGGATGCCGTCCACACCAACATGACCAACACGCGGCTCACCGATCCTGAGATCCTCGAGTGGCGCTTCCCGGTCCTCCTCGACAGCTTCTCGATCCGGCGCGGTTCGGGCGGCGCGGGGCGTTTCCGCGGCGGCGACGGCGTGATCCGCCGCGTCCGTTTCCGCCAGGCGATGACCGCGGCGATCCTGTCCAGCCACCGGCGCATCCCGCCCTATGGCATGGCCGGCGCCGCGGCGGGTGTGGTGGGGCGCAACTGGGTCGAGCGCACCGACGGCACCGTGATCCAGCTCACCGGCACCGACAAGGCCGACATGAGCGCGGGCGATGTGTTCGTGATCGAGACGCCGGGCGGCGGCGGCTTCGGCCCGGCCGCGGCGCGGCGCGAGGCGGCGGAGTAGCGCGATGCAGCCGATGACGGCGGCGGAATTGCGCGCGCGATGCCGCGACGGCAGCTATGCCGGCCCGACCTCCGGCCACGCGTCCGGCATCGTTCAGGCCAACATGGTCATCCTGCCGGCAGCCGATGCGGTCGAGTTCCGCGAGTTCTGCGCGCTGAACCCGGCGCCGTGTCCGATCCTCGAGGTTCATGCGCCCGGCGATCCGGAGCCGAAGCGCATCGCGCCCGGCGCCGATGTCCGCACCGATCTGCCGCGCTATCGCGTCTTCCGCGACGGCGTGATGTTCGACGAGCCGACCGACATAAGTGCCCTGTGGCGGGACGATCTCGTGACCTTCATGCTCGGCTGCTCGTTCGTCGCCGAGGCGGCGCTGCTCGAGGCCGGCCTCCTCTTGCCGCATATCCAGGAGACGGGCTTCGTGCCGATGTTCCGGACGACGCGGCCGACGGTGCCGCATGGCCGGTTCCACGGTCCGCTCGTCGTCTCGATGCGGCCCTTCTCGCCGCCGGACGCGGCGCGCGCCGCGGCGATCACCGCCCACTACCCGATGGCGCACGGCGCGCCGGTCCATGTCGGCGATCCGGCGGCGCTCGGGATCAGGGACCTCGCGGAGCCCGAATACGGCCGCGCGGTGTCGCTCCGCCCGGGCCAGGTCGCCGTGTTCTGGGCCTGCGGCGTCACCCCGCAGGAGGCGATCCTCAACGCCAAGCCGCGTCTTGCCATCACCCACGCGCCGGGGCACATGTTCGTCGCCGACATCACCTCGGAATCGACGCGCGTCTAGGGCGCGCAACGGAGGCTCAACGTGGACGGTACGACGCGCCAATCGCTCCTCGACGAACTCGGCGCCCGGCTCGGCGACCGCGTGACCACGTCGGCGCCAATCCTCGCCCAGCACGCCAAGGACGAATCCTGGCACGCGCCGCATCCGCCCGAGATCGTCGTGTTCCCGCAATCGACCGACGAGGTCCGGGCCGTGGTGCAGGCCTGCGCCGCCCGGCGAGTGCCGATGATCCCGTTCGGCGCCGGCACCTCGCTCGAGGGCGGGGTCGCCGCGCTCGCGGGTGGCGTCACGATCGACCTCACGCGCATGGACGCGATCGTCGCGGTCAACGCGGCCGATCTCGACGCGACGGTCGAGGCGGGCGTGAAGCGCAAGTCCCTCAACGCGCATCTCCGCGACACCGGCCTTTTCTTCCCCGTCGATCCGGGTGCCGACGCAACGCTCGGCGGCATGGCATCGACGCGGGCCTCGGGCACCAACGCGGTGCGCTACGGCACGATGCGCGAGAACGTCATTCGCCTCACGGTCGTGCTCGCCGATGGACGCGTGATCAGGACCGGGTCGCGCGCGAAGAAGTCGGCGGCGGGCTATGACCTGACGCGGCTGTTCGTCGGCGCCGAAGGAACGCTCGGCGTGATCACCGAAGTGACGCTCCGTCTCTACGGCATCCCGGAGGCGATGTCGGCCGCGGTCTCGGCGTTCCCGTCGGTCGAGGCGGCGGTCGACACCTGCATCCAGACGGTTCAGTCGGGGATCCCGGTCGCCCGCGTCGAACTCCTCGATGCACTCCAGATGCGGGCGGTCAACGCCTACTCGAAGCTCGACTACGCCGAGGCGCCGACGCTCTTTTTTGAGTTCCACGGTTCGCGGCGCGGCGTCGTCGAGGAGGCCGAGGCGGTGCAGGCGATCGCGCGCGACCATGGCGGTGCCGATTTCCGCTGGGGGCTCGCGGCGGAGGAGCGCAACAAGCTCTGGCAGGCGCGCCACGATGCCTACTACGCCGCGCTCGCGCTCAGGCCCGGTCTCAAGGGCTGGCCCACCGATGTGTGCGTGCCGCTGTCTCGGCTCGCCGATTGCATCCACGAGACCCGCGCCGACATCGAGGAATCCGGGCTCGTCGCCCCGATCGTCGGCCATGTCGGCGACGGAAACTTCCACCTGACGCTCTTGCTCGATCCCGACGATGCCCGCGATCGCGCCCGCGTCGCGGCGTTCAACGGCCGCCTGGTCGCGCGGGCACAGGCGATGGACGGCACCTGCACCGGCGAGCACGGCGTCGGCTACGGGAAGATCGATTTCCTCGCCGGCGAGCATGGCGACGGGCTCGCCCTCATGGCGGCGCTGAAGCGCACCTTCGATCCCGACAACCTGATGAATCCCGGAAAGATCGTGCGGCCGCTGTGAGCGCGGCGGCCGCGGCGGCGGCGGTCAGCTGTCGCCGCGGTCGTCTTTGGTCGGCGTCGTCTTGCGCGGGCTCGCCGGCTCGGTGCCGGATTCGACGGGCTTCTCGCGCGGTTCGATCCGACTGCCGTTGAGCTGCGCCTCGCGTCGCTCGAACACGAAGGTCGTCTCGCGCCGCTCCTGCTTGTCGCGGCCGAAACGGGCGCGGTTCGTCGAGGCGGTGCGCCGCGCATCCTCGCGGTCCCGCTTCTTCCGGTACTGGTTGAGGTTGACGACGTCTCCCATGGCCCGCTGCCTCACGACCCTCGGCGCAGAGCGCGCATCGACGCGATGTTTATAAAGCTTAACGTAATCGCGTCGAATGGCAATGGTGCTGCAGCGCTCGTCGGCGCGATCGCGCCGCGCGCATCGCACCGCGAGACACGCCGCGGGCGGACTTCTCTGCGGTCGTAGGGCCGATCCGTCTTCGTCCGTCTTCGATCGCGGAACGCCGATCGTCGCCGGTTCTTAATCGTTCACGATCAGGCGAACGCGCCGCGCCGGCGCGATCCTCGTCGCGACAGTCCGCGCAGGGTTGGGTGGGTCGGGGTGGGGCTTGCAATTGCAAGTCATTCGCATTATGCTGCCGACCCTACCGAGACCGATCTGAACCGCGGCGCGCTCATGTATCTCTGCATCTGCCACGCCCTGACCGAGAACGAGGTGCGCCGCGCGGCGCGCCAGCGCGAGGCGGCGTCGGCCGCGCAGTATTTCCGCGGACGCGGCCTTCGGCCGCGCTGCGGCCACTGCGCTGGGGTGATCCACGCCCACATGACGGACGAGGCCGGGGACGGCACGCTCATGACCGAGCACGCGCCGCCATCGGAACGGCGCGACTAGCGCGCGCGTGCGACGGTTGGCGCTTTGACTTTGCAACCTGGAGGCGCCTAGAGTTCGCGACACGGCGAACCGACGGGGATTGCTCCATGCGTGGCGATGCACGGGTCATTGAGTACCTGAACACGGTGCTCACCAACGAGCTGACGGCGATCAACCAGTACTTCCTGCATGCCCGCATGTTCGAGAACTGGGGCCTCGCGAAGCTCGGTGCATACGAGTACAAGGAATCGATCGACGAGATGAAGCACGCCGACTTGCTCATCAAGCGGATCCTGTTCCTCGAAGGCCTCCCCAATCTCCAGCACCTCGACAAGCTCCTGATCGGCGAGAACGCCAAGGAGGCGCTCGAGTGCGACCTCAAGCTCGAGATGAAGGCGATCCCCGACCTCCGCGAGGCGATCTCGCACTGCCACACGGTGCGCGACTTCGTGAGCCAGGAGCTGTTCGAGACGATCCTCGAGAGCGAGGAGGAGCATGTCGACTGGCTCGAGACCCAGTTCGAGCTGATCAGGCAGACCGGCCTCGAGAACTACCTCCAGTCGCAGATGTGATCGCGACCTCGCGGCGGATCGTCTCGAGCACGTAGACCCGGATCGCCGACGAGAGATTGCCCGACCGGTCGCGGTCGATCGCAGCGAGGAGGGCATTGACCGACTTGCCCTCGGCGAGCGCGATGCGCGCGAGCTCCCGCCAGAAGATGTCCTCGATCGAGACGCTGGTGCGATGACCGGCGACGATCACCGATCGCTTGCGGACACCGCCGTCGGTCATCGGCCCGGCGCCAGCATGCGCCGCGGCTCGATCCAGCGCTCGAACTCCTCGGCGCTGACCGCGCCCAGCGCAATTGCCGCGGCCTTGAGGGTGGTCCCCTCGGCGTGGGCCTTGCGCGCGATCGCGGCGGCCCGGTCGTAGCCGATATGTGGGGCGAGCGCCGTCACCAACATCAGCGACCGATCGAGCTGATCGCGCAGCCGGACGCGGTTCGCCCGGATGCCCGCGATGCAGTGGTCGGCGAAGCTCCGGGTCGCATCGGCGAGGAGGCGGATCGACTGGAGGACGTTGTAGACGATCACCGGCTTGTAGGTGTTGAGCTCGAGATGGCCCTGGCTACCGGCGATCGTGACGGTGACATGGTTTCCCATCACCTGCGCGGCCACCATCGCGACCGCCTCGCACTGGGTCGGGTTCACCTTGCCGGGCATGATCGACGAGCCGGGCTCGTTCTCCGGCAGCACGATCTCGCCGAGACCGGCGCGCGGGCGCGTGCGGCGAGCGCACGGCGAAGGACGCGGAGCGCGGGCATCAGGCGATCGCGGATCTCGAGCGCGGCAGCGATGTGCATCGCGGTCGGGAAGGAATCGTTCGACGACTGCGCGGCGTTGACGTGATCGTTCGGATGCACCGGCCTCTTGGCGCCGCGCCGGCCGCCCAGGATCTCGTTCGCGCGGTTCGCGATCACCTCGTTGAGGTTCATGTTGGTCTGGGTGCCCGATCCGGTCTGCCACACGAGGAGCGGGAACTCGTCGTCGTGGCGGCCGGCCGCGATCTCGTCGGCCGCCCGGGCGATCGCCTCGGCGCGACGGCGGTCGAGGAGCCCGAGGCGGAGATTGACCCGCGCCGCCGCCTTCTTCTGGAGGGCGAAGGCGCGGATCAAAGGAAGCGGCATGCGCTCCTCGCCGATCCGGAAATAGACGAGGCTCCGCGACGTCTGCGCCCCCCAGAGCCGCGCCGCCGGGACGGCGATCGGGCCGAAGCTGTCGGTCTCGATCCGGGTGCGCGCGCCGGCCGGTCCGCTTCGTCGCTTCATGCGGTCCGTTCCTCCCCGTCCGGTCGGACCGACGACGCCGGCGCGGTCGCCTTCCGCGTCAGAACAGTCCCTCGATCTCGCCCTTGTCGTTGAGCCGGATCTCGTGCGCCGCCGGTTTGCTCGGAAGTCCGGGCATGGTCATGATGTCGCCGCAGATCGCGATGACGAACTCGGCGCCGGCCGAAAGCCGGATCTCGCGGATCGGCACGATATGGCCGGACGGCGCGCCGAGCGCGGCGGGATCGGTCGAGAAGCTGTACTGGGTCTTCGCGATGCAGACCGGGAAGTGGCGGAAGCCTCGCCCCTCGAGCTCGGCCAGGCGATCGGTAACGCGCTTTTCCGCGGCGACGTCGGCGGCGTGATAGATCTTCTGGGCGATGGTGCGGATCTTGTCGAGAAGGCCCATGTCTTCGGGATAAAGCGGCTTGAACTTCGCCGTTCGCTTGTCGATCTCGGCGACCACCACCTTGGCGAGCGCCTCGGTGCCGGCGCTGCCGTCGGCCCAGTGCGTGCACAGCACGACCGCGACCCCGATCCCTTCGCAGCACTTCCGGAGCATCGCGATCTCGGCGTCGGTGTCGGCATTGAACCGATTGATCCCGACCACCACCGGGACGCCGAAACCGCGCAAATTGGCGACATGGCGGGCGACGTTGGCGAAGCCCTTCTCCAGCGCCTTGACGTCCTCCTTGCCGAGCTCGGCGCGCGGCACGCCGCCATGCATCTTGATCGCGCGGATGCTCGCGACCAGGACCGCGGCCTCGGGCGACAAACCGGACTTGCGGCACTTGATGTCGAAGAATTTCTCGGCGCCGAGATCGGCGCCGAAGCCCGCCTCGGTCACGACATAGTCGGCGAGGTGGAGCGCGGTCGTAGTCGCCAGGACCGAGTTGCAGCCATGCGCGATGTTGGCGAACGGCCCGCCATGGATGAAGGCAGGATTGTTCTCGATGGTCTGGACGAGATTGGGCGACAGCGCCTCCTTGAGGAGGACCGTCATCGCGCCGGCGGCCTGGAGATCGGCGGCGCGGATCGGCTCGCGCTTGCGATTCTCGGCGACGATGATGTTGCCGAGCCGCTTCTCGAGGTCCTTGAGGTCGTTGGCCAGGCAGAAGACGGCCATCACCTCGGACGCGACGGTGATGTCGAAGCCGTCCTCGCGCGGGAAGCCGTTGGCGACGCCGCCGAGCGAATTGACGATCGAGCGCAGCGCCCGGTCGTTGAGGTCGACGACACGGCGCCACGAGATGCGCCGGGCATCGATCCCGAGCGTGTTGCCCCAGTAGATGTGGTTGTCGAGCATCGCCGCGAGGAGGTTGTGCGCCGAGGTGATGGCGTGGAAATCCCCGGTGAAGTGGAGATTGATGTCCTCCATCGGCACGACCTGGGCATAGCCGCCACCGGCCGCGCCGCCCTTGGCGCCGAACGACGGCCCGAGCGACGGCTCGCGGAGGCAGATGATCGCCTTCTTGCCGATGCGGTTGAGCGCGTCGCCGAGGCCGACGGTGGTTGTCGTCTTCCCTTCGCCCGCAGGCGTCGGCGAAATGCCGGTGACGAGGATCAACTTGCCGCGCGGGCGGCTGCGGATCGATTCGACATGGCTCATCGCGACCTTGGCCTTGTGCGGGCCGTAGTTGTAGAGCGCGTCCGCCGGAATGCCGAGCCGCGCGCCGATTTCGCCGATGGGTCGGAGCTTGGCCTCGTGGGCGATCTCGATATCGCTCTTGACCGTCTTCTGCGCGCTCGTCGTCGACATTCGATCTCTCCGGTTGTTCGTCACGTGTTCAGCTTCGGCGTGCGGCCGTCTTGCGTCCCGACGTCTTCGGCGCCTTCGACCGACGCGCTGCCGCGAGCGCCTTCTCGGCCCAGGCCGCGAGCGCCTCCGTCGCGGCGAAAACGCGGTCGGGCACCTCGTAATAGGACATCGCGATCGGGTTGCCGCGCCCGTCATAGGTGAACGGGCCGGTCCCGGCCTCGACGTAGTCGGCGCGGTTGCCGTCGTCCACCTTGAAATAGAGCCGGTCGTCGGCGATCAGACCGAACATCACCCCGTCGCAATAGAGCCCGAAGCCGCCGAACATGGCACGGGCGACGACCGGCCCGAAAGGGGTCAGTCGCCGGACGACCTGATCGGCATGGCTCCGTCCGCTCGGCATGGCGCGCGAGTATAGACCACGGGCCATCCTCGCATCGCCACAAGCTGGTGATGCGTCCTCGGTCGGGTCGTGCTAGGCACTCCGACGGTACAACCGGGGAGAGGGATCATGGCCAGACGGATCGACGCGCGCCTCAAGGAGCTCGGCATCGAGCTTCCGACGCTCCGGGAAGCGAAGGTCGCCAAGATACTCCCCTACACGATGGCGAACGGGTTCCTGTTCGTGTCCGGCCAAGTGCCGCAGTGGAACGGCGAGATCCGCTATATCGGCAAGCTCGGCCGCGAGTTCGGCACCGCCGAGGGCCAGCAGGCGGCGAGGCTCTCGATGCTCAACGTCATCGCCGCGGCCAGGCAGGCGCTCGGCGGCGACCTCGACCGGGTCGAACAGGTGATGAAGGTCGTCGGCATGGTGAACTGTGTCGGCCATTTCATCGAGGTGCCGCACGTCGTCAACGGCGCCTCCGAGGTCTGCATCGACATCTTCGGCGACAAGGGCCGCCACGCGCGGTCCGCGGTCGGCATGGCGTCGATGCCCTTCGACGTCGCGATCGAGGTCGAGGCCGTCTTCTTCGTCAAATAGCCGGGCGGACGTGGCCGGAAGGGCGGGATTCCCGCTGACCGCAACGGCCACAGACGGTGTATAGTCCCGGTTGCAGAATCGATCCGCCCATAGCGGCATCAGTCATCGGAGCGCGGACATGGACACGATCGAGTCCACCTATCAGGGCAATGCGCCGATCGTTCTTCCCAAGGGCCTGACCTGGCCCGGCGACGAGATGCAGATCCCGGACTGGATCTACACCGACCCGCAGGTCGCCGCGCTCGAGCAGGAGCGGATCTTCCTCGGCCGGCACTGGAACTTCGTCGGCCTCGAGTGCGAGGTACCGAATCCGAACGACTATATCCGCTCCTTTGTCGGTGCGATCCCGGTGGTCGTAGCGCGCGACGCAGATGGCGCGATCCACGTGTTCGAGAACCGCTGCTCCCATCGCGGCGCCGAGTTCTGCCGCAGCTATCGCGGCAATGGCGAGCGGTTCGTCTGCCCGTACCACAACTGGACGTTCGACAACCGCGGCAAGCTGGTCGCGATCCCGTTCCGGCGCGGAGTCCGCGGCAAGGGCGGCATGCCGGACGGCTTCGACATGGGCGAGCACGATCTCCGGACGTTCCACGTCACGACCCATAACGGCGTCATCTTCGCGACCGCCTGCAGCGACATGGAATCGGTCGAGGACTATCTCGGGCCGGAGGTCCTGCGCGAGTTCAACACGATCTTCCCCGGCGCCGAGATGAAGCTTCTCGGCATCCACCGCAACACGCTGCCCGGCAACTGGAAGCTCTACCAGGAGAACCTCAAGGATCCCTACCACGCGACGCTCCTCCACACCTATCTCACGACATTCGGGCTGTTCGTCACCAGCAACGAGTCCAACGTCGTCACCGACCAGCAAGGCCGACATTGCGTGCTGATGTCGCGCCGGCCGCAGGGCCGGCCCGAGGTCGCCAAGGAAGAGCAGGCCGACATGCAGGCCTTCCGGCAGACGATGCAGCTCAAGGACCAGCGCGTCCTCGACTATTTCCGCGAGGTCGATTCGCCCTGGACCGGTTCGGCGATCACGATCTGGCCGAACCTGAGCGCGCTCCGCCAGCAGAACATCCTCAACACCCGGCTCATCGTGCCGCGCGGTCCGAACGAGTTGATGATGATCTGGGCGGTGTTCGGCCGCGCCACCGACGACGAGGCGATGGTTCGCCACCGGCTGCGCCAGAACAACATCTTCGGTCCCGCAGGCTTCCTCGGCATCGAGGACAACGAGGCGCTCAAATTCGTCCAGGACGGGCTGACGCGATCCTTGCCCCGCCACGGCCTCGCGATGCTCGGCGACGATCGCGAGCCCGTGGACACCATCATCACCGAACGCGCCATCCGCGGCATGTACCGCTACTACCGCCAGGTGATGGGCTTCTGAGCGTGGTTGCGACGATGGATCCGCGTTCCCCCATGCCGGCGACACGCGCGGCATTCCGCGCCGTGCGCGCCGATGTCGAGGAGTTTTTGTTCGAGTACGCAGCCCTCCTCGAGCGCGGCGAGATCGCACGCTGGCCCGACTTCTTCACCGACGATGCCGTCTACCAGGTGGTGGCGCGCGACAACGCCGAATCGAACCTGCCGCTCGGCCTGATCTACGCCGAAGGCAAGGGCATGCTCCAGGACCGCGCCTACGCTCTCATCCACACCGAGATGTATGCGCCGCGCTATATCCAGCTCCGCATGTCGAACACGCGCGTCATTGCGGTCGATGAGCCCTATATCACCGCCGAGACGAGCTATCTCCTGCTCGAGACGCTGATCGACGAGCCGACGCGTGTGCAGCAGACCGGCAAGTCCTTCGACGTGATCCGCCGTGTCGGCGACCAGCTCCTGTTCAAGGAGCGGAAATGCGTCTACGACACCGTGCTGATCAACAACTGCCTCGTGTTCCCGGTCTGAAGCCGTCTCACCAAGGCAGCGGCGCATCGGGCGGATAGCAGCCGCCGGCGACCGCCCGGCGACGCACCAGCGCATAGAGGAGATCGATCGTCGGCGTCACCACACCGGTGCGCCGCGCGATCTCGATCACGGCGCCGACCTGGGCGTCGATCTCCATCCGTCGGCCGCGTTCCAGATCGACCAGGATCGAGGTCTTGTGCTGACCGACCTTGCGCGACATCTCGATGCGCTCGTCGATCGTGCCCGTCGTCCGCGCGCCGACCGAGGCGGCGACGGCCTGGGTCTCGTCCATGATGCGGCGGCCGAACGCCTGCAACGTCGGATCGTCGACGATCGGGCCCAGCGTCGAATGTGTGAGCACGGCGATCTGGCTGAACGAGATATTGCCGAGGAGCTTGTTCCAGACCGAATCGCGGATATGCGCCTCGACGCGTGTGTCGATGCCGGCCGTCGCCATCGCATCGGCGATGCGCCGGCACCGGTCCGAGACCGGGCCCTTGGGCTCACCGAACCAGAGCGTCCGGTTGCCGTGGTTGAGGACCACGCCGGGCTCGACGAGGGCGTTGCTCGAATTGATCACGCAGCCGATCGCACGCTCCGGCCCGATCCCATTCCAGGCGCGACCATCGGGGTCGACGGTGCGAAGACGCAATCCCTCGAGCGCGCCGCCGAGGCCGTGGAAGTACCACCACGGAATGCCGTTCTGCGCGCCGGCGACCAAGGTGTCCGGTCCAAGCATGGGTGCGAGCGCGGCGGCCGCTTCCGGGACCGCATGCGCCTTGACCGTCATCAGGACGAGGTCCTGCGGCCCGGCCTCGGCCGCGGTCGCCGTGCAGCGCGGCCGGACGGTGAAGGACTCGCCGCCGATCCGGACCGTGACGCCGTTCCGGCGCATCGCCTCGCCATGGTCGCCGCGCGCGATCAGCGTGACCGCGAGCCCGGCGCGCGCGAGGAGCGCACCGAAGAACGTCCCGACGGCACCGGCGCCGAATACGGCGATCCTCACGATCTTCTTCCCCCCATGGCGATCGCGCGATGGTGCCAGGCGAGGGCCTGCCAGGGCGCTTCGTCCCAGTAACGCCGGGCGAGCCCCGAGGGCGACGGTAGCACATGGACGCGCGTCGGTCCGAGCCCTTCGGGGAAGAGGCCATAGGATGCGGGCGCGCGGCCGAAGACATGGCGGCAGAACGCGGCGGCCGGCCGGCGCGCGGTGAAGGCGAGGAGGGCGGGCTGATAGGTGATGAGCTTGGCGACGAGCGCGCCGATGTCGTCGGCGTCGCGGCTCAGCGTCGAATCGGCGCCCGATTCCGTCTTGTTGAGATCGGTCAGCCCGATGCGGCAGGCGAGGAGCGCCGCATAGTCGGCGGGCGCGAAGCGATGCCGTGTCAGCCCGACGCGATGGAGCGTGTCCCAGAACTTGTTGCCGGGGCCGGCGTAGTAGGCCCCCACCTCGGCGGAGCGGCGCCCGACGGCAGAGCCGCAGAACACGGTCACGAGATCGGGCACGAGGACGTCGGGAAGGACGTTTCGCGGCGCCGCGCGCTCCTGTCCGGCGGTCTTCAGTGTGACAGCTCGGCGAAGAAGTCGTTGCCCTTGTCGTCGACGACGATGAAGGCCGGGAAGTCCTCGACCTCGATCCGCCAGACCGCCTCCATGCCGAGCTCGGGCCACTCCAGGCACTCGACCTTGCGGATGCAGTCCTGAGCGAGGCGCGCGGCGGGTCCGCCGATCGAGCCGAGATAGAAGCCACCGAATTTCTTGCAGGCCTCGGTCACCTCGCGCGAGCGGTTGCCCTTGGCGAGCATGACGAAACTGCCGCCGGCGGCCTGGAAGCTCGCGACGAAGGAATCCATGCGGCCGGCGGTGGTCGGTCCGAACGAGCCCGACGCATAGCCTTTCGGCGTCTTCGCCGGGCCGGCGTAATAGACCATGCTGTTCTTCATGTAGTCGGGGAGCGGCTTGCCGGCATCGAGAAGGCCCTGCATCCGCGCGTGCGCGGCATCGCGCGCGACGATCATCGGCCCGGTGAGCGACAGCCGGGTCTTGATCGGATAGCGCGCGAGCTCGTTGCGGATCTCGCCCATCGGCCGGTTGAGGTCGATCCGGATCACCTCGCCGGTCAGCCGCCGCTCGTCGATGTCGGGCATGAAGCGGGCCGGGTTGGTCTCGAGCTGCTCGAGATAGATGCCCTCGCGCGTGATCTTCCCGACCGCCTGGCGGTCGGCCGAGCACGACACGCCGAGCCCGATCGGCAGCGATGCGCCGTGTCGCGGCAGCCGGATGACGCGGACATCGTGGCAGAAATACTTGCCGCCGAACTGGGCGCCTATTCCCATCTGGCGGGTGAGCGCGAGGATGTCCTGTTCCATGCCGAGGTCGCGGAAGGCCTGGCCGGCCTTGCCGCCCGTGGTCGGAAGCGAATCGAGGTAGCGGCAGCTCGCGAGCTTGACGGTCTTGAGCGTGAGCTCGGCCGAGGTGCCGCCGATCACGATGGCGAGGTGATAAGGCGGGCAGGCGGCGGTGCCGAGCGTGCGGATCTTCTCGTCGAGGAACTTGATCAGCTTCTGCGGGTGGAGGACCGACGGCGTCGCCTGGAACAGGAACGACTTGTTGGCCGAGCCGCCGCCCTTGGCGATGAACAGGAACTTGTACGCATCACCCTCCGACGCATAGATCTCGACCTGTGCCGGCAAATTGTTGCCGGTGTTCGCTTCCTCGTACATCGACAGGGCTGAGACGTTCGAGTAGCGGAGATTGCGCTCGAGATAGGTCCGCATGACGCCTTCCGCGAGGGCGCCCTCGTCGGCGCCGTCGGTCCACACGCGGTGGCCCTTCTTCCCCATCACGATCGCGGTCCCGGTGTCCTGGCACATCGGCAAGATTCCGCCCGCGGCGATGTTGGCGTTCTTGAGCATCTCCATGGCGACGAACTTGTCGTTGTCGCTCGCCTCCGGGTCGTCGAGGATCAGGCGGAGCTGGGCGAGATGTCCGGGCCGCAGGAAGTGCGCGATGTCGGCGAAGGCATGGGCGGACAGCATGGTGAGACCGGCGCGCGCGACGGTGAGCGCGCGGGCGCCGTCGACGGCGAGCGTGCCGACGTGATCGCCGGAGAGCTTGCGGTATTGGGTCGTGTCGTCGCCGAGCGGAAACATCTCGTGGTGGATATAGGCGGCCATGTCGCTCTCCGTGGCGGACGCGCGGGCGGGCTACTTCTTGCGGAAGGAATCGAGCGAGACGACGGCGCCGGTGATGGGGGCCGCGGGCGTCTCGACCGGCTTCTCCGACGGCGCGGCGGGCGCCGGCACGGCGGACGTCGGCTCGACGGTCCCGAGCTTCAGCCCGAACTCAACCGAGGGATCGGCGAAGCCGGTGAGCGCCTCCCACGGCACGACGAGGCGCTCCGACCGCCCCTTGAAGGTGAGGGTCACCGCGAATTTCTCGTCCTCGATCTCGAGCCCCCAGAACTTGTGTTGGAGCACGATCGTCATCTCGTCGGGATAGCGCTGGGCGAGATAGTCGGGAATGTCGACGCCGGGCGTGGTGGTGCGGAAGGTGAGGTAGAAATGGTGCTGGCCGGGGAGGCCGTGCTCGGCCGCCACCGTCAGCGCCTCGCGCACGACGCCGCGGAGCGCGCGCTGCAGCATCGCCGGATAGTCGAGGTGTCCGCTGGTCATGGCCGCCATGTAGGACGACCGGCGCCCGCATTTCAAGCGGTGCGCGCATGCCGGGGCCGGCCCGCGTCGCGCGTAGTGGGGGGCTTCTGTTGCCCGGTGCCCCCCGAACCGCGCTTACCGGTTAGGCAGCGAGTGCCAAGTCGTTATCGTTGGCAACTGTAGAAACGGCCCGATAACGGCGGAACCATGCCGGGCAAAAAGCCTGTCTTTACACGCGCGTCGATCCTGGTTCGCCCCCATGGCCGCCCGGACGACCGGGCGGAGATTGGTGGAGGCGCCGGGTACTGCCCCCGGGTCCGCAGCGCTTATTACACAAGCCGTTTATCGCCATAGCCGGCCGAGCCGGCACCCCCAATATAGGGACGAACGATCGAACCTTCCAGGATTCCGCAGCGGCTGGTTTCGCACCCGCCCGATGGTTAAATTGCGGCACCCTTCCGGACCGGTACGATGGCGCTCACACCCGAACAGCTGCGCGAGATCGAAGCCCTCAGGGCGGAGGCGCGGCCGACCCGGCGCGCCACCGTGGCCGCGCTCGAGGACATCCTCTACCAGCCGCTCGCCGTCCTCGATCACGGCTTCGTCCGCGTGATCGACTATATGGGCGATGACGGCGCGGTGGTGCAGGCGGCACGCGTGTCCTATGGCCGCGGCACGCGGCGCGTGAGCGAGGACCAGGGGCTCGTCAACTACCTGATGCGGCATCGCCATACGACGCCGTTCGAGATGTGCGAGATCAAGTTCCACGTGAAGCTGCCGATCTTCGTCGCGCGCCAGTGGATTCGTCATCGCACCGCCAACGTGAACGAGTACTCGGCGCGCTATTCCATCCTCGACAAGGAGTTCTACGTCCCGGCACCCGACCAGCTTGCGGCGCAATCGGCCGCGAACCGCCAGGGCCGCGGCGAGAGCCTGTCGGGCGCCGAGGCGGCGCATGTTCTCGCCCTCCTCCGCGGTGACGCCGAGCAGACCTATCGCCACTATGTCGAGATGCTCAATGAGAACGAGGATGGCACCGCCCTCGATCCGTTGCGGAGCGGGCTCGCCCGCGAGCTCGCCCGCATCAACCTGACGCTCGCGACCTATACCCAGTGGTACTGGAAGATCGACCTCCTCAACCTCCTCCATTTCCTGTCGCTCCGCGCCGATACGCATGCGCAGTACGAGATCAGGGTCTATGCCGAGGCGATGCTCGAGGTCCTGAAGCGCTGGGTCCCGATGGTGCATGCGGCGTTCATGGAATACCGGATGGGGGGCGCGGCCCTGTCGCGGACGGCGATCGCGGTCGTCCGCCGCATGCTGGCCGGCGAGACGGTCGACCAGCCCGGCTCCGGCCTCGGCGCGAGGGAATGGCGCGAGCTGATGGCGGTTCTCGGACGCGACGGGCGTTGATCGGATGTCTTGCGGGCGCCGTTAGCGGTCTGGTAAGTCCAGGGCCGGAACGTTGCGTCCGAACGGCCCCGAAACCGCGCTGACAGCCCGATCGATGCGTGCCTTCATCGTCGCTCTTGCGCTTCTCGCCGTGCTGCTGATCGACGGTGCCCCGGTGCGCGCCGGCGAGGCGCTGGCCGCGACCCGCCCGCTCGGCAAGGCCGACCGCGTCGTCGTCGAGAAGGCTGCCAAGCGGATGCACCTGATGCAGGGCGAGGCGATCCTCAAGACCTATACGATCGCGCTCGGCCGCTATGCGGAAGGGCACAAGGAGGAGCAGGGCGACAGCCGCACGCCCGAGGGCCGTTATTGGCTGGACGGCCGCAACGCGCGCAGCAATTTCTACAAGGCGATCCGCGTCACCTATCCCAACGAGGACGACATCGCCCGGGCGCGCGAGCGCGGCGTGAAGCCGGGCGGCAATATCATGATCCACGGGCTCGCCAACGGCTGGTCGGCGCGCGCGCTCGGCCATCCAGCCCTCAACTGGACGCGCGGCTGCATCGCGGTCACCAACCGCGAGATGGACGAGATCTGGGCCGCCGTCGACGATGGTACGCCGATCGATATCCTGCCCTGAGCCGGCCTACGGCAGCCGATAGCTCGACGCAGCGGTGACCGGGCCGTCGCACGCCGCCCGCCCGGTCTCGACCATGTGCTCGAGATGGGCGAACACCGCGCGGCCGGCCGCCCCGTGCATCTCGATCGGCAGATGACGGTACATCGTGGCCACCATCTCCGGAATTGTCCGCTGACCCCGCTCCATGCAGCGGGTGATCTCGGTCTCGCGCATCCGGCGATGGCCGAGATAGGCGCGGACGAAGGGTCTCGGCTCCGGGATCTCGGGCCCGTGGCCAGGCCAGTAGAGGCGGTCGCCACGGGCGAGGCAGCGGTCGAGGCTCGCCATGTATTCGCGCATGTTGCCGTCGGGCGGCGAGACGATCGAGGTGTTCCAGCCCATGACATGGTCGCCGGAGAACAGGACGTTCTCTTCCTCGAGGGCGAAGCAGTGGTGGTTCGACATGTGGCCCGGCGTGAACACCGACCGGAGCGTCCAGCCGCCCTCGGCGAAGACGGCCCCGTCGGTGAGCACGATGTCGGGGGCGAATCGCCGGTCGATCGACTCGGAAGGTTTCTCCGCCTCGTCGATCGGCCGCGGGTGGGCGCCGACGAGCTTGCCGCCGACACGATCGCGGAGCGCGTGCGTGGCCTCGGAATGGTCGAGATGGGTATGGGTAACGAAGATGTGCGTCACCACCTCGCGTGCAAGCGCGGCGACGAGCGCATCGAGATGGGCCTCGATCCGCGGCCCGGGATCGATCACCGCGACCCGCCCGCGACCGACGATGTAGGTGTTGGTGCCGCGGAAGGTGAACGAGCTCGGATTCTCCGCGATCACACGACGGACGCGCGGCGAGAGCTCCTCGGCCACGCGGTAGCGCACGGTCATCTCGCGGCGGAACGGGATCGTCGGGGCGCTCATGGTGCGGTCGGGTCTCGGGCGTTGTGCGGTTTGGCCTACTGGACGACGATCCGGGGCGCGGCGCGGCCGCCGTCGGCGGCGAGCCTGGCGCCGATCCGCTCGGCGATGGCGGCGTAGGCCTTGGCCTGCGGGCTGTCGGGGGCGGCGATAACAATCGGCGTGCCGCCGTCGGCGGTCTCGCGGATCGCCATGTCGAGCGGGATCTCGCCCAGGAACTCGACGCCGAGCCGCTCGGCCTCCTTGCGCGCGCCGCCGTGGGTGAAAATGTCCGATCGCCCGCCGCAATGCGGGCAGATGAAATAGCTCATGTTCTCGATGATGCCGAGGACCGGCACGTCGACCTTCCGGAACATGTTGAGACCGCGGCGGGCATCGATCAAAGCGAGGTCCTGCGGCGTCGAGACGATGACGGCGCCGGCCAGCGGCACGCGCTGGGAGAGCGTGAGCTGGGCATCGCCTGTGCCGGGCGGCATGTCGACGACGAGGACGTCGAGCGTCCCCCACTCGACGTCGCGGAGCATCTGCTCGAGCGCACCCATGACCATCGGGCCGCGCCAGATCATCGGCGTCTCCTCGGGGACCATGAACCCGATCGACATACAGCGAAGCCCGTGCTGGTCGATCGGGATGATCTTCTTACCGTCGGGTGACGCCGGGCGGCGCCGGATGCCCATCATGGTGGGGAGCGACGGGCCGAAGATGTCGGCATCGAGTATCCCGACCGCCCGCCCACCGGCGGCCAATGCCAGCGCGAGGTTCACCGCGGTGGTCGACTTGCCGACGCCACCCTTGCCCGATGCGACGGCGATGACCGAGGTCACGCCGGGGAGATAGGCGGGGCCGGCCGGGCGCCGGGGCGTCTCGGGTACCGGGGCGCGGTGCGCGGTCAGGACCGCGGTCACCGACAGGACGCCGGGAAGCTTGCGCACCGCCTCCTCCGCAGCCTTGCGGAGCGGCTCCAGCGCCGGCCCGCGGGCCGGATCGACCTCGATCGTGAAACCGACATTGCCGCCGCGGACCACGATCCCGGAGACCATGCCGAGCGCGACGATGTCACCGCCGCCGGCCGGGTCTCGGATCGCCCGCAGCGTTTCCATCACTTGTTGTTCGCTCGGCTGTGTCATACTTGAAAGTGCGACCGATCGATTGATATGGATGTTAGCGGGGGCCGTGTCGGTGGGCCGAGCGGCATCCAGTGGAGCCTAGCGAACATATAGGTTCGGCCAAAGCCGGGCAAAGACGACTGAAGGGACATTCGCCCGCAACGCGCACGCGACGCGCACGGGCACTCTCGGGAGAACGAGGAAGCGATGCCTTGGAAACAGCAGGGCGGTGGGCCCTGGGGTAGCGGTGGCGGCGGTGGCGGTGGCGGCGGTGGCGGTGGCGGCCAGGGGCCGTGGAACCGCGGCCCCTCGGGACCGCAGCCGCCCGACTTCGAGGATCTGCTGCGCAAGGGCCAGGATCGCATCAAGCGGGTGATGCCGGGCGGGATCGGCAGCGGCCGCGGCCTGTTCTTCGTCGTCCTTGCCGCGATCGGCCTCTGGCTGCTCAGCGGGTTCTATCGCGTCGAGCCGGACGAGCAGGGCGTCGTGCTCCGCTTCGGCAAGTTCGTCGGCACGACCCAGGCCGGCCTCAACTATCATTTGCCGTCGCCGATCGAAAAGGTGCTGACGCCCAAGGTCACGAAGGTCAACCGGCTCGAGATCGGCCACCGCTCGATCGGCGATCCCGGGCGTGGCGGATCGGTCCGCGACGTGCCGGAGGAGAGCCTGATGCTGACCGGCGACGAGAACATCGTCGACGTCGACACGACCATCCTGTGGGTGATCAAGGACGCCGGCCAGTTCCTGTTCAACGTGCGCAATCCCGAGGCGACGGTGAAGGTCGCCGCCGAGAGCGCGCTGCGCGAGGTGGTCGGCCAGTACGAGGCCGATCAGGTGTTCTCGCAGAAGCGCGTGGAGGTCCAGGACAAGACGAGGCCGATCCTGCAGCGGCTTCTCGACGAATACGGCGCCGGCATCAACATCAACCAGGTCAATCTCGGAAAGGCCGAGCCGCCCGGTCCGGTGATCGACGCCTTCATCGATGTCCAGCGCGCGAGCGCGGACCAGGAGCGGATGCGCAACGAGGCCGAGGGCTACCGGAACGACATCCTGCCGCGCGCGCGCGGCGAGGCAGAGCGCCAAATCCAGGAGGCACGCGCCTACCGCGAGGAGGTCGTGAACCGGGCGCAGGGTGAGGCGCAGCGGTTCAACGAGGTCTATGAATCCTATCGCCATGCCAAGGATGTGACGACCCAACGCATCTATCTCGAGACGCTGGAGCACGTATTCCGCGGCATGAACAAGGTCATCATCGACACCAACCAGGCGAACGGCGCGGCCGGCGGGGTCGTGCCCTATCTGCCGTTGCCTGAGTTGCGCCGGCGCCCCGCGGCGCCCGCCCAATCGACGGGAGCACAACAGTGAGCCGCAACCGCCTGACGATCATCGGGATCATCGTCATCGTCCTCGGCGTGATCCTGTTCAGCTCTCTGTTCACCGTCTATCAGACCCAGCAGGTGCTGGTCCTCCAGTTCGGCGAGCCGAAGCGCGTCATCCGTGAACCCGGGCTCAACTTCAAGTTCCCGTTCATCCAGAACGTCGTCTACTACGACAAGCGGATCCTCGACCTCGAGCCGCCGCTCGAGACGGTCATTCTTTCCGACCAGAAACGCCTCGAGGTCGACTCCTACTTGCGCTATCGCATCCGCGATCCATTGCGCTTCAACCAGACCCTCGGCACCGAGGAGATCGCGCGGTCCCGGCTCGGCGCGCTCCTGAACTCGGGGCTCCGCCGCCAGCTCGGCGGCGTGACGCTCTCCGACGTTCTCGGCGATGCCCGGATTCGGGTGATGGCGGGTGTCAAGCGCGATCTCGAGCAGGAAGCAAGCAATTTCGGGATCGATATCGTCGACGTGCGCATCCGGCGCGCCGACCTGCCGGATCAGGCTGCCATGTCGATCTATGCACGAATGCGCTCAGAACGCGAACGCAAGGCGCGCGACGAGCGTGCGCAGGGCTTCGAACGGTCGCAGCAGATCCGGTCTGCCGCCGACCGCGAGCGCACGGTGATCCTCGCGGAAGCGCGCAAGCAGGCCGAAATCCTCCGCGGCGAAGGCGAGCGCGACGCGAACCAGATCTGGGCCAGTGCCTTCGGACGCGATCCGCAGTTCTTCCGGTTCTACCGGTCGATGCAGGCCTATCGCGAGGCCCTGGGGAACGACGACACGACGATGGTGATGAGCCCAGACAGCGATTTCTTCCGCTATTTCGGCAGCATCACCGGTCGCGGGCCGGCGCCGCCGGCGCGTTGAACCGTTGCGATGGTGGTCGAGATCGGAACGGCGCTCGCGCTCGTTCTCGTGATCGAGGGCGTGCTCTATGCGCTGTTCCCCGACGCCATGCGTCGTATGATGGAGGCCGTGCTCGTCCAACCGGCCGCGACGCTCCGCATGGCGGGCGTGTTCGCGGTCGCGCTCGGCGTCGGCATGGTGTGGGTATTGCGCGGATGAGGAGAGACCCGATGCGCATGTTGTTCCTCGCCCGGTCCGAAGCGGGCGTCGGTGATCCGGCCCGCGGGCGGCCCCGCGGTCGGCCAGGCTCGTTCCGCCGCCGCATCGGCACGATCGCGATCGCGGTCGCGGCGGCGCTGATCGCGCCGACCGGCGCGGCGCTGGCCCAGGCCCCGCGCGGCGCGCCGGATAGCTTCGCCGATCTCGCCGAGCGGCTTCTTCCGTCGGTGGTCAACATCTCGACCACCCAGGTCGTCCGCGGGCGCGAGCGCGGTCCGGGTCAGGGCCAGGGACCGGGCCTCGAGATCCCGCGCTTTCCACCCGGCTCGCCGTTCGAGGAGTTCTTCCGCGAGTTCTTCGACCGCCAGCAGCGGCGCGACACGCCGGAACGGCGGGCGACGTCGCTGGGCTCGGGCTTCATCATCGACCCGGCGGGCGTGATCATCACCAACAACCATGTCATCGCCGAGGCCGACGAGATCTCGGTGACACTCCAGGACAACACCAACCTCAAGGCACGCATGGTCGGTCGCGACCAGATGACCGATCTCGCCGTGCTCAAGGTCGATCCGCCGAAGCCTTTGCCGGCGGTGCGATTTGGCGATTCGGACCGCTCGCGCGTCGGCGACTGGGTGCTCGCGATCGGCAATCCGTTCGGTCTCGGTGGCAGCGTGACCGCGGGCATCATCTCGGCCCGCTCGCGCGACATCAACTCGGGACCCTATGACGACTTCATCCAGACCGATGCCTCGATCAACCGTGGCAACTCGGGCGGCCCGATGTTCAACCTCGCCGGCGAGGTGATCGGCGTCAACACGGCGATCTACTCGCCGTCGGGCGGCAGCGTCGGCATCGGCTTCGCGATCCCGGCCAATCTCGCCAAGCCGATCGTCGCCCAGCTGCAGGAGTTCGGCCGCGCCCGCCGCGGTTGGATCGGTGTCCGCATCCAGACCGTGACCGAGGAGATCGCGCAGGGCCTCGGCCTCGACGGCGTCAACGGCGCCCTGGTCGCGAACCTCACCGAAGGCGGTCCCGCGGAAAAGGCCAAGATCGAGGTCGGCGACGTCATCCTCAAGTTCAACGGCAAGGACATCAACGAGATGCGGACGCTGCCCCGGGTCGTCGCGGAGACGCCGGTCGGGCGTGCGGTGCCGATCGAGGTGTGGCGCAAGGGCCGCAAAGTCGCCTTGCAGGTCGCGGTCGGCGAATTCCCCGAGGACGAGAAGGTGGCGGCCGCGTCGTCGCGCCCCGATGCGCCTTCGGGGGGCGGACCGAGCGTCGCGACGCTCGGTCTCGTGCTCGAGCCGATGTCGCCCGATCTCCGGTCGCGGTTCAAGCTTCCGGATGTCACCGACGGCGTGGTCGTGACCAAGGTCGAGGACGACAGCCCGGCCGCCGAGCGCCGGATCCGACCCGGCGACATCATTCGCAAGATCGGTCCCGAGCAGGAGGTCGTGAAGACCCCGAACCAGGTCCGCCAGAAGGTCGAGAACGCGCGCAAGGCGAAGATGAAGACGATCCTCGTCCTGCTCGAGACCGAGGGGAACCAGCGTTTCGTGGCGCTTCGGGTCGACAACAAGGGGTGATCGGGTCGCCCGCGTGACGGCGTGGTCCGCGCTAGCGCCGGAACTCCTGCTGGCTATAGCCCTGCAGGTAGAGAAGCCCGGTGAGATCGGCGTGGCGAAGCTGGACCGCGACCGCGGCGGCGACGACCGGCTTCGGCCGGTAGGCGACGCCGAGCCCTGCGGCCTGCAGCATGCCGATATCGTTGGCGCCGTCGCCGACGGCGAGCGTCTCGGAGAGCGGCACATGGCGCTCGGCGGCGATCCGAACGAGCGCGGCGTGCTTCGCGCCGGGCGCGAGGACCGGGCCGTCGATCGCACCGGTGAGCTGGTCGCCTTCGATCGCGATGTCGTTCCCGATGTCGCGATCGAAACCGATCGCGCCGCGGATCCGGCTCGTGAAATAGCTGAACCCGCCCGACAGCAGCAAGGTATAGGAGCCGTGCGCGCGCATGGTCTGCACCAGCGTGCGCGCGCCGGGGGTCATGCTGATGCGGTCGAATGTCGATTCGAGCTGGGAAACATGGACTCCCTCGAGCATCCGCACGCGCAGGCGCATCGCTTCCTCGAACCCGATCTCGCCGTTCATCGCGCGTTGGGTGATCGGTGCGATGCGGTCGCGGAGGCCGGCGACCGCGGCAAGTTCGTCGAGCGTCTCCTCGGCGATGATCGTCGCGTCCATGTCGGCGACGAGGAGGTCCTTGCGCCGTCCGGGCCGCCGCTGAACGACGAGATCGAAGGCCGCGTCGGCGAACGTCTTGCGCAACGCCGCCGACACATCGCCCCGGTTCGCGCCCGTAAACACGACGTCGCAGGCGATCTGCGGCGACAGCCATTGCGTCGCGATCGGTGTCGCGCCGGATTGCGCGATCGCCGCGCGCACGGCGGCGGCATCGCGGTCGGTCAGATCGGCCCGCGACGTTGCGGTGAGAAGCGTGGCGACGTCCTGCATGGCCGAACCCCGCGGACGGAAACAAGATGGGCGTCGTGATCGAAGGGGCGTCGGGCGATGTCCGTGACACCGCTCGGCTGGTGGTCGTTATCGCCGGGCCGACAGCGAGCGGCAAGTCCGCACTTGCGCTCGATCTCGCGGCGCGATTTGACGGCACCGTCGTCAACGCCGACGCGATGCAGGTCTATCGAGGGATCGAGGTGCTGACCGACCAGCCGGACGCGGCTGCCCAGGTGAGGCTGCCGCACCTTTTGTTCGGATTCCTCGACCCGACCGAGCCCTGTTCGGCCGGGCGCTGGAGCCGTTTGGCAACGGCAGCGATCGCGGAGGCTCGGGCGCGCGGCCGATTGCCCGTCGTCGTCGGCGGCACGGGGTTCTATCTGAACGCGCTCATGCGCGGTCTCGCGCCGATCCCGGAGGTCCCGTCCGAGGTCCAGGCGGAGGCCGGCCGTACCCTCGCCCGGCTCGGCCAACGCGGGCTCCACGCGCGCCTCGCGGCCGAAGATCCGGCGATGGCCGCGCGGATCGCGCCGGCCGACACGCAGCGCGTGCGCCGGGCCTGGGAGGTCCTCCTGGCCACCGGTCGGTCGCTGTCGTCGTGGCAGAAGGAGCCGGAGACCCTGGCGGTCGCGGGTCGCTTCGTCGTGATCCTGGTCGATCCGGATCGCGCCGCCGTGCGCGAGGCCGTCGCCGCCCGGCTCCGCCGCATGGTCGCGGGCGGGGCCCTCGACGAGGTACGGCGGCTCATCGCGATCGCCGGTGACGACCGGCTGCCGGCGCGGAAGGCGCTCGGGGTCCGGGAGCTTGCGGACCATCTCGCCGGGCGGGCATCGCTCGCCGAGGCCGAGGCCGCGACGGTGGCCGCGACCTGCCGCTATGCCAAGCGTCAGGCGACCTGGTTTCGCCACCAGCTGCGACCCGATGTCCGGATCGGTGAGAAATATTCGGAAAGTCACGGGCCGGGAATCTTTGCATTTATTAGCGCTTCCCTATTGACCCTCGACGGTTGAGCGGATAGGTTCCGCCGCGCTGGTCGGCGAGTCGGCCGTTCGGGACCGGTTTCGCGCCGCTTCGGGCGGCCTAGCAGGCACCAGCGATCCACGCGAGGGAACATCCAGGCGATTACCGGCGAGAGCCGATAGACGGAGAGGTTTGTGCGTCATGTCCGAACAGCCGATGACAGGGTCCGAAATCGCCATCCGGGCGCTCGTGGACCAGGGCGTCGACGTCATCTTCGGCTATCCCGGAGGCGCCGTTCTCCCGATCTATGACGCGCTGTTCAAGCAGAACTCCGTCCGCCACATCCTGGTGCGCGAGGAGGGCGGCGCCGTCCACATGGCCGAGGGCTATGCGCGCTCGACCGGCAAGGTCGGCGTGGTTCTGGTCACCTCCGGCCCCGGCGCGACCAACATCGTGACCGGCCTGACCGACGCGTTCATGGATTCGATCCCGCTGGTCTGCCTCACCGGCCAGGTCCCGACCCACCTCATCGGCAACGACGCCTTCCAGGAGGCCGATACCACCGGCATCACGCGGCCCTGCACCAAGCACAACTATCTCGTGAAGAAGATCGAGGACCTCGAGCGGGTCATGCACGAGGCCTTCTACGTCGCGCGGAGCGGGCGGCCGGGTCCGGTGCTGGTCGATCTGCCCAAGGACATCCTGATGGCCCTCCACACCTATTCGGGCCAGGCCATCAAGGTGCAGCACAAGCGCTACCAGCCGCGTCTCGACGCCGATCCCGATGCGATCGACCGCGCCGTCGATCTGATCGCCAACGCGCGGCGGCCGCTCTTCTACTGCGGCGGCGGTGTGATCAATTCCGGCCCGAAGGCGTCCGAGCTCCTGCGCCGCTTGGTGCAGATGACCGGCTATCCCATCACGCTGACGCTGATGGGGCTCGGCGCCTATCCGGCGTCCGACCGCCAGTTCCTCGGCATGGTCGGCATGCACGGCACGTACGAGTCGAACCTCGCGATGCACGGTTGCGACGTCCTGATCAATGTCGGTGCGCGGTTCGACGATCGCGTCACCGGGCGCCTCGCCGCCTTCTCGCCCAACTCGAAGAGAATCCATGTCGACATCGATTCGTCGTCGATCAACAAGAACGTGCCGGTCGAGGTGCCGCTGGTCGGCGACGCGACGCACGTGCTCGAGGCCCTGATCGCGCGCTGGAAGGCCAAGAAGTTGAGCCCCGACCGCAAGGCGATCGCCGCCTGGTGGACGCAGATCGATCAATGGCGCGCGCGCGACTGTCTCCGCTACGCGGGCTCGGATTCGATCATCAAGCCGCAATATGCGATCCAGCGCCTCTACGAGCACGTCAAGGACCGCGACGTCTACATCACCACCGAGGTCGGCCAGCACCAGATGTGGGCGGCACAGTTCTTCAAGTTCGAGGAGCCGAACCGCTGGATGACATCGGGCGGGCTCGGCACCATGGGCTATGGCCTGCCGGCCGCGATCGGCGTGCAGATCGCGCACCCGAAGGCGCTCGTCATCGATATCGCGGGCGAGGCCTCGATCCTGATGAACATCCAGGAGATGTCGACCGCGATCCAGCACCGCTTGCCGGTCAAGGTGTTCATCATCAACAACCAGTGGATGGGCATGGTTCGCCAGTGGCAGGAACTCCTGCACGGCGGACGCTATTCGGAGAGCTACACCGCGGCGCTCCCCGACTTCGTCAAGCTCGCCGAGGCGTTCGGTGGCGTCGGGCTGCGCGCAACCAAACCCGGCGACGTCGACGGCGTGATCGCCGAGATGATCGCCGTCGACAAGCCGGTGATTGCCGACATCCAGGTCGACCAGACCGAGAACTGCTTCCCGATGATCCCGTCGGGGGCGGCCCACAACGAGATGCTGCTCGGCCCCGATGACGAGGCCAAGCGGCCGATCTCCGAGGAAGGCATGGTGCTGGTCTGAGCCGGACCGGCGCGTCGGACAGAGATCGTGGAACAGGTCGAACGACACACCATCAGCGTCCTCGTCGACAACGAGGCCGGCGTGCTCGCGCGGGTCATCGGGTTGTTCTCGGGGCGCGGCTACAATATCGAGAGCCTGACGGTCGCCGAGGTCGACAAGGCGAACGCGCTGTCGCGCATCACGGTGGTGACCGTCGGTACGCCGATGATCATCGAGCAGATCAAGGCCCAGCTCGAACGCCTCGTGCCGGTCCATCGCGTCGTCGATCTGTCGCAGGACGGACCACATGTCGAGCGCGAGCTCGCGCTGGTCAAGGTCGCGGGCGTCGGCGATCGGCGCGTCGAATCGCTCCGCATCGCCGACATCTTCCGCGCCCGCGCGATCGATTCGACCAACGATTCCTTCGTGTTCGAGATCTCGGGCTCGACCGATAAGCTCAACGCCTTCATCAGGCTGATGGAGCCGCTCGGCCTCGTCGATGTGTCACGCACCGGCGTGGTCGCGATCGCCCGCGGCTCCAAGGCCCTCTGAAGCATTGTCCGGCGACGTGGAATCCGGTTCGCCGCCGGGCATGCGACCATCGAAGTCTCTCGCGCGGCATCCGATCGCGCTTGATCGGAGGCCGTCCAAAGGGGCCGCACGACGCAACGAACGGAAAGAGGAAAGCCATGCGCGTCTATTATGACCGTGACGCCGATGTGAACCTGGTCAAGTCGAAGAAGGTCGCGATCGTCGGCTACGGCAGCCAGGGCCACGCTCACGCGATCAACCTTCGCGACAGCGGCGTCAAGGATGTCGTGGTGGCGCTCCGACCCGGCTCGGCCAGCGCCAAGAAGGCCGAGGGCTCCAACTTCAAGGTCGTCTCGCCGGCCGAAGCGGCGAAATGGGCCGACGTCGTGATGGTGCTCACGCCCGACGAGCACCAGGCGCGGCTCTATCAGGACGAGCTTCGCGACAACCTCCGCAAGGGCGCCGCGCTCGCCTTCGCGCACGGCCTCAACATCCATTTCCGGCTGATCGAGCCGCGGGGCGACCTCGACGTCTTCATGGTCGCACCGAAGGGGCCTGGCCACACGGTGCGGTCGGAATACCAGCGCGGCGGCGGCGTTCCCTGTCTCCTCGCGGTCTCGCAGGACGCCTCGGGCCGCGCCCTCGACCTCGGCTTGTCCTACGCCGCGGCGATCGGCGGTGGCCGCGCCGGCGTGATCGAGACCAGCTTCCGCGAGGAGTGCGAAACCGATCTGTTCGGCGAGCAGGTGGTGCTCTGCGGCGGGCTCTCGGCCCTGATCATGGCCGGATACGAGACCCTGGTCGAAGCCGGCTACGCCCCCGAGATGGCCTATTTCGAGTGCCTGCACGAGGTGAAGCTGATCGTCGATCTGATCTACGAGGGCGGCATCGCCAACATGCGCTACTCGATCTCGAATACCGCGGAGTATGGCGACTATACCCGCGGCCCGCGGATCGTGACCGACGCGGTCAAGACCGAGATGAAGAAGATCCTGGAGGAAATCCAGTCCGGCCGCTTCGCCCGCGAGTGGGTGCTCGAGAACCAGGCCGGGCAGCCGAGCTTTAAGGCCATGCGCCGCGGCGGCGCCGAGCACGACATCGAGAAGGTCGGCGAGCGGCTCCGCGACATGATGCCCTGGATCAAGGAGCGCCGGCTGGTCGACAAGACACGGAACTAACGCCGCCCGGTCGTCGCAACACGCTGGAACCCGCAAGAAATCGCGGGTTTTCCACAATTCCGTTGCGACGGCGCGGCGACATGGCGTAGACATAGGCATTCGGCCACGACCGACGGCGGCGACCAGCGCCGGCGCGGCGCGTGGACCCGTACCTAGTGGACAAATACCTAGACGGATCGAGTGCAAGGTCATCCCGATGTCGCGGACGGCACACGAGGGGGGATGCGAACGGCGCCGCCGCGGCGCGTGGACCCGTACCTAGTGGACAAATACCTAGACGGATCGAGTGCAAGGTCATCCCGATGTCGCGGACGGCACACGAGGGGGGATGCGAACGGCGCCGCCGCGGCGACGCGGCCGGTCATGCCTGCGCTCGGCATCAACAACCAGGGTGGCGACGGGGTTCTGCGACTTAGGTGCCCCTGACCGGCGTCCGCGTGACGCACGGGATCAGGGGAAAAATGCCGCCAATCCACCTAAGTCCGCAACGAAGGTTGAAAGGGAGCTCATCCATGAGCACCAAGACCGACGCGAACCGCGTCACGATATTCGACACCACGCTCCGCGACGGCGAGCAATCGCCGGGCGCCTCCATGAACCTCGACGAGAAGTTGAAGATCGCGGAGCTCCTCCAGGAGCTCGGCGTCGACGTGATCGAGGCCGGCTTCCCGATCGCCTCGCCGGGTGACTTCGCCTCCGTCTCCGAGGTCTCGAAGCTGATTAAGGACGCGGTCGTGTGCGGCCTCGCGCGGTCGAGTCGCGGCGACATCGATCGCGCCGGCGAGGCGTTGAAGCCCGCCAGGCGTGCGCGCATCCACACCTTCATCTCCACGAGCCCGCTGCACATGAAGTTCAAGCTGCAGATGAGCCCGGAGGAGGTGCATCAGGCGGTCGTCGACAGCGTGACCCATGCGCGCCGCTTCACCGATGATGTCGAATGGTCGGCCGAAGACGGCTCGCGCACCGAGCACGACTTCCTGTGCCGCTGCGTCGAGGCGGCGATCAAGTCGGGGGCGCGGACCATCAACATTCCCGACACCGTCGGCTATGCGGTTCCGGAGGAATATGGCGCGGTGTTCCGCATGCTGCGCGAGCGCGTGCCGAACAGCGACAAGGCCGTGTTCTCGACCCATTGCCACAACGATCTCGGCCTCGCGGTGGCAAACTCGCTCGCCGGCGTCGCCGGCGGCGCCCGACAGATCGAGTGCACGATCAACGGTCTCGGCGAGCGCGCGGGCAACGCCGCGCTCGAGGAGGTCGTGATGGCGCTGCGCACCCGCGCTGATTCGATGCCCTACACGACCGGCATCAACACCAAGATGATCACCAAGGCCTCGCGCCTGGTCTCGACGGTCACCGGCTTCGTCGTCCAGCCGAACAAGGCGATCGTCGGCGCCAACGCGTTCGCGCACGAATCGGGCATCCACCAGGACGGCATGCTCAAGCATGCCGGAACCTACGAGATCATGACGCCCGAATCGATCGGCCTCACCAAGTCGACGCTCGTGATGGGCAAGCACTCCGGCCGGCACGCCTTCAAGGTGAAGCTGAAGGAGCTCGGCTACGAGCTCGGCGACAACGCGGTCCAGGAGGCGTTCCGCCGCTTCAAGGTCCTCGCCGACAAGAAGAAGGACGTGTTCGACGAGGATATCGTCGCCCTCGTCGACGACGAGGTGATGCGGCGCCACGACCGGGTGAAGTTCGTCTCGCTCCAGATCGTCTGTGGCTCGCGCGGGGCGCCGACTGCCGATCTCGAGCTCGACATCGACGGCGAGGTCCGCCAAACCACGGCGACCGGGGACGGCCCGGTCGATGCCACCTTCAACGCGATCAAGGCGCTGTTCCCGCACGAGGTGAAGCTGCAGCTGTTCCAGGTGAACGCGGTGACCGAGGGGACCGATGCCCAGGCTGAGGTCACGGTCCGGCTCGAGGAAGGCGGCAAGACGGTCAACGGCCAGGGTGCCGATACCGACACGCTCGTCAGTGCCGCGCGCGCCTATGTGAACGCGTTAAACAAACTGTTAGTAAAGAGAGAGAAAACAGTACCGAAGGCTCTCAGCGCGTAGAACCGAAATCCCGGGTCGACGCCAAGGCAATCAGGGCGGGCGCCGGCGCCGCCGGCTGCCGAGCCGTTGACGATGGAGTGAACAGATCGCGATGTTTTCCAGGCTGCTCGGCATGCTGTCTGCCGATATGGCGATGGATCTGGGTACCGCCAATACGCTCGTCTATGTCAAGGGCCGAGGGATCGTTCTGAACGAGCCCTCGGTCGTCGCCATCGCGACCGTCAAGGGCAAGAAGCAGGTCCTCGCGGTCGGCAACGAGGCGAAGATGATGCTCGGCCGAACCCCCGGCAATATCGAAGCCATCCGTCCGCTCCGCGACGGCGTGATCGCCGATTTCGAGATCGCCGAGGAGATGATCAAGCACTTCATCCGGAAGGTGCACAACCGCCGCAGCTTCGCGAGCCCGCAGGTGATCGTGTGCGTGCCGTCGGGCTCGACCGCGGTGGAGCGCCGCGCGATCCAGGAATCGGCGGAAAGCGCCGGCGCGCGCCGCGTCTTCCTGATCGAGGAACCGATGGCCGCGGCGATCGGCGCCGGGCTCCCGGTCACCGAGCCGACGGGCTCGATGGTGGTCGACATCGGCGGCGGCACGACCGAGGTCGCGGTGCTGTCGCTCGGCGGGATCGTCTATTCGCGCTCGGTCCGCGTCGGCGGCGACAAGATGGACGAGGCGATCATCGCCTATATCCGGCGCAACCATAACCTCCTCATCGGCGAGAGCAGCGCCGAGCGAATCAAGAAGGAGATCGGCTCGGCCTGCGTGCCGGCCGACGGCGAGGGCGCGCTCATGGAGATCAAGGGGCGCGATCTGATGAACGGGGTGCCCAAGGAGATCGTGATCAGCGAGCGCCAGATCGCAGAGAGCCTGGCCGAGCCGGTGAGCGCGATCATCGAGGCGGTCAAGGTGGCGCTCGAGCACACCGCCCCCGAGCTCGCCGCCGACATCGTCGACAAGGGGATCGTGCTGACCGGCGGCGGGGCGCTCCTCGGCAACATCGACCTCGTGCTTCGCCACGCGACCGGACTGCCGGTGACGCGGGCGGACGAGCCGCTGTCGTGCGTCGCGCTCGGCACCGGCCGCTGTCTCGAGGAGATGAAGACGCTCCGAAAGGTCCTCACGACGATGTATTAACGGCGCCTTAACGCCTTCGCGACCCACAATCGTCGAAACCGGATCCACCGGCCGCAGCGCGGAGCGAAACGAAGATGGCCAAGCAGCGCACAGGCACGGCGACGCGGATCGCAGTCCCCCTGCGCGCCCTCGCGCAGCGCTTCGCCTTCTTCCTCCTGGTGCTCTCCGCCTTCGCGCTGATGCTGCTCGGCAAGGCCGAGACCGTCGTCATCGAGCGCGTGCGCGGCGGCATCGTCGATGTCGTCTCGCCGCTGATGCATGTCGCCGCAGAGCCGCTCGCGGCCGTCTCGCGCGGGATCGAGACCCTGCACGATCTGTTCAGCCTCCGCGAGGAGAACACGCGACTTCGCGAGCAGAACGCGCGGCTTCTCGAGTGGCAGACGATCGCGCTCCGCCTCACGCATGAAAACGCGCACTACCGGACACTTCTCGAGTTCGTGCCCGATCCGAACGCGACGGCGATCACGGCGCGGATCTTCGCCGATTCGAGCGGCGTGTTCGTCCACTCGATGCTGATCAACGCCGGTTCGCGCGACGGCGTCGGCCGCGGGCAGGCGGTGGTCACGGGCGCGGGGCTCGCCGGACGCATCACGACCGTGGGCGAGCGCTCCGCGCGCGTCCTTCTCGTGACCGACCTCAACTCGCGCATCCCGGTCCTGGTCGAATCCTCCCGCGACAACGGCATTCTCGCCGGCGACAACACCCGCGACCCGCGTCTGGTGTTCCTGCCGCAGAACTCGGTCGTCGCGCCGGGCGATCGCATCGTCACCTCGGGCCAGGGCGGCGTGTTCCCGCCCGGGATCCCGATCGGCGTCGTCGGCTCGGTCGGGGAGGGCGTGATCCGCGTGCGCCCGCTGGTCGATCTCGACCGGATCGAGACCGTGCGCGTGATCAACTATCCCGGCATCGAGGGCGTGCTGCCCGCAGAGAGGGCGGCGCCGGCGAGAAAGCGGCCGTGATCGTCGAGTTCCTCCAGCGGCTCGATCGCACCGCACGGAATTGCACGCCGATCGCGCTCTGCGTCACGCTGGTGCTGATGTCGACGCTGCCGCTGGGCCTTCCGGGCTATTGGCGGATCGCGCCGAATCTCGTCCTCGTGGTGGTGTTCTACTGGGCGATCTTCCGGCCCGACCTCTTGCCGCTCTCGGTCGCGTTCGGGATCGGACTGTTCCAGGACGTTCTCGCCGGCACGCCGCTCGGGCTCCATGCGCTGATCCTGGTCACCGTCCACCACGTGGTGTCGAACCAGCAACGGTTCTTCATCGGGAAGTCCTTCCTCGTCGTCTGGTGGGCGTTCACCATGATCGCCGCCGGCGCCGCCGCGCTCATGTGGCTCGTGACCATGGGTCTCGCATTCACGTTCGTCGATCCGCTGCCCGCGGTGTTCCAGTTCTTCCTCACCCTCGGCGCGTGTCCGGTGCTCGTCTGGTTCTTCGCGCGTCTCCACCAGTACATCCTGCGGTGAGGGATCGCGTGGCCATGTATCGCGACAACGGCCAGTATCGCGGCTTCTCACGCCGGGTGGCGATCCTCGCCGGCGGGCAGATGGCGTTGTTCGGGTTGCTCGGCGCGCGGCTCTATCAGCTGCAGGTCCTCGAGTCCGAGAAATACACGCTTCTCGCCGAGGACAACCGGATCAACGTCCGGCTTCTCGCGCCGCCACGCGGCTGGATCCTCGACCGCACCGGACAGCCGCTCGCGATCAACCGCGAGAACTATCGGATGCTGCTCGTCGCCGAGCAGGCGCAGGACGTCGATCGGACGCTCGATATCCTGTCGGAGATGACGACGGTCACCGATGCCGATCGCCAGCGCATCTATCGCGAGCTCAAGCGCATCAGGCGGTTCGTGCCGGTCACGGTGCGGGAGAATCTGAACTGGTCCGATGTGTCGCGGATCGAGGTCAATGCCCCGGACCTTCCCGGCGTGCGCATCGAGGTGGGGCAGACGCGCGAGTATCCGTTCGGTATCGACGCCGCCAACGTCCTCGGCTACGTCGCCGCCGCCGCCGAGCGCGATCTCGACGGCGACCCGCTGCTCGAGCTGCCCGGTTTCAGGATCGGCAAGACCGGTGTCGAGCGGTTCCACGAGACGGGGCTCCGCGGCAAGGCAGGGAACAGCCAGGTCGAGGTCAATGCCGTCGGCAGGCCGATCCGCGAGATCTACCGCGAGGAGGGCACGCCCGGCGCCGACGTGACGCTGACGCTCGACATCGAGCTGCAGCGTGTCGCGATGGAAAGGCTCAAGGCGGAGGAATCGGCGGCGGCGGTGGTCATCGACGTCCACAACGGCGATATCCTCGTGCTCGCGTCCTGGCCGAGCTACGATCCGAACGCTTTCAGCCAGGGGCTGTCGGCCACGATGTGGCGCGAGCTCACGCGCGACCCGCGCGGACCGTTGACCAACAAGGCGATCGCGGGGCAGTACGCACCGGGGTCGACGTTCAAGATGGTGGTGGCGCTCGCCGCGCTCGAGGCCGGTGCGGTGACGCCCGCGACGCGCATCACGTGCAGCGGCTACACCGAGCTCGGCAACGCGCGGTTCCATTGCTGGAAGAAGCACGGCCACGGTCCCATGGACATGATCTCGGGGCTGGCCCAGTCCTGTGACGTCTATTTCTACGAGCTCGCGCGTCGCGTCGGCGTCGATCGCATCCAAGCGATGTCCTTGAAGCTCGGACTCGGTCGGACCCTCGGGCTCGACATCCCGGGCGAAAAGCCGGGGCTGATCCCGACGCGGGCGTGGAAGCGCGCGACGTTCGGCGAGAACTGGCAGCAGGGCGAGACGCTCGTCGCCGGTATCGGCCAGGGCTATATCACGACCACCCCGCTGCAGCTCGCGACGATGACCGCGCGCCTCGTCAACGGCGGCCGCGCGGTGGTCCCGCATCTCACCCTGTCGGACGCGAGCGGGGAGAGTGCGCGCGTCCATCGTGCCGGCGAGGCGCCCGCTCTCGGCATTCCGCCATCGGCGCTCCGCGTCGTGCTCGAGGGCATGAACCAGGTCACCAACAGCCGCTCCGGCACCGCCTATGGCGCGCGCATCGCCGAGGTTGGAAAGGAGATGGGGGGCAAGACCGGCACCTCGCAGGTGCGCCGTATCACCAAGGCGGAGCGCGCGACGCGCGTGCTCAAGAACGAGGAGCTGCCGTGGGAGGAGCGCGACCACGCGCTCTTCGTCGGCTATGCGCCGGTGCACGCGCCGCAATATGCGGTGGCCGTGATCGTCGAGCATGGCGGCGGCGGATCAAAGGTCGCGGCGCCGATCGCGCGCGACATCCTGATCGAGACGCAGCGGCGCGACCCGTCACGGCGCGACCGCGCACCGCGCGGCGACGATCGGATCGCCGCCGTGAACGAGACGGAGCGACGCTGATGGCCGAGAGCGGTCTGTCGTCGTCGGCCGATGCCGGGCAGCGCTCGATCGGACGCAAGATCGGCCTCATCAGCTGGCCGATGGTGTTCCTTCTCATCGTCATCGCCGCGGTCGGCACGGCGATGCTCTATTCGGCCGGCAACGGCAACTGGGACCCGTGGGCGAGCCGTCATTTGATGCGCTTCGCCGTCGCGCTCGCGCTCCTGATCGCGCTCGCGGTCTCCGATCTGCGTTTCTGGCTCGGCTACGCCTACGCGATCTATGGCGTCGTCCTCGCCCTTCTCCTGATCGTCGAATTCGCCGGTTCGATCGGCATGGGCGCGCAGCGCTGGATCAATCTCGGCTTCATGCAGCTCCAACCGTCGGAGCTGATGAAGATCGCGCTCGTCCTCGCGCTCGCCCGCTATTTCCATAGCGTCAACTACGAGAACGTGGCGCGGCCGCTCTATCTGATCGTGCCGGCGGCGATGGTGGCAGCGCCGGCGCTTCTGGTCCTGATCCAGCCCGATCTCGGGACGGCGATGATGCTGGTGTTCGCGGGCGCCATGCTGTTCTTCGTCGCCGGGGTCCGGCTGTGGAAGTTCGGCATCGTCGCTGCGCTCGCGCTCGCGGTCGTACCGCTCGCGTGGGGCCATCTCCGCGAATACCAGAAGAAGCGCATCCTCACCTTCCTGGATCCCGAATCCGATCCGCTCGGCGCCGGCTATCACATCCTTCAGTCCAAGATCGCGCTCGGATCGGGCGGGGTGAGCGGCAAGGGCTATCTCCAGGGCACACAGAGCCACCTCAACTTCCTGCCCGAGAAGCAGACCGATTTCGTGTTCACGATGCTCGCCGAGGAGCTCGGTCTGTTCGGCGGGCTGACGCTCCTGTTCATCTTCATCCTCCTGATCGCCGGCGGCATCGCGATCAGTCTGCGCGTGCAGAGCCATTTCGGGCGCATGGTGGCGATCGGGATCACGGCAACGTTTTTCCTCTACGTCTTCATCAATACCGCGATGGTGATGGGTCTCCTGCCGGTCGTCGGCGTGCCGCTGCCGCTGGTCTCGAACGGTGGCACGGCGATGCTGAGCGTGATGATCGGCTTCGGGCTTCTGCTCTCGGCCGATGTCCACCGAGACCTCCGGATCAACCGGCACGGCGATTCGCCCTGACGTTGCCGCGCGTCCGGGCGCCTCGACAAGCGGGGGGCCGTTTGCTATACCGCGCCCCCAGGGCGCATAGCTCAGACGGTAGAGCAGCTGACTCTTAATCAGCGGGTCCCAGGTTCGAGTCCTGGTGCGCCCACCAAACCCTGAATCGCGGCGACGCGCCGCCGGGCGTCGTGGCCGGAACGGAGGCGCCCATGACGGTCCCTAAGGAGGACGGCGCGGCCGTCGCGCGGTTCTTCGCCGCGTCGCCCGCTTGGACCGGCGTCGCCCGAGCCGCCGAAATCACCGGGTTCAGCGACCGTGTCCTCCTTCACAGCGGCCCGCCCGCGGAGCCGGGTTTCCCGCTGGTGAAGCCTACCATCAACTCGGCCGCCGTCGCCTGCGTCTACGAGGGATGGGCGCGCTCTCTCGACGAGGCCGATGCGCTGATCACATCGGGCGGCATCCGGTTTGCGCCGGCCCAGGACCATCGCGTCGCGACGCCGCTCGCCGCGGTCGTGTCGCCGTCGATGAAGGTCCTCACCTTCGCCGATCGAAACGATCCCGCGCGCCGGAGCTGTGCGCCGGTCAACGGCGGCGGTACCGGCGCCGCGCATGCACCGCGCTATGGCCGGCGGTCGCAGGAGGCGATCGACCTGTTGCGCTTCCTCAACGACGATGTCGCGCCTGCGATCGCGCCGGCGGCGGCGGATCCGATCCCGTGGTTCCCGCTGGTCGACGAGGCGCTGACACGGGGCGACGACGCCCATCTTCGTCATCTCGAGGCGCACAAGCTTCTCGTCGAGATCCTCCGCACCCGCCTCGGCGCCGCCTTCGCGGGCGGCAAGGTCGGCACCTTCGTCGCCGAGTTCCCCATCTTTCATCTCAATTTCTGGATGGCGGCAGCACGGCTCGCGCTCGGCGCCGCCGAGGGGGTCGCCGGCAGCGGCTTCGTCACGGCCTTCGGCGGCAATGGCGCGCGCTTCGGCCTCCAGGTGAGCGCCATGCCGCGCCGCTGGTTCACCGTGCCGGCCGAGCCGCCGCTCGGCAAGGTGCGGGATCCCTACGTCCTCGCCGACTGCACCGGCGCCTATGGCGACAGCGCGCTCGCCGAAGCCTTCGGCCTCGGTGCCATGGCGCACGCCTACTGCCCCGACATGCGGGCGCTGCACAAGGATTTCACGCCGCCCGATCTTCTCGCGTTGCCCGAGCGCCTCCTTCTCGCCGAGCATCCGGCGTTTCCGCGCTCGCGCGCACGCGCCGGCCTATCCGTCCATGCGGTCGTCGCGGCGCGGACGGCTCCGGTGGTCGAGCTCGGGCTCGTTCACGCCGCTGGCCTCGACGGCGGGCTCGGCGCCGGGCTCTACCGGCCGCCGTTGGCGCTGTTCGAGACCGCGCAGAGGGCGATCGTCGCCGGCGGGTGAGGGTCGCACGGGGTGTATCGCCCGCATGTGCCGCCGCGCGTCTTCGGCGATCTCGACATAGCGGCGGAGAGACGCGGCGAGGTGGCCGACAGCCGTGCCGTGCTTCAGCCGGTAGGCGGTCTCCACGGCCCGGATGCCGCGGTTGTCGACGACGATATCGAGCGCGATCTGGAGCCGCGTGGTGCGCCGGACCCCCGCCACCACCTCGACCGACATCTCGTCCGCCCAGGGCTTGTAGCAGCGCCGCCACGCGAACTCCTCGGCGCGCCCGAGGCCGTCGAAGGGGGTGCGCGGGCGTCCGACGGTCGAGCGGACCCCGAGCGTCGTGGTGGCGATCCGGCTCCGCGCGAACAAGGCGCGTGACAAGGCCTCCCAGATCGCCCGGATCTCGACAGCGGCGCCCACCTCCTCGCCCGTGAGCCGTCCCTCGCCGCCGAGGCGGAGCACGGTGTCGCGGAGCGACCGCGGGCGAGGGCGTGTCGCAAGACCGTCGCGTCGGCCCGCGATGTCGGACATCGGGATCGGATCCACCTTCACCGCCGGCGCTCCGTGCGGATCCGTAGGGCTCCAGCATCGGGGCCGCCTGGTACTCGTCGCCGCCGCGGCAGACCGGGCAGATCCGGTTGCCGGCGTGCGTGCTCGCGAACACCACCTGACAGGAGAGGCAACGCCGCATCGCCGCCTCGCCTGACCCGAGCACGGCACGACGGTGCCGCGACGCGATCGGAGAGTGGCGGTCGGCGGACCGTCGTTCGGATGTGCGGGGCGCCGATCGGTCGGTGGCCGGGCCGGATCGTTCGGGCAAGGCGGTCGAGCGTTCGATGGGTTCAGACATTTACTTTCTCGCCAGGGTTGAACGGAGTGGACAGGCGCGAGGAAAGAACATATCATGAACATAACGATTGAGCACGTTAAATTTACATTTTGTGTAATTTTCGTTTTGCGTTATTTTCATCTCATGCCATGATATTCGAGAGGTCGAGGCGACGATCGCAAGCGCATGAAAACGCAAATCAGAGAATGGCGGAAGCGACGCCACATGACCCTCGACCAACTCGCCGCGGCGCTCGGCACGTCGGCGGCGAACGTGCATCGTTGGGAAACGGGGAAGGTCGGCATCACGCTGGATCGGCTCGCCGGGATCGCGGCCAAGCTACGGTGCAGCGTCGTCGATCTGGTGGCGCCCGAGATGCGGGTGCCGGTCGTCGGCAAGGTCGGCGCCGGATCGGTCGTCAATGCCGTCGACGACTACCCGCTCGGCCAAGCGGCGCGCTTCGTGCGCTGCCCGGACCGCCTGGATCCGCAGAAAACCGTGGCCGTCGAAGTCGAGGGCGACTCGATGCTGCCGATCGAGGAGGGCTGGCTCCTCTTCTACACGCGCAACTACGACGGCGTGCCGAGCGAATGCCTGGGCAAGCTCTGCGTCGTCCAGTTGGCCGGTGGCGGCGCGCGCTATGTCAAGCGCGTCAAGTTCGGACGGCGTCCCGGCACCTTCAATCTCTACAGCACCAACGCGCGCGAGATCGAGGATGTCCTCCTGTCCTGGGCGGCGCCGGTGCTCGAGGCGCGGCCGACGAGCGAAGACGACCTCGCGGTGGAACAGTCGGGGCCGATCGACGTCGAGCGGGATCATAAAAGATTGAATGATTGTTGATAGATTCCCTCTATACGAGAATAATTGACATATAGAGCAAATTATGTCAACAAGAAATTACATAATGCGTAAATTCCGATCTCTTTCCCGTCGCGCATCGATCCGGTCCTCGTTGCACGCGAGCCGCCACCATCCCAGAGTGCGCCAGAGCTGTGGCGCGAACGCCGCCCCTGCAAAAACCAAGACGGGAGACGGAGGATGGCACAGGACCCGACCACGCTGACCGCGACCGAGGCCGCCGCCTTGATCCGATCGCGCAAGCTGAGCGCGGCGGAACTCGCGGAAGCCTGCCTCGATCGCGTTCGCCGCCGCGAGCCGGAGGTCGAGGCCTGGGCCCATATCGACCCCGACCGCGTGCGCGCCGCGGCGCGCGCCGCCGATGCGGTCGCGCCGCGGAGCGCGCTGCACGGCATTCCCTTCGGCGTCAAGGACGTGATCGACAGCGCCGATCTCCCGACCGAGTACGGCAGCGAGATCTTCGCCGGCAACCGGCCGAGCCAGGACGCCGCCTGCATCGCCAAGATGAAGGCCGCCGGCGCGGTGCTGATGGGAAAGACCGTCTCGACCGAGTTCGCGACCTACCGACCCGGCAAGACGAGGAACCCGGTCAACGCCGGCCATACCCCGGGCGGCTCTTCGAGCGGCTCGGCTGCGGCCGTCGGTGATCGCATGGTGCCGATCGCGTTCGGCAACCAGACCGCCGGCTCGCTGATCCGACCCGCCGCCTATTGCGGCGTGTGCGCGCTGAAGCCCACCTTCGGCACGGTCGATCTCGGCGGCATCCTCGCGCTCGAGAACAGCTTCGACACGCTCGGCTACATGGCGCGCAGCTTCGACGATATCGCCGCGTTCTACGGCATCGTTCGCGGTGTCGCGATGCCGCCGGTGCCCGACACCCTGCCGCGTCCACCGCGGATCGGTGTGCTCGCGAACTTCAATACCGATGTGACCGAAGCGCCGTCACGCGAGGCGGTGGCGCGTGCGGCGACGCGGCTCGGCTCACTCGGCGCCTCGGTCGGCGACGTGCGCCTGCCTGACACCTATGCGAGCCTCCCTGCGACGCATGCGACGATCCTCAATGTCGGGCTGTCCCGCAATCTCGGCGAGATATACCGCACGAACGGCAATCGGATCAGCGAGCGGCTCCGCGGCATGATCGAGGACGGGCTCGCCTGTCCACCCGACCGGCTCGCGGCGGCGGTCGATCACGCCGAGCGCTGCCGTCGCGGGATCAACACCGTGTTCGGCGACTGGGATGTGTTCCTCTGTCCGAGCGCGCCCGGCGAGGCGCCGGAGGGCCTCGGCACGACCGGCAATCCGATCTTCCAGCTCGCCTGGACCCTGATGCACCTGCCGTGTGCGACGGTGCCGTTCGGCCTCGGTCCGCGCGGCCTGCCCGTCGGCGTCCAGATCATCGGGCGCGAGGGCGAGGACGAGACGGTGCTCCGGATCGCGAAGTGGCTCCACACGCGCCAGTAGCGGCGATCGCGGCTATAGGACCTTGGGCAGCCAGGTCGCGACGCCGGGAAAGAGCGCGATGATCACCATGCTGAGGACGTAGAGCCAGACGAACGGCCAAGACGCGGCGAATATGTCGCGCATCGACACGTCCGGCGCCGCGCCCTTGAACGCGAACATGGTGTAGCCGAACGGCGGCGTCATGCCGCCGACGGTGACGTTGATCAGCATCAATGTCCAGAACCAGACCGGATCGAATTGGAGCGCCTTGAGGAGCGGTTGGTAAATCGGCGTGATCACGATCAGGAGCGCGATCTGGTCGCAGAACATGCACCAGATAAACGGCATCGCCAGCATGACGAACAGCATGGCGAGCGGATCGAGGCCGAGATTCGCGACCCACTGGGTGAGAGCGACCGTCGCGCCGGTGAAGGCGAGAAGCTGCGAGAACATCGTCGCACAGGCCATGATGACCATGACCATCGACGAGATCGCCGCCGACTCGAGGAGCGAATCCCAGATCATCTTCCAGCTGAGGGTGCGGTAGTAGACCGCCGAAATGACCGCCCCTATGACACCGAGCGCCGCCGATTCCGACGGCGTGCAGATCCCGAACATGATGAAGCCCATCACGACGATCAGGATCAGGTTGATCGGCATCAGGTCCCAGAACGCCTGGATCTTGTCGCGTGACGTCGAATCGCGCGACGGCTCCTTGGACATCTCCGGATAGAGGCCCGGGTTCATACGAATGCGGATGATCACGTAGCCGAGAAAGAGCGCCGAGAGGAGAAAGCCCGGCAGGATGCCGGCGATCAGGAGGTCGGCGATCGAGGTGTCGGCGAGCGAGCCGATGATGATGACGAGGACGCTCGGCGGAATGATGGGCGCGAGGCTCGCGCCGGAAAGGATCGTTCCGATCGAAAGGCGGACGTCGTAGCCGCGCGTCGCCATCGCCGGGTAGAGGCTACGCCCGAGCATGGCGGCGACCCCCATGGCCGAGCCCGCGAGGGCACCGATGAACGTCGAGAGCGAGATGCAGAGGAAGAACTGGCGGCCGCGCACCCGGCCGACCAGCTTGTCCATCGCCCCGAAGCTCGCGTCGATCGCGCCGCAGCGGAACAGAATCTCACCCATCAGAATGAACAGAGCGATCGCCGACAGGGCCTCGGTGTTCGTCGTCTCGAACAGGCTGTTGGCGAACATGCCGAAGCCGGCCTGGCCGAGGAGAAGGAGGACGCCGCCGACATTGATGACGAGGAAGGTCAGGTAGATCGGCACGCCAGACATGAACAGGGCGAGCAAGATCGCCATGCCGTAAAGAAGGATCGCCCACCATTCCATGGCTAGACCTTCCCGCTAGTCAGCCGCTCGGCCGCGAAATGCCGCAAGCTGAGCTTGCGGAGATAGTGGATCGCCGACATCGCGAAGCCATAGGTGATGAAGACGGAAATCCACCACTGCGGAATGGGGTGCACCTTCATCAGGTTCACCTTCTGGACATATTGCCGGATGTTCTCATCGAGGCTGATCCAGGTTCCGATGGCGCAGAACACGAAGGCGAGGAGATAGATCACCCAGCTGATCATCTGCCCGACCCGCGGTGACGTCTTCTCGATGACGATCGTGACCGCGACATGCCCGCCGATCTTGGTCACGTGCGGCATCGCGAGAAACACGCCGATACAGAGCGAGTAGGCGATCGCCTCCCCGCCCCACGTGGTAGGCGCGTTGAACACGTATCGCAGCACCACCTCGAGGCAGTAGACGACGGTGATGAGACCGAGCAGGAGGGCGCTGATCTGAAAGCCGAGGCGGGTCAGATTGTCGTGGATTCGCGCGAGCGTGGCCATGGAGATCAGCTCCCTCGGCCATCCGCGATCGCGCGGCGCTCCGGTGTCGACGGTTTCGCCATGATCCTCCCTCCCGTGGCGTCCGGCCGTTCTGATCGCGGTCGGATGCGCCTTACTGCCCTGCGGCGTGGTGCGATGTCAGCCGCGCGCGCGGGCGCGGTTCTTCACCAGCCTGTCATAATCGCCAAGCCGTGCAAGCGCCTTTTCCGCCTCGCGGTCGACGACGTCCCAGCGAAAATAGTAGCCGGAACGTCCGCGCGTGACATGGCGCGGGCCTGCATAGAACATCTCATACTGCGTGTGGCGGCTCGCGAACTCCGATCCGACGAGATCCCAGGCGATCCGCATCAGCTTGTAGCGCTCGAGAGCCTGCGCCGAATCTCCGACCGAGAACTTGGCGAAGATATGGGCGGTCACCGGATTGTCGAACACGCTGACGTCGGCGGGTTGCTGGAACGGATGGCTGCCGAGGAGCTCGCGCACGATGCGGACGAACTCCGGATAGTACTCCATCGTCCACGACATCGTCGCGTACATGGTCTGACGGTCCTGGGAGACATAGCCGTCGGGCCATTGCTGCGGGCGAGCCTCCTGGGCGACGATAAGCGCCTCGACCATCGCGACACGGACGCCGAGGCCGAAGATCGTGTCGCGGACCGCGGGAATCTGGGCGATACCGTTCTGCTCGGCGATCTTGCGGACAATACCGAGGGTCAGCCTCAGCTTCGACAGAAGACGGATGTGGGCCTGTGCGTTGCCGAGCGTGTGCGACGGCGTGTCGTAGAAGATCGCGCGCGCGGTATCGATGTGGTTGTGGGCGAAAACGCGCTCCCACGGCACCTTGACGTTGTCGCAGAAGACGACGGCGTCGGTCTCGTCGTAACGGTAGGCGAGCGGGTCGTCGAGCTCGCTCAGCGCGAGCTTCTCATAGGGCCGGCGCGACAGAAGCTTGAGGCCGGGCGCATCGACCGGGAGCGCGAATGTGATCGCCGACTTCTCCTCGCCGGGGGCCAGCGGCAGCACGTTGCCGACCAGCACCTCGTCGGCGAGGATCGCCGCGGTGGCGAGAATCTTGAATCCCCACACCGTGATGCCCGAATCGTCCTCCTTGACGACCCGGAGCCCGGCGTTCTCGCCCCATTGCGAATCCGTCGACGCCTTCTTCTGCGGCGTCGCCACCGCCTCGGAGCCCTTGGCGCCGGCCGGCGGCACGACGGCATAGGCGAGGTAGAGGTCGTTGTCGCGGATGTAGCGCCAGTAGTCGGTGATGTTGCGCGAGAAGCCCTGGTTGTGCAGATCGAACACGTCGGGCTTGCACGCCATGCCCGTGATGAAAGCTGCGACGTGGTCGGGCGAGCGGCCGAGAAGGCCCCACGTCTCGTCACCCCACGCCTCGTGCACGCGCCGGCGGGCGGCGAGATCGTCGACCGATCGGGGTCGGAGGAAGATGCTGTTGCACCGCGTCCCGGTCTCGGCTTCGACATAGCTCAGCCTGTCCCGGTTCTTCGGGTCCGAGGTGACGTCGTAGAGCCGTGCGACGGAGGCGACCGAATTGCGGAACGCCGGATGGGTCGTGACGTCCTTGACGCGCTCACCGCCGACATAGACGTCGGCACGACACTTTATCGCGTCCACATACTGCTTGCCGGTTCGGAGCATCGCGAGTCCTTGGGTTCTGGCGACCGTTCTAGCGCCGCGTCGGAAAGGGCCGGTCCTCGACCTTGCCCGACGCGGTGACGTACATGAAGCGGTTCGCGGTCGGCGCCTTGCGGTCGCGCACCCGCGTGCCGAGCCAGTCCGCCATCGTCGTGTACCAGTGCGGCCCGAACTGCGAGGCGGGGCTGCGGCCCGGCGCATGGCGCTCGTTCTGGTAGATCACGAGCTCGGTCGGCCCCGGGACGTGGGAGACGAGATCATAGGTGTGGCGGATCGGCGACAGCTCGTCGAGCTCGCCGCCTAGCACGAGATAGGGACAGGTCAGGTTGCCGACGCGCTTCCTGAGATCGAAATCCTTGATGAAGCGATCGAACGCCGCTTCGTCATCGTAGCCCGCCATATACATGAAGCGGTTCTTGAAGGTCGGCGAGGCCTGCTCGAAGATCGTGTGGCAGCCGGGCTCATGGCACGGCAGGCCGACCGCGACGCCGCGGAGCTTGCCGCCGAGCGCGTTGCCCATGACGGTCCCGAAATAGGACCCGAAGCTGCGCCCGAAAATGCCGACGCGATCGGCGTCGAGATCCTTCCGCGACTCGATGAACTTCATGCAGGCGAGCGCGGTGTCGGCGTAGTTGTCCGCCGTCACCTTGAGCCCGTTGACGAGCGCCTCCGACTGGCCCGGCCCGTCGATCGCGAGCGCGGCCATGCCGCGTTCCAGGATCTTGTCGCCATAGCCCCAGACGAGCTTCTCCTTGAAGGTGTCCATGCCGGGCAACATGATGACGACGGGAAAAGGCGCCGTGGCGCCGACCGGGATGTGGAGCCAGCCCGGGATCGTGTGGCGGCCCATCGGCATCTCGACCCGCTCGATCCGGTGATGGGCCATCGACGCGTATTTTGTGAACGCCGCGATCTTCTTCGCGTTGAGCTCCGTGTTGAGCGCGCTGTCCTCGTCGATCGGCCACTGCGCGATGCCGTAATAAATGGCCGCGATCAGGTAGGACTCGCGCGCGCTCGTCCGGTCGCCGCGGGCATCGGCCTCCTGGGCACGAACGAGACGACGGTCGCCGCCGACGTGGAAGCCGGGCGTGATCTCGTCAAATCGCTTCACCGTGGCCGCGATCACTGCCCAGTCGCCGGCGCCTTCGAACCCCGACGGCGCGACCGTCACGGCCATGCGGAGCTGGTCCCAGTCGAGCCCGACGGTCGAGATCACCGAATCGAGGAGCCATTTCTGTTCTCGAAAACGACGCGCCCCTTTCATGACATCTCCCCGGTTTCGCCGCTCACACGATTTCGCCGTCGCGGAGCGTCTTGATCCGATCGGCACTATAGCCGAGTTCGGCCAGTATCTGATCGGTGTTCTCGCCAAGCGTCGGCGGCGGGATCAGCGGCTGGTCGTCGCGCGAGCCGTCGATCCAGACCGGCCGACGGATCGCGCGGATCGAGCCCTCGGTCGGGTGGGTGTAGTCGAAGAAGGTGCCGAGGTGGCGGACCTGCGGATCCTCCATCACCTCTGGGAGCGTGTTGATCGGCGCGAACGGCACGTCGTTCGCCTCGAGCCGCTGCATCCACTCGAGCCGCGGGCGACGCGGCGCGGTCTTGCGGAACTCATCGCCGAGCGCGACATAGTGCTCGATGCGCGACATGCGCGTGGCGAAGCGCGGATCCTGGCGCAGATCCATCCGATCGAAGGCCGTTGTCACGCCTTCCCAGAATTTCTCCTGCGACGAAAGATGGATCGCGAGAAGCTTGCCGTCGGCGCAAAGGAGCGCATAGGACTGCGACGCAGAGACGCGGCTCAGCGGATGCTGCGGAATGGAGAGCTGGGTGAGATTCGCGAACGGGTCGGGCGACAGCGCGACGGTCGATTCGAGCATGTTGACCTCGATCGTCCGCGCTACGCCGGTCCGCTCGCGCTCGAACAAGGCGCCCATGATTCCATGGCAGGCGAAGATGCCGGTGAGGTTGTCGCTAATCGTCGGGCCAGTGAGCTGCGGACGCTCGGGATCGACGAACAGGCTCGAGGTGCCGGCGATCGCCTGCGCGACCGCGTCATAGGCGGGCCGATCCTTGTAGGGGCCGTCCTTTCCGAACCCGGTGATCGAGGCGTAGATCAGCCGCGGATTGCGCGCCCGCAGCGTCTTCAGCCCGAGACCGAGCCGATCCATCACGCCCGGCCGGAAATTCTCGAGCACCACGTCCGCACGATCGATCAGCTCGAGCGCGATCTTCTTGCCGGCCTCGGAGCGGAGATCGACGGTGATGCTCCGCTTGTTGCGGTTGTAGGCGCAATAGTGGGGGCTGTAGAGCCCGCCGCGGAAATTGCGGAACGGATCGCCGCCCTTGGGGTTCTCGAGCTTGATGACATTGGCGCCGAGGTCGCCGAGCATCTGCCCGCACAAGGGGCCGGTGATCATCGTGGTGAGCTCGATGACGGTGATGCCTTGCAACGCTCCCGCCATGCGGGCCTCCATTTGCAACCAGTCGCGTGCGTGCGCGACCCTACATCAGGACGGGCGGCCGCGACAGCGGTCTACGGTCCGGTCGGCTTCATGCGGGCGGCGCGCATTCCGTCCAGGACCGCGGCCATGTCGGCCCCCGTTGCCGATCGCCCCCGTCAGGACCGGATCATTCAGGACCGGATCATAACGAGACTGCCGAACGGGTCCACCTCGAGACGCCAACCCGGCGCAACAGCATAGGCCGTATCCGGACCCTCGACCAGCGCCGGGCCTTCGACGACATGGCCGGGCGACAGCCGGTCGCGATCGTAGATCGGCGTGTCGGTGACCCGTCCGCGCTCCCAGCCGATCGGCCGTCGCGTCTTCGCAGCCGGCCGGCCCTTGGCGAGCTTCCTGACCGCGGCGGGGTTCCAGTGCGGCACGTCGCAACGGGCCGTGAGCCTGATCTGCTCGATCGACGCCCGGCGACCGGCACCGGCGAGGATGTCCTTCGCGCGCACGCGCTTGCCGCTCTTGTCGTGCCAAGCGCGCTTGGCGCCGACCACCACCTCGACGCCCGCGGCGTAGTGGATGTCGGACAGCGCGAAACCTTCGCCGACCATGTCGCGCTCGGCCTGGTCGCGGAGCGCGGCGAGGACGGCATCGATCTCCGCGACACCGCCGGTCGTGAGGTTGACCGTCTTGGCATAGTGATGCTGGACGCTCGTCGTCGAGCCGCCATAGGCGCTGAAGACCGAGCCGAACGGAAACGCCACGATCCGGCGAATCCCGACGTGATCGGCGATTGCGCAGCCGTGCAGCGGGCCGCCGCCGCCGAAGGCGAACATCGCGAACCCGGACGGTTTGTGACCCTGCTCGCGCAGGCGGAGCCTCATCTCCTCGCCCATCGCGCGGTTGATCTCGGCGCGGATATCGAAGGCGGCCTCCGGCACCGAGATGCCGAGCCGGCGCGCGACGCGGCGCTCGATCGCGCGCTCCGCCGCCGCGCGGTCGAGCGTCATGCGTCCACCGAGGAAGTAGTTGGGGTCGATGAAGCCGAGAACGACGTTCGCATCGGTCACGGTGGGCTCGACGCCGCCCTTGGCATAGCTCGCCGGACCCGGTGCGGAGCCGGCACTATCGGGTCCGACGGTGAGCTTCCCGTCATTCGCGCGCGCGATCGAGCCGCCGCCCGCGCCGAGCGAATCGACGGAGATCATCGGCACCGCGATGCGCACGCCGTCGATCTCGGGCTCGCCCTCGTAGCGGACGTCGCCGCTGTCGATGACGGCCATGTCGAAGCTGGTGCCGCCCATGTCGGCGGTGACGACCTTCTTGAGCTTGAGGAGGCCCGCGAGCTCCGCCGCACCGCGTGCCGCGACCGCCGGACCGGAATGAAGCGTGTTGAGGGCGATGGTCTTGGCGACGCGCGCGTTGCCGCCATTCGAATGGACGATCAGGAGGGGATTGCGGAAGCCAGCCGACCGGATCTTGTCCTCGGCGCGGTAGAGCGTGCGCGCCATCTCGCTGTGGATATAGGCGTTGAGGAGCGCCGAGTTCGTGCGGCTGTGGTCGTCGCCGACATGGGCGATGTCGGTCCCCAACTGCAGCGGCACCGACCTCAGATAGTGGATCGGATAGCGGGCGCGGATCGCGGTGCGCGCGGCATGCTCGTTGGCCGCGTTGCGCCAGGCGTTCCGGAAGCTGATCACGATCATGCGCGCGCCGGCGTGGACGAGCTCGCGGACCGCGGCGAGGAGCGCGTCGGTGTCGAGCGGGCGGACGACATCGCCCTTGTCGTCGACGCTTTCGCTGATGCCGAACACCATGTCCTGACGCACGAAATGGTCGAGCATCGGCGCCTTGCCGGTGCCGTAGAGATCCTGTTCGTGGCCCGTGGTGACGATGAGGCCGAGGCGCGGTCCGGAGCGCTGTACGATCAGATTGGTGCCGACCGTGGTCGAGACGCGCGCGACCGACGACCGGCGCAGGAACTCGGCGAGATCGAGGCCGAACGCGTTGCTGCCGGCGGCGACACAATTCATGAAGCACTCGGTGATGTCGTGCGGCGTCGACAGCACCTTCTCCATGCGGACGTCCTTGCCGTCGGTGAAGAATCCGTCGGTGAAGGTTCCACCGATGTCGATGTCTATGCTGTACATGTCGTGTCCACCGCGCTTCGGGTTGTTCTTCGCTCGATCATGCGCCGGCGATCGCCGTGCGCCAGCCCATCACCACTTCCGGGGAGATGTCGGGCGCGAGATCCCAACCGGTCGTGAACAGTCTCGATCCACGCGCGCCCGGTCGCGCCGCGAGCCAGGCGGGCGCGTGTGCCGGATCGCCGAGCGCGCCGTCGTCGATGAGCTGCACAGTCGGATCGGGACCCGAGGGTGATGCCACCGCGCGAAAGCCGAGCTTCCGAAGGCCGTCCCGCAGGGCGACATCGATCGCGTGCCGGCAGAGAAGATAGGTCGGGATGCCGTAATACTCCGCGGCGTTGACCAGCGCGTCATAGGGCCGGATCGTCTCCGCGCTCGCGACGGCGACGTCTTCGGCGAGGACGAGCGCCGATACGCCAAGCTCGCCATATTGTCGGGCGAGCGCGATCGAGAGCGACGCGACGCGGCGGACCGCTTCGGGGTCGCGCGCGGCCGCACCTGCGAGCCGCGTCGTCAGCGTCGTCGGGCCGGTCAGGTAGCCGATGACGGCGGTCTCGTTCCGGGTCTCCTCGCAGAGGCGCCGGGTCAGATCGAGGACGCGCGTGATCGGGGTCGCCTTCACGAAGGCTGTGGCATCGGGAAGGCTCGCCGGCGCCTGGGGCGCGGTCGTGACCCCGCCCTGCGCATCGCGCTTGGGTGCCAGTCCCGCGGCCTCGGCCTCGAGCCAACCGTCGAACCAGGTGAACAGCGCATCGGACTTGAACAGCCGGCGCGTCGACTGGAGGACGAACGCGGCGAAGGACGGGTCCTCCGTGATCTCGTCCCAGCTCGTCTGCTCGAGCTTGATGCCGAGCGAGAAAGCGATCGGGGCGAAGAGATCGCGTCGAAGCGAGCGGTGGAGTGCCTCGATCTTCGCCGCCATCAGGCGGAATCCGTCGGTGCACGACCGCCGCCCGGTCTCGAGGACGGTCGGGTCGGGTTCGGCACGGTCGCGCGCGAGATCATGGCCGCCGATCCGATGCCTAGGTGTAAAGGCCCCAGAACGGCTTGCGATAGCCGGGGACCTGCGGCTCCGGCCAGCCGCCATAGCGGGTCAGGATCTCCGCCGGCGGCTTGAGCGCCAGCCACTTGGCGATGAACTGATCGAACGGCTTTCCCTTCGCCAGGCGCTCGCGGCGTATCGCGGCGCGCTGCTTGTCGGTCTTCACCGCATCGATCAGGCCGGTCTTCGCGTCGATGACGACGCCGTAGATCTTCGCCGCCACGTCGGCGGTGATCTGCTCGTCCTCCAGGTCCTTGAGTACCGCCTCGGGATCGCGCTCGAGCACATCGCCATAGCCGCCCGCGGCACCGACGCTGTGGACGATGATGTCGCCCTCACGCAGAGGCTCGGCGTCCTTGGAGCTCGACGACAGGAGATAGTTGCCCTTGAGGTTCTTCTCTGTCAGGAGCTGGTACTGGCCGAGCTTGACGTCCTTGCCCGCCTTAATCTGGTCGAAGAAATCGCTGTTGCGGATGATGAAGCGCGGATTCGGCGGACCGGCATAGCCGCCGAACAGGCCGAAATTGAACGTGACCTTGTCGCACGAGCCCCAGCTCGAGAACACGCAGCCGTCGTCGCCGCAGACGGTCGCGACCTCCATCAGCGGCGTGCCGCCGCGATAGCGGCCATAGCCGTGGAAGTTCTTGTCGAGATGGCGAGCGAGGATGAAGTGCGGCAGGCGCTCGTCGATATCCTCGACCTCGCCCGCATCGGTCCACGGCCCCCAGTAGAAGCCGAGCGCCGGCTCGCCGTCCATGTCGTAGCGGCCGCCGCCACCCGCCGCGTTGGTCGTGCCGGTGAAGTTCGCGCCATAGTAGCCGCGGCGGTTCTTGCCGGCGAAGATCGGCAGCATGTAGTTGCGCGAATGCGGCGCCTGAACCGCGATTCGGTACGGGCTGTCGAACAGCATCTTGGCGCCCGCCATGTACATGTTCTGGGTGACGAAGGCGCAGACCTGGTTGGCGAGGCCGTGGGCGAGCTCGTCCATCGAGTTCAGCATCGACGGACCCTCGATGTAGTACTTGACCGGCTCGAGCAGCCCGGCATTGGGCGGCAGACCGCGGAAGAAATACGAGAACAGGTAGACCGCCGTCGCCGCGCGCGATAGATGCCAGCTCGAGTTGAACGGCCCGTCCTCGCACTGGGGCGAAACGCCCTGCGCGAGAATCGCCATCTCGTCGCCTTCCTTGATCACCGTCACCGGGATCCGGCTCAGCCCGAAGAAGGTGCCGTGCTCGTCATTGAACAGGATCGAGCGGAAGATGCCGTCGTTCACCTCGCGAATCCGCGCCCGCGCCTGCTCCTCGCCGCGGATCAGAATCCGGCGCATGCCGGCGCACACCGCCTCGACGCCGCGCCGCTCAATCTCGCGCAGGAAGCGGCGGCGCGACTGGAACAGGCTCGCGACCCGCGACTTGAGGTCGGACACGAACACGAATCCGTTGCGGACCGAGCCTGCCATGAAATCCAGGATATCCTGGCGGAGCTCGAAGTTCCGGCCGATCCGCATGCATGGCAGGTGGATGCCTTCCTCGTAGCGCGACTTCGCGGTCGGCGCGAACCCGCCCGGGGTGATCGAGCCCGTCTCGCCCTGGTGTCCGCCGACCTCGGCCCATGCGACGAGCTCGCCCTCCCAGAAGATCGGCATCGCCGTGAACATGTCGAGATTGTGGACACCGCCCGCGAGCTCCTCATTGAAGAAGAACACGTCGCCGTCGGCGAGCCCGACCGAGGGGTCGTTCTTGTAGTATTTGAGAATGTATTTGAGCTGGGCGTTGTTGAGGAGCGTGTGGAAGTAGATCCCGGTGCCGACCGCGACGGGATCGCCGGACGCGGTGAACAGACCGCAGTTCATGTCGCCCATGATCACGCCCTCGGAGATCGAGAGCGCGGTATAGACATCGCGCGCCTCCTCGACGATCGAGGTGAGCTTGTGGCTGAGGAGATCGACGTCGACGTCGCTGACCTTCGATAGGCCACGGCGCTCGATCTCCGTGATCGGCTCGAGGCCGCGGCAGATCAGGTCGGGATCGCAACCCGGGCGCCGACCGTAGACATCGCGCTCGTAGACATAGCCCTCGAACAGGCGCGCGTGGCGTTCGAACAACGTGGTCATGCCGCACTCTATCTCCGTGCCGCGTGGGCTGCGTCAGCCGTTCCGCTCGATCCAACCGACGTTCCAGTCGTCGACGCGGAACGTCCAGCCGGGCGGTGTGACGATGACCGTGTCCTCGGCCTCGCAAAGCACCGGACCGGGGAGGCGTATGCCGGCACCGAGCGATTCGCGGGCGTAGACGGGCGTCATCATCCAGCCGTGGCTCGGTCCCCAGTATGCGTTACGCGTGCCGGTCCGCGACCGCTCCGGATCGGTGTCGGCCGCGATCTGGCGCAGTTGGTACTTCTCCGCCGGGCCGACCGCGTTGAGGCGCATCTCGACCATCTCGACGCCCGCCTCCGGATAGACGGCGCCCTTGCCGTATTTTTCGCCGTAGGCGGCGTTGAACGTATCGCAGAGATATTTGACGTCGGCGGCGTTCTCGAGACGGCCCTTCGGCACGCGGATGGGGAGCGTCTGGCGCTGCTGGCCGTAGCACATGTGGATCTCGACCTGGAGCTGGACGCCCGCCATGTCGAAACCCTCCTCCGTCATGTCGCGTCGTGCGAAGGCCATCAGCCGGTCGATCTCGGCGTTGAACCGCGCGATATTGTCGACCGCGTAGCTTTCGTCGCGGTGCGCGTAGAGATTGAGGTTGAGCGTCTTCTCGTAGGTCTGGAGCACATCGAGCGTCAGCGTCGAGAAGGCGCCGAACACGCTTGAGAACGGGAAGGTTGCGATGCGCCCGACGTCGGTGCCGTCGGCATAGCCGGTCGCGTGGACGGGGCCCGCGCCGCCGAGGGCGAAAAGAACGAAGTCGCGCGGGTCCTGGCCGGATGTCAGGGCGCAGATGCGATACATCTCCTGGCCCATGAAGCCGTCGATCAGCCGCTTGATGTTCCACGCCGCTTCCTCGAGCGGCACGCCGAGCGGCTCGGCGATCTTGGTCCGCACGGCGCGCTCGGCGAGCGCGTGGTCGATGCGGAGCTTGCCGCCGAGAAAATTGTCCGGGTTGATATAGCCGAGTATGACGTCGCTGTCTGTGACCGTCGCGTCCTCGCCGCCGCGGTTGTAGCAGGCCGGACCCGGATTGGACCCCGCGCTCTGCGGCCCGACGCGGAGCGCCCCGTTCTCGATGCGTGCGATCGATCCGCCGCCAGCGCCGACCGACCAGTGCGCAACATAGGGGATCTGCACGCGGTAGCGCTCGACCACGGGGTCGTACTCGTAGACGCGATCGCGTCCTTCGACGACGAGACCGACGTCGAAGCTCGTGCCGCCCATGTCGGAGACGACGACGTTGGCGTGGCCGACCGCCTTGCCGATGTAGTCGGAGCCGATCACGGTCGCCGACGGGCTGGAGCCGAGGAGGTGGAGGGCTTGCGTGCGCGACAAGGACGACAGGCCGCCCGTGTTCTTTGCGACGAAGACCGGCCGGCGGTAGCCGACATCGCGGAGGTCGTCGGAAAGGCGGAGGAGGTGACCCTCGGTCAAGTCGCGCAGATAGGCGTCGATGATCACCGTCATCGAGCGCCGATACTCGCCGCTCTTGGGCGAGATCTCGTGCGAGAGAAAGATCGGCATATGGCCGAGATAGCAATCCGGGTACTGCTCGGCGATCAGCTCGGCGATGCGCCGTTCGTGCATCGGATTGACATAGGCGTTGAGGAGCACGACGACGAAGCCGCGTACACCCTGATCGACGAGATACTGGACTTGCCTCCGGACATCGTCGTCGCGGAGCGGGATGATGACATTGCCGAGATTGTCGATCCGTTCCTGGACCGAGACGATCCGGTCTTGCGGCAGGATCGGCACCGGGCGCACGGCACGGCCGCGGTCATACTTCTTCTCCGTCGGCAGGCCGTCGCCCCAGTTGCGGGCGCGTCCGACATGCACCGTGTGCTCGAAGCCCTTGGTCGTGATGAGGCCGAGCTTGGTTCCGCGACGCTCGATCAGCGCGTTGGTGCCGACGGTCGTCGAGTAGACGATGGCGTCGGCGCCGCGCAGCGCCTCCTCGAGCTCGAGCCCGGCACGGCCGACCGCGACGCGCGTCGCGTTCATGAAGCCGAGCTTCAGGTCGTAGTGCGTGGTATCCGATTTCCCGCGATAGATCTCGCCATCCTTGAGGAAGACCACGTCGGTGAACGTGCCACCAACGTCAATGCCGAGGCGCATGGTCATTTGCGGCGTCCCGCAGTCGCGCGCTTCGTGGCCTTTGCGGCCGGCCTTGCCTTCTTGCGTGGCGCCTTGGTCGCGCCGCCGCGCGCGACTTTCTTGCGTTTGGTGGCCGGGGCCGCGCGTGACGCAACCTTCGGCCCGGTCACGCCGTGTCTCTGCCGCAGCTTGTCGATGTCGAGCTGGATGTCCCAGGTCAGCGGATGGCCGGGCGGGAGATACTCGTTCTCGACCATCACGCCGCAACCCGGACAATAGAACTCGACGATCCGCATCCAATTGGGATCGAAGGAGAAGTTGAACTCCTTGCTCGGTCCGATCGGAAAATGGATCTCGCGTGGGTCGCGATCGCGGACGAGACAGCCTTTCTTGTAGGATTCGCGCGCGTCGCCGAGGTCGTGTCCGCAGCGGTTGCAACACCAGCGTTCGGACTCGAGTTCGATGTCGAGATATTCGGTGATGCGAACCCGCATCGGGACTGCCTCCGCTTCTTGGTATCCTTGATCGCGCTCGTTGCCGTTCGCGGCGCGCCATTCTTGGCGCGCGGACCCTGGTCGTCAACCAGCGCGTTGTGGTGGATCGTTCGATATCATCCGAGTGTGCGAGGCGGCATTGGCGGTGCGTCAAACCGCCGGGAAGATCGCCCGTCCTTCGGCCTCGCCGAAATTGAGGTAGTGCGTCAGCGGATCGATCCCGACCAGCCGCACGTCCTGGTTGGCCTGCAGGTAGAGATCGACGTCGAAAGATGGGCCGGGATCGCGGGATTCTCGAAATCCGAAGCTCGCGTAGTGCTCCAGCGGATTGACGCCGGCGTTTCGCACGTCGGGATTGCGCGCGAGGTAGTAGTCGGTGTCGAAGAGCCTGTTCGGATCGCGCCCTTCCTTCGACCCGAACGCGAGATAGTGTGCCTTGGGATTGACGCCGGCCGCCGCGACGTCCGGATTCTGTGCCAGATAGAATTGATCATTGAAGAGGGCCGCGAAGCTGGGGGAAACGCTCGATGGGGGCGGCGGTGCGGCGCCATAGATGGCCCGGATGCCGGCGATGTCGTCGTCGATCGGGCCTGTGATGGTCGGGCTCAGGATCGAGTTCATCAGGGCCGGCACGCGGTCCTCGTGGTCGAGACCGAGCGCGTGGCCGATCTCGTGCAGCGCGACCTGACGGAAATTCACCGAGTTCCCGCCACCGGTCGGTGAATACACCTCGGCGGCGTCGAACTCGATGTCGGCATAGAGGGTCTCGGCGCCCGAGAAGGTCGTCGAGGTCCGTGCCAGAACACCGGACCGGCCGTCGAAATTGCCCATGCCGAAGCGGATATCGACAGCCGGGCCGTCTGTCACCTGCAGGAAGGTCAAGTTGGCGTAGGACGCCCAGGTCGCGAATGCCTTGCCGAGGATCGGCGCCGCCTCGAAGCCGAGCCGCGACAGGGTGAAATCGTACTGCTCGCGCGCGACGAAATTGGTCACCGCAATCGACCACGTGATCGTGCCGCTCGGCGTGCCGAAAATGACCGACCCAAACTTGAATCCCTCGAGGATGAAGTCGGAAGTCTTAGTCCGGATACCCGTGACCGGGTCGGGGGCCGGGCTCGCCGCGGCGGCGGGCATGAGGTCGGGCGCGACCGAGGCGAGATCGCGCGATACGCCGCTCTGCAATGTATGGGTGATCTGACCCACGGGGTCGTTCCCTACCGAAGGCGTGGCGAAGCCGTCGACGCGTTTCGCGCCGGCCGGGGTGGGCAGCCCGGGCGCGCGCCATTATATGAGGCACAGTGTGGTACGCAATGACCGCCCGTCGCGACGGCGCTCGGGCGATTGGAAGGATCGAGACCCGGACGTGAACCGAGCGCGATGATGGCCGAAATCGATGGCGACGGCGGCGATCGCGCGATCGATGCGATGATCGCGACCATCGAGGATGAGGCGGCGGCGACCGCGGTGTGGACGGGGCGATCGAGGCTCGCCGTCCGCGTCATTGCCGCGATCCGGTCAGTGCCCCGTCACCTCTTTGTGCCGTGTGTGGAGCGCTCCCTCGCCTATGCAGACCGGCCGCTTCCGATCGGCCATCGACAGACCATCTCGCAACCGTTCATGGTGGCGTTGATGACGGATCTCGTCGACATGGGGCCGTGCGACCGGGTGCTCGAGATCGGCACGGGGTCGGGCTATCAGGCGGCCGTCCTCGCTCGGCTCGCGGCGGCGGTGTTCTCGATCGAGCGCGTCGGCGCATTGGCCGAGACCGCTTCACGCCGGCTCGCCGATCTCGGCTTTGCGACGGTCACGATCCGCCCCGGCGACGGTTTCGCCGGCTGGCCCGAGGAGGCGCCGTTCGATGCCATCGTCGTCACCGCCGCATCGGACCACCTTCCGCCCGCTCTGGTCGCGCAGCTCCGCCCCGGCGGACGGATGGTCATCCCGATCGGATCGGGCCCGCATCACCAGTCGCTCCGCCTGATCCGCCGGGACAAGTCAGGCGTAGTGCATGACCGCGAGGTTCTCGCGGTCGCGTTCGTGCCGATGCTGCCCGGAACCGAGCCGGCTTCAGTCCCTCGCGACGTCGGCGGTGCTGGCTAGCGGCATGACCGGGCGGTCCCAGGTTGCCGCCGGTCGGCGCGGCGCGTATTAGTGCCGCAAGCCCGGCCGGGTAGCGGATCGGGCCCGATGGATAGGATTGCGCGTTGAGCGACCTCGGCCCCCTCGTTCCCTCCGATCTCGTGATCGTCGAACGCGCGGCGGACGAGCTTCGCCGCGGCCTGCCGGTCGTCCTCGAAGACCCCGAAGGCAATGCGCTCTGCGTCCTGGCGGCCGAGTTCGCCACCGCGGATCGGCTCGCGGCCCTGGCGTCCTTGTCGCCGAAGCCACCGGACCTGGTCCTGACCCATGACCGGGCGGCGACGCTGAAGCTCGGTCTCTATACCCCGGCCGTCATCCTCATTCCGGTCAAGGGCCATGTCGATGCCGGCGTGATCCAGAGCCTCGCCGATCCGGCGCGCGACCTCGCTGACCCGCTGCGGGGGCCGTTCTCGCCGCGGCGGAGCGGCGCGCTCCGCGCCCACGAGGCCGCGGTGCAACTGGCCAAGATCGCCCGCCTGCTTCCGGCGGTGGTCGCCATGCTGGTGCCGGCCGCGACGGCGCCGGCCACGGCGGTCCGCTGCCCGATCGATCCGATCCTCGGCTACGACATCGCGGACGCGACCGCGCTCCGGCTCGTGACCAGCGCGAAGGTGCCGCTTGCCGACGCCGAGAACACCAACATCGTCGCCTTCCGGCCGCGCGACGGCGGCACCGAGCATCTCGCGATCGTGATCGGCGATCCGCCGCGGCCCGGCCCGGTTCTCATCCGGATCCATTCGGAGTGCTTCACCGGCGATCTCCTGGGCTCGCTCAAGTGCGATTGCGGCGACCAGCTTCGTGGCGCTATCGCGCAGATCGCGGCGACGGGTGCCGGCATCCTCTTGTACCTCCGCCAGGAAGGCCGCGGCATCGGCCTCATCAACAAGCTCCGCGCCTATCAGCTCCAGGGCCAGGGCTTCGACACGTTCGAGGCGAACCAGCGGCTCGGTTTCCGCTTCGACGAGCGGCTGTTCCTGCCGGCGGCGGAAATGCTTCGCCTGATGGGCTATCGCAGCGTCCGGCTCATGACTAACAACCCCGAGAAGGTCGACGGGCTCGCCCAGCACGGGATCACGGTCGTCGAGCGCGTTCCCCATGCCTTCGAGGCGAACGATCACAACGCGTTCTACCTCTCGGTCAAGGCGTCGAAGGGTGGCCACTTCCTCTGAGGTCATTCCGGGCGGCGGACGCGGCGCGACGACGCGTTTCGCGCCGAGCCCGACCGGGCCGCTGCACTTCGGCCACGCGCTCGCGGCCCGGTTCGCACGCGACGCGGCGACACGGACCGGTGGCCGGTTCCTTGTCCGGATCGAGGATCTCGACACGACACGCTGCCGGCCCGAGTTAGAGGTGGCGCTCCTCGATGACCTCGCCTGGCTCGGCTTGTCCTGGGCGACGCCGGTGATCCGCCAGTCGAGCCGCTTCGATGCCTATCGCGACGCCCTGGCGCGGCTCGAAGCGCTCGAGATCTTATACCCGTGCTTCTGCACCCGGCGCGAGATCGAGGCCGAAATCGTCACCGCCGTGTCGGCGCCCCATCTCGTCTCGACCAGTCCGGATGGCCCGATCTATCCCGGCACCTGTCGCCGGCTCTCGCCCGGAGAGCGGGAACGGCGGAAAGCGAGCGGCGAGGCGCATGCGCTTCGCCTCGATGTCGCCGCGGCGAGCCGCCTCGCGGGTCCCCTCGTCTGGATCGACGAGGCCGCCGGCACGCAGACGACGCGCCCCGAGATGTTCGGCGACGTCGTGCTGGCGCGGAAGGACGCACAGGCGAGCTATCACCTCGCGGTCACCGTCGACGACGCCGCGCAGGGCATCGATCTCGTGACGCGCGGGGCCGATCTCTTTGCGGCGACGCACGTCCATCGTCTTCTCCAGGCGCTCCTCGGTCTCCCGGTGCCGCGCTGGCACCATCACCCGCTGGTGGTCGACGACGCCGGCCGACGTCTCGCCAAGCGCGCACCGCAGTTCACGATCCGGATCCTGCGCGAGGCCGGCTGGTCGCCCGATCGCGTGTTCGCGGAGGCGTTTCGCCGCAGCGGCGCTGCGTCGTCTCCCGCCGCGCGTTGACGCGCCCCATCTTGAGCGGCGAGGACCCCGCCGTCACCGACGGTCGGGACAGCTGGGAGCAGGGACGTGAACCATCGCCATCGCAAGATATTGCATGCGCTGTTCGATCATCCGGTCAGCGCCAACATCGACATCAAGGACGTTGAAACGATGCTGCGCGAGTTCGGCGCCGAGGTCGCGGTTCGGGGCGGCGACAGGATCGCGGTGTCTCTTAACGGGCATACCGCAGCGTTCCCGCGCACCCGCCATTCGATCTCCAAGGACGAGGTCGTGCGGCTCCGCCACTTCCTGACGATGTGCGGGATCGACCCGGCCGCCTACTCCGCGTAGACGACACTGCATCGGCGGGCGGGCTCGCTACGCCTTCTCGCGTGCCGTCGGATCGAGCATCCAGCCGAAGCGTTCGCGCGCACGGCGGGCTTCCTCGATGGTCGGCGCGTTGACCTTCGGGAACTGGTCACGCCAGTGGAACGGCCGGCACGCGTCGATGATGCAGCGCGCGGTCGTCAGATCGCCGATCGAACGCTGCTCGGGCGTGAGGCGCGCATCGGCGGGCGAGTTGCGCGCGTTGCGGATGATGTCGATCGAGGTCGCCGGATCGGAGCGGGTGATCATCGCCCACATCAGCTCCTCGAGGTTGCTCACGTCGACATCGTCGTCGACCACGACGACGTACTTGTTCGCATAGACGCTGGCGCCGACCTGGCTCGCGATGACGCCCGCCTGCTTGGCGTGGCCGGGATAGCGCTGGCGGATGGCGATGCCGTGAAGGAGGCGCGAGGAGCCGATCTCGTGGCACCAGACTCCGGTGACGTCGGGGACGCCGGCGTTGTTGATGTCCTGTTTCAGCATCGCCGAGCGCATGATCGCGCGGTAGCGCGACAGCTCGTCCGCGCCCGCGCCCATCGGCGGGAAGCCGAGGATGATCGGCTCGTTGCGGTGATAGATCGCCTTGATGTCGATGACCGGCGCCGGCCGTGCGCCGCCGGCATAGTAGCCGGTCCATTCGCCGAACGGGCCCTCGACGACGCGGGTCTTGGGATCGATATAGCCTTCGAGCACGATCTCGGCATTGGCCGGGAAGGGGAGGCCGGTGATCTTGCCGCGGACAACCTCGACCGGCTTGCCGCGCATCCCGCCGACGATGTCGAACTCGCAGACACCGTAGGGGATCTCGGTGCAGCCGGAGAAGAACGTGATCGGATCGCCGCCGATGATCATCACGACGGGGCACGGCTCGCCGCGCGCGAAATACTTGTCGCGGTGGATGGCGCCGTGCTTGCCCGGCACCATCAGGCAGCCGACCGACGTCTTGTCGTGGATCATCGCGCGGTAGGTGCCGAGATTGATCCAACCGCTGTCGGGGTCCTGCGTGACGGTATAGGTGCCGGTCCCGATATAGCGCCCGCCGTCGGCCGCGTGCCAGATCGGCGTCGGGAACACGGTCACATCGACGGCGTCGCCGGTCATGACGTTCTGGAAGATCGGCCCGTCGTCGACGATCTCATGCGGGATGAGCTTCCGCTCCTTCTGATAGGACTGGTAGCAAGCCTCGCTGAGCTCCTGCTTGTCGAGCTCGGCCGGAAAGCCGAGCGTCATGTTGCGGCGCTTGCCGGCGAAGACGTTGATGATGAGCCGGTGACCCTTGGGACAGCCCGGCACCTCGTCGAAAATGACGGCCGGGCCGTGGTCGGCCCGCAGCACCGCCTCGGCGGCGTCGGCGATGTCGTTCTGCCAGTTGAGGCCCTTGAGCACGCGAACCTCGCCCAGACGCTCCGCCTCCGCGATCCACTCGCGAAGATCGTCATAGGGAATGTGGGCCTTGAGGTTGCTGTTCTGCATCGAAGCACCTTGGCTTACGGGGCGATCATGCTCGCCCGCGGAGAATAGACGGAACCGCGAAAGGGCCAAAGGCCCCGTCGCACACGCCGCACCCCGAAAAGAGCGAACCCGCCTCCCATGCGGGCGGCGGGTTCCGGTCCGTGCGGCGCTCGTTCCGGGCCGCGTCGACGGTCAGGCCGCCTTGCCGTCGCGATCAAGAATTTCCTGCGGCGTGCTCGAGACGATCTTCGCGTATTTCGGCACGAAGGCGCCCTTGTCGAGATCGAGGATGTAGTCGAGGAACTCGGGACGGAGCTTGCCGGACAGCACCTTGAGGATGCGGGCGTGCTCGTCGACGTCGGCCCACTCGGCGATCAGCCAGAAATGGTCGGCGTTCGTGGTGTCCTGGAGCATCACGCCGTCCTTCACTTGGGCCGACGATTTGTGCATCGGGTTGTCGTCCGAATAGTCGAAGTCCTCGAAGGCGCGAAGGAACGCATCGCCTGTCCCGGCCTTCACGTAGAAATCATAGATGTGGAAAAAGTTGCCCTTCTTCCCGAGCGGCTCCTGGGCCATGGCGGTGCTCCTTCCTGTGAGAGGTGCGAAACACTATCGCGCGACCGGATCGGGATCAACGCGCGAGCGATCGTCGTCGTGCCAGCCGGTGCGCGCCGGCGCCCGGCTGAACGCGTTGTTGGCGGTCACCAACCGGTCGAGATGCGCGAGGAAGACGGCCCGCGTCTCCGGCGGCAGCGGTGCGAGGAGACGATCCTGGGCGCGCTGCATCGCGGGTTCCATCGCCAGCGTGAGCGCGATTCCCTTCGGCGTCAGGAAAGCGTGCTTGACGCGTCGGTCGGTGGCGCCGACCGCGCGCCGCACCAGCCCGCGCGCCTCGAGCCGAGCCAAGACGTCGGCGGCGTTCGTTCGATCGATCCCGACTTCGGCGCCGATCGAGGCCTGATCCATTCCCGGGTGGCGGTAGAGGACGGTCAGAACACCGTACTGGACCGGCGTGACGTCGGTGCCGCACTCCTCGAGGAACAGCGCCACGTGGATCTGGTGCAGCCGGCGGACCAGATAGCCCGGGCGTTCGTCGAGCTCGGTTCCGAGCGGCGGTGCCGGACGATCGATGTTCGATGCGATGTCAGCCATGTGCAGTCCTCGCCGTCCGGGCACACCGAATTGACCCTGCCCGGCGGAACCGTCTATCGTCAGTATACTGCTTTTTGCTCGCGAGGCCAGCCCGTGACCGATTTCGACCCGAGTTTCGCGCCGGCCGTCGCGCTGGCCGACGCCATCCGCGCGCGCCGGATCTCCGCGGTCGCAGCAACCGAGCACATCCTCGCCCGGATCGAGGCGGCGCAACCGACGCTCAACGCCTACATCACCGTGAGCCGCGCCGCGGCGCTCGAGGCGGCGACGCGTGCCGATGCGGCACTCGCCGAGGGCAGGATCGCCGGCTCGCTGCACGGCGTCCCGGTCAGCATCAAGGACATCATCAATACCGCCGGGATTGCGACCACGTTCGGATCGAAGACCCTGGCGAACAGCGTGCCGACCGCCGATGCGGTGGCGGTACGCCGTCTCAAGGCCGCCGGGGCCATTGTGGTCGGCAAGACGACGACGCCCGAGTTCGCGAGCAAGCTCGTCACCGATGCGCCGCTGTTCGGGGTGACGCGAAACCCCTGGGATCTCGCGTTGACGGCGGGCGGGTCGAGCGGCGGCTCTGCGGCGGCGGTCGCCGCGGGGCTCGGGCCGCTCTCGCTCGCGACCGACGCCGGCGCCTCGACCCGGCTCCCGGCCGCCTGCACCGGCATCGTCGGCCTCAAGCCGACGCTCGGCCTCCTGCCGCACAACCAGGTTCCCGACGGGTTCGGCAATTTCATCCATCTCGGGATCATGGCCCGCACCGTGCGCGACACCGCGCGCATGCTCGACGTGCTGTCGGGTGCGGACGCGAGCGATCCCTATTCGCTCGCGACAGTACCGACACGGGCGGAGGCCGAGGTCGTGCGCGGCGGCGATCTCGAAGGCCTCCGGTTCGAGTGGCGTCCGCTGATCGGGAACACGCGCCTCGCCCGCATCGTTCGTGCGCGCTGCGAGGAGGCGCTCGCCGTCATGCGCGCGCTCGGCGGCGCGGTAGAGGCGAACGACACGGCGTTCGAGAACGCCGAGCCGACGTGGCGGGTCCTGCAGCAGTCGAACTGGGCGGTGCGCTTCGCCAAGGACGTCGAGACGTCCGCGGCGATGATGGACCCGGCCCTCGTCGCCGGCGTGCGCGAGGGCCAGGCCTACGCCGGCGCCGAGGTTCAGGCCGCGCTCTACAAGCGGACACAGCTCTACCGCACCGTGCAGACCTGGTTCGACCGTTTCGACTTCATCCTGACGCCGACGATCAGCCGTCTGCCGCTCGCCGCCGACCACCGGACAACCGATCCGATCGACATCGATGGCGTCCCGGCGGGTGACATGCGGGTCGCCTGGGGCTCCTATCTCAACCTGTTCAACCTCACCGGCCACCCGGCGGTCAGCATCCCATGCGGCTGGAGTGACGACGGGCTCCCGGTCGGTCTCCAGATCGTCGGCCGCTGGTTCTCCGACGCGGCCCTGCTCCGGGTCGCGGCGGCGTTCGAGACGGCGCGACCGTGGACCGATCGGCGACCGCCGCACGCGCCGCGCTGATCGCTGAGACGCTCAGATCGCGTCCTTCTGCTTCGACGGATGGGCGTCGGCAAAGGCCTTGATCGATGCGCAGTTCTCGAAGATGCGCATGACGGTCGGATAGGCATCGAGCGGGCAGTTGAAGCGCTGCGCGTTGAAGACCTGCGGCACGAGGCAGACATCGGCCATCGTCACCTGGTCCTTGAAACAGAACCGGCCGATCTTGCCGTAATGCTTCAGGAGCGATTCGAGGCCGCCGAGGCCCTCGGCGATCCAGTGCTCGTACCACTGCTGTCTGACATCGTCGCCGAGCTTCATCACGTCGCGCAGGTAGTTGAGCACGCGCACGTTGTTGAGCGGATGGATCTCGCACCCGATGACCTGGGACATCGCCCGGACATAGGCGCGATCGAGCGGCGCCTTGGGGATCAGCGGCGGCTCGGGGTGGGTCTCGTCGAGATATTCGATGATGGCCATCGACTGGACGAGGACGTTGGGTCCGTCGACCAGCGCCGGGACCAGGCCCTGCGGGTTGACCGCGGTGAAGGCGGCCTTCTTGTGCTCCATCTTGGGCAGGCTCACCGCCTCGAGTTCGTGCGCGAGGCCCTTGAGGTTGAGTACGATCCGCATCCGATAGGCGGTCGAGGAGCGGAAGAACGAATAGAGCTTCATGAAGGTCCCCCGGGTTGCGAGCGCCGTCGAACCGCGCCCTTCGGTCTCGCGACCGCATAGACCCGAACCGGCGCGATTTCCAGACTGTTGCCCGCTGTGAGAAAGGCGGTATACTGACGATCTCGCCGCCGCCCGTCGCGGATGGCCCCGTCACCGGGGAGAAGCCCATGAGCGTCCAACCGCCGAACGGCAGCAGCAACGCGTTCGTCTGGCCGGAGGAAGGGCTCAACGCCGTTCCCGACTGGCTATACACGAGTGACGAAATCTATCAGCGCGAGCTCGAGCGGATCTTCTACGGGCCGACGTGGAACTATGTCGCGCTCGAGGCCGAGATCCCCAATCACGGTGACTACAAGCGGTCCTGGGTCGGCGAGGCCCCGGTGATCGTGACCCGCGGCGCCGACGGCAATGTGCACGTGGTGGAGAACCGCTGTGCCCATCGCGGTGCCGAGTTCTGCCGCTCGCTGACCGGCAACTCGAAGGAATTCATCTGCCCGTACCACCAGTGGACCTATGACCTCGACGGGTCGCTCCGCGCGGTGCCGTTCCGCCGCGGCGTCAAGGGCAAGGGTGGCATGCCGGCGGACTTCAAGCTCAGCGAGCACGGGCTCCGCAAGCTTCGCGTCGCGACGCGCAACGGCGTCGTGTTCGCGTCCTACGCCGATCATGTCGAGCCGCTCGATCAGTATATCGGGCCCGAGATCCTGAAGGACTTCGACACGCTCTTCGACGGCCGGCCGCTCAAGATCCTCGGCTACTGGCGCAACACGCTCTACGGCAACTGGAAGCTCTATCACGAGAACCTCAAGGACCCGTATCACGCGACGCTGCTGCACACCTTCCTCGTGACCTTCGGGCTCATGAAGGCCGGGCAGAAGTCGGCGATGATCGCCGATCCGCTCGGCCGCCACGGAACCATGGCCTCGGCTAAGGGCGACGAGGAGGAGGGCGTCGACCAGAAGGCGGTGAACAAGGAGATGCGCAAGATGATCGAGCTCGAGCTAGAGGACGGGCGCGTCGTCGGGTTCGTGCCGGAGTTCAAGAGCCCGTGGACGGTCACTATGCAGACCATCTGGCCGAACTTCATCACCCAGCGCGAGCTCAACACGCTCGGCGTCCGCCATATCGTGCCGCGCGGTCCGGATTCCATCGACATGTACTGGACCATGTTCGGCTACGCCGACGATACCGAGGAGATGACCAAGCTCCGGCTCTGCCAGTCCAATCTCATGGGACCCGCGGGCTTTCTCGGCATCGAGGACAACGAGGCGATCAAGTGGGTGCAAGAGGGCGCGCGCCGCTCCGTCACCGAGAAAGGCCTGACGCTCCTCGGCGGCCGCGACGAGGGGACCTCGGACACGCTGATCACCGAGGCGGCGGTGCGCTCGATGTATCGCTACTACCGCGGGGTGATGGGGCTGTGACCGCGCTCCGGAACGTTGTTCCCAGGCTCGAGGAGCGTTGGGCGCTCCGCCTCGAGATCGAGGAGTTCCATGTCGCCTATGCGCAGGCCATCGATGCGGGAGAAATCACGCGCTGGCCGGATTTCTTCACCGATGACGCGCTCTATCGGGTGACCGGGCGCGACAACGCCGACCGCGGGCTGCCGCTCGGTCTCCTCTATTGCGACGGCAAGAAGATGATGAGGGACCGCGTGCAGGCGACGCTCCGGACGACGACGTTCGAGCCGCGCTTTCTCCGCCACTACATCAGCAATCTCTCGATCGACGAGGTGCGCGCCGAAGGGGCGATCAAGGCGCGCGCCAACTATCTCGTCGTCCAGACGCTGATGGAGGAGAAGACCGAGCTCTTCCAGGCCGGGCACTACCAGGACACGTTCGTGCGCCGCGATGGCCGGCTGTTGCTGCGCGAGCGCCATTGCGTCTACGATTCGCTCACCATTCCGAACGCGCTCATCTATCCGATCTGACGGCCATTCTGGTGGCGCTGCAGAACCGCGTCACACCCTTCGGGGATATCGTCGCGACGCCGGCGCGCGGCGCGTGGATGGGCAATCGCGGCGTGCTGCATGGCAGCGATCGGACATTGTCGCGGCGGCGCTGGACGACGCGGGCCTGGATCACGTGCCGGCTCGAATTCAAGGACCGCCATCGGCGCGTCATGACGCCGGGCCGCTATACCGAGCTCTTCTTTCTCGACGAGGCGACGGCGCTCGCCGCCGGCCACCGTCCCTGCGGCGAATGCCGGCGGCACGATTTCGACCGGTTTCGCGCGCTCTGGGCGGCGGTGCACGAGCCCGTCGCAGGGATCGCTGCACTCGATCGCGCGCTCCATGCGGCGCGGCTCGACGAGAGGGGCGCGAAGCGAACCTATGCGTGGGATGTCGACCAACTGCCCGATGGTGTCCTCGTCACGCTCGCCGATCGGCCGTCGTCCGCGTTTCTGGTCTGCCAGGGCGCGTTGTGGCCATGGAGCGCCGCCGGCTATGGCGCGCCGTTCCGCTGGACCGGAACGGTCCTCGTGCTCACGCCGCGACCGGTCGTCGCCGTGATCGCGGCCGGCTACCGGCCCCAGATCGACGGCTTGGCCGGCCAGGCGCGCGCTGCGCGCGGTTGATCGAATCGCGCGCTGCGCGCGGTTGATCGAATACGCGCGCCGCGCGCGGTTGATCGAATACGCGCGCCGCGCGCGGTTCAGCGCACCTTGAAGACGAGCTTGCCGCGGAGATGCCGGCCCTCGCTGACGCGATGCGCCTCCACCACCGACGACAGCGGAAAGCTGTGGATCTCGGGCACGCGCACGGCCCCGGCCGCGACGAACGCGCAGATCCGCTCGAGGTGCGGCCGATCGCGCGCCACCCGGGGGCGGAGCGAGCGGACGTCCGGGCGCGGCGGCGGCGGCGGCGCGTTGCCGCCGGCGATGAAGGCCGCGCGCCCGCCGGGTTTGAGAACCGCGAAGGATACGCTCGTGGCATCGCCGCCGACCGTGTCGAACACGGCGTCGCAATCGGAGACCGTCTTGGTGATGTCCTCCTTGCGGTAATCGATGACCCGATCGGCACCGAGGCTCTGGACGTAGTCGTGGTTGGCGGCGCTCGCGGTCGTGATGACGTGGGCCCCGATGTGCTTGGCGAGCTCGATCGCGAATCCGGCGACGCCGCCGGCGCCGCCGTGGATCAGGATCGTCTCGCCGCGTTTCAGCCCGAGCGTGTCCTCGATCGAGACGAGCGCGGTCAGGCCGACGAGGGCGAGCGCCGCCGCCTCGACATGCGAGAGGCTCTCCGGCTTCCGCGCGACGAGCGCCGACTTGATCGCGATCTTCTCCGCATAGGCGCCCTCCTGGCCCATCTCGCAGACGCCGAACACGGGATCGCCGACCGCGACATCGCTGACGCCCGCCGCACACGACGCGACGACGCCGGAGAAGTCGCGGCCGAGCACGTAGGGAAAGGCGCTCAGGCGGCTGTAGTGCCCGGCGCGGACCTTCCAGTCGGCGCCGTTGACGCTCGCGGCATGGATATCGACGACGACCTCGCCGGGGCCGGCCACCGGATCGGGAACGTCGCCGTAACGAAGAACCTCCAGCCCGCCGTGGCCGACGATATAGGCTGCCTTCATCGCACCGCTCCCCGGTTCTCAGTTGCCTTCGGCCGTCTTCGGCGCGGCCGCGGGATTCCACTGGCCGCGCCGCATCCGGCTGATCTGGACCGTGTGGAACAGCCCGGCCTTGCGGAAGGGCTCGTTCTCCGAGAACTGGTCGGCGTCCGCCTTGCTCGGCACGTTGATGATCAGGACGCTGCCGGTTCGCGTCACGCCGTCCTCGCCGAGAAGCGCGCCGCCCAGCACCAATATGTCGGCGTGCTTGTCGAGATATTTGAAGTGGGCCTCGCGCGCGGCGGCGCGGATCGCCTCGGCGTTGGGTTTGTCGAGCTGGTAGATGATGTAGAGCATGGATCTCTCCCTGCCGACACCGCGACGGCGATGCGGCTCAACGAGCGAGGTATCGGAACCGGAAGCCGTCGCCTTCTGGAACGATGCGACCGGCGGTCGGCGCCGGAAAATGAGCGGGGACCACCAGCGACCCTTCGGCGGCGCAGGCCTCGAGCGTCGCACGGCGGGTCGTCGCCGATTGGACGGGGTCGGCGCAGAAGCACGAGCTCCATCCCGGTTCGAGGCACTGGACGGCATGATGCATGATGTCGCCGGTGAAGACCGCCCGCTGGCCGCGCGATTCGATATTCACCGAGACGTGACCCGGGGTGTGGCCATGGCTTGGGGTCAACCATACCGTGTCGTCGATCGCGTAGTCGGCCTCGACCAGCACCGCGCGGTCCGCCTCGACGATCGGCAGCACGCTGTCCTCGAAGATCGGCCCGGATGGGTCGGGCGCGATGGCCGCCTGGGCGCGCCAGTACTCGTATTCGGTGCGCGCGAAAACATAGCGCGCATTGGGGAAGGTCGGCACCCAGCGTCCATCCACGAGGCGCGTGTTCCAGCCGACATGATCGACGTGCATATGGGTGCAGAAGACGAAGTCGACGGCCTCGAACGCAAGGCCGGTGGCGAGGAAACCGTCGAGCCAGGGCTTCTTGGGGTAGTCGTAGTCGCGCTTCCGCTGTTTGTGATCGCCGACGCAGCTGTCGATCAGGATGACATGGCGCGGCGTGCGGACGAGAAAACTCTGGAAGGTCAGCACCAGCCGCTCGCTCGCCGGGTCATAGTGGAACGGCTCGAGCCGAGCCAGCCGGTCGAGCATCGTCGGGCGCTCGATCGCCGGGAAGAGCTGCCACGGCGTCCGCCACGGACCGTCCCGTTCGATGATCGGCGTGATCGCCACCTCGCCCAGCATGATGGTCGTCATGGTGCGGACCCTATGTGCCAGCGGTCTTCGCGGACCGAGGCTGTACGGTAGGCACGCCTCAGTCGCGGCGCAAGGGTGGGGTCCGGACAGCGCCGGCTCTTTTTCGGAGCCGCCCCGACGCCTATCTCTGTAGCGTTCGAACCGGAACGAGGCGTCTCGAGCAAGGCCATGCGGCTATTGGTGATCGAGGACGACGCGCCGCTCGCGGACTATCTGGCGGCCGGATTGCGCGAGTGGGGCCATCGCGTCGATCGCGCGACGGACGGGGCCGCAGGCCTCGCCCTCGCCGTGTCGACCGAATACGACGTTGCGATCGTCGACAGGATGCTGCCGACACTCGACGGCCTCGCGGTCGTGCGGGCGATCCGCGCCGCCGGACGATCGACCCCGGTCCTGATCCTGAGCGCGCTCGCCCAGGCGGATGACAAGGTCGCCGGGCTGCGCGCTGGCGGCGACGACTATCTCGCCAAGCCGTTCGCCTTCTCGGAACTCGCGGCGCGGATCGAGGCGCTGGCGCGACGGCGGACTCCGGAGCAGGCCGCGACGGCGATCGCGGTGGGCGAGCTCCGTCTCGACCTCCTCGACCGTTCCGTCACCCGGGCCGGCCGGCGAATCGATCTCCAACCGCGCGAGTTTCGCCTGCTCGAGGTGCTGATGCGGAACGCGCGGCGCGTGGTGACGCGCACCATGCTCCTCGAACAGGTATGGGACTATCATTTCGATCCGCAGACCAATGTCATCGACGTGCACGTGAGCCGTCTCCGCCGCAAGATCGACAAGGAGTTCGACCGACCCATGCTGCACACGGTCCGCGGCAGCGGATACGTGATCCGTGAACCCGACTAGGCTGCTCAGGAGCTCGACCACACGTCTCGGGCTCGTCTATGTCGCTCTGTTCGCCCTGTCGGTTCTTCTCCTGACCGTCATCGTCTACTGGCTCGCGAGCACCTTCATCGTGCGGCGCGCCGCGCAGTACGAGCACCGCGGCCTGCCCGGGCTCCGCGCGACCATCGAGATTCCGGCCTAGTGCGCGCCCTCCCCCGGTGCCGCGCAGAACATCCTTGCGGAGGCCGTCGCGTTGCGGGAATTATTTGCCGAAGTTCGAGGGGAGCGAAGGGAGAGGGAACGATGGACGCGGACGCGAAGAAGACGGCGCTCAGGATGATTCCCTATGGAATCTATGTCATGACGGCCGAGGCGGCCGACGGCACGATCGCCGGCGCCACTGTCAACTGGGTGACGCAGACCTCGTTCGCGCCGCCGCTCGTCGTGATCGGCGTAAAGGCCGATTCGGGCGCCCGCGAGATCCTCCGCAAGACGCCACATTTCGCGCTCAACATGCTGGGCAAGGGACAGCAAGGCGCGGCGTTCGCGTTCTTCAAACCCGCCTCGCGTGACGGCAACACGCTGAGCGGAGAGCCGATCCGCAAGGGCTCCACCGGGGCACCGATCCTCGACAACGCGATCGCCTGCATCGAATGCAAAGTCGCCGAGATAGTCGAGCGCGGCGATCATCACATCGTCATCGCCGAGGTCGTCGACGCCCGGGTGGCCAAGCCGCCGGCGGCGCGTCCCGACGACGCGATCCTCTGGATGAAGGACCTCGGCGAGAAGGTGTTCTATGGAGGGTGACGGGCGCCGGGCAGCGTCGGACGCCGGCCGGCGGGGTGAATTTCGGGGGCCGCTCACATCGACCGACTGATTCATGGAAACAGCAAGCCGTCCAGGTACATTCTTTTTTTCATGGCTGCGTAATCCCCTTCAGATCGGCGCCGTCGCGCCGAGCGGATCGGCGCTGGCCCGCGCCATGGCGCGCGTCGTCGATCCAGTCCAGAAGGGGCTTGTCGTCGAGCTCGGTCCCGGCACGGGATCGCTGACCGAGGAATTGCTCGCCACCGGCCTCGCGCCCGATCGCCTCGTGCTGGTCGAGAAGAACCGGCGGTTCTGCGATATCCTGCGCGAACGTTACCCGCGCGTTCGGATCATCCACGGCGGCGCGGAAGCGCTCCACGATCTCCTCGCCGATGTCGACCTGTGGTCGACGGGAGGCGCCCAGGCCGTCGTCTCCGGCCTTCCGCTCCTCTCGATGTTGCGCGAGACCCAGGAGGCGATCCTTACGCAGAGCCATGATCTCCTCTCGGTCGAGGGACGGTTCGTCCAGTTCACCTACAGCCTCGGCGCGCCGGCCTCGCGCGCAGCGATCGCGAAGGCCGGGTTCCAGGGCCGCCGCGTCGCGCATGTCTGGTCGAATCTGCCGCCGGCGTGGGTCTGGTATCTCGAGCCCGCGATGGCTTTCGCGATCTCGCCCGGCGAGAGCCGGTCGCGCGCGCCGGCGTCGGAGATCGCGACCGAGCCCGTCGACCGTCGACAGCTCGCCTGAGGGCGCGTCGGCGTCGTTGGCGCGTCAGGCCGACCGCGCGGTCCTGATCGCCTGCCACACGCGTTCGGGCGTCGCCGGCATCGCTAGGTGGCGAACGCCGAGCGGCCGGAGCGCGTTCAGGATCGCGCCGACGACCGCGGGCGGCGCCCCGACGCATCCCGCCTCGCCCGCGCCCTTGACGCCGAGCGGATTGGTCGTGCACGGCGTGTCGTGCGCGCCGACGGTGAAGAACGGCATGTCATCGGCGCGCGGCATGCAGTAGTCCATGAACGAGCCAGCCAGCAGCTGGCCCGATTCGCGCTCATAGACCACGTGCTCCATCAGGGCCTGGCCGATCCCCTGCGCGACCCCGCCATGGACCTGGCCGTGGAGCAGCATCGGATTGATCGTGCGGCCGACGTCGTCGACGATCGAATAGCGAACGATCTCGACCGTTCCGGTGTCGGGATCGACCTCGACCTCGCAGATGTGGCAACCGTTCGGGAAATTGGGCGTCTCCGGCATGAAGGTGCCGACCCCTTCGATGCCGAGCCCGAGCGCATCGGGGAGGTTCGGGGCGTAGGACGCCTGGGCGAGCCGGGTGAGCGAGATCGCCCGATCGGTCCCGACGACCGCGAAGCCGCCGTCCGCAAACGCGATATCGGCCTCAGCGGCCTCGAGGAAGTGGGCCGCGAGCTTCCTGCCGCGCTCGATCACCCGATCCGCAGCGCCCCGTAGCGCCGAGCCGCCGACGGTCATGCTCCGCGAGCCGAACGAGCCACGGCCGAACGAGACCTGGTCGGTGTCGCCGTTGATCAGCCGGATCGTCTCGAACGGCACGCCGAGCCAATCGGCGACCATCTGGGCGAACACCGTCTCGTGGCCCTGACCGTAGTTGAGCGTGCCGGCCACGATCGTGACATTGCCGCCAGGATCGAAGCGGATCTCCATGCGGTCGTTCAGAATCGCGGTCATCTCGACATAGTAGCAGAGACCGATTCCACGGTGCCGGCCGCGCGCGGACGCTCCCGCGCGCCGCGTCGCGAAGCCACCCCAGTCGGCGAGCGCGACGGTCTTGTCGAGGAGCGTCTCATACTCGCCGCTGTCATAGACCAGTCCGGTCAGCGTGGTGAACGGAATGCTGCCGGCCGGGATGAAGTTGCGGCGGCGGATCTCGACCGGATCGAGACCGAGATCGACCGCCGCCTGATCGATCAGCGCTTCGATCACGTAGATCGCCTCCGGTCCGCCGGCGCCGCGATAGGGCGCGGTCGGACTGGAATGCGTCATCACGCCCTCGGTGCGGAGCCACATCGCCGGAATGCGATAGACATTGGGCATCATCACGGTGCCGATCACCGAGGTGATGCCGCCGCTCGTCGTCATGTAGGCGCCGATGTCGAAGGCGCTGTCGGTGCGGAGCGCAAGGATACGGCCGTCGGCATCGAGCGCGAGCGCGCCGCGACAACGTTGGTCGCGCCCATGCGTGTCGCTGATCAGGCTCTCGCTCCGCTCGCCGATCCATTTGACCGGGCGACCGACCTTACGTGCCGCCCAGACGACGAGGGCCTCCTCGGGATAGAACGTCCCCTTCATGCCGAACCCACCCCCGACATCGCGCGCGATGACGCGGAACTTCGTCTCGGGCTGGCGGAAGATGAAATGGGCGAGCTGCGGTCGCAGCCGGTGCGGGTTCTGGGCGCTGGAGTAGAGCGTATAGCGGTCGTCGCCGCGACTATAGACGCCGATCGCGCCGCGCGGCTCGAGCGAGTTCGCGGTGATCCGGTTGTTGGTGATATCGAGGCGCGTGACATGATGGGCGCGCGCGAAGGCGGCGTTCGTCGCCGCCTCGTCGCCGATCGCGAAGGACCAGGCGAGGTTGCGCGGGATCGTCGGCCAGACCAGGGCCGCAGCCTCGGCGCGCGCGGCCTCGATCGATATCGACGCCGGACGGGCGTCATAGTCGATCTCGATCAGCTCCGCCGCGTCGCGCGCGATGGCGAGGCTCTCGGCGACGATCACCGCGACCGGCTCGCCGACGTGCCGGACGCGCTCGCCCGCGAGGATCGGACGGCTCACCTTGTGCTCCTGCACCGTGAGGCCGCGGTCGGACGGCATCATCAGGCAGGGAATCTCGCCGAGGCCGTCCGCCCGTGCATCCGCACCCGTCAGGACCGCCAGCACGCCCGCGAGATCGCGCGCCGCAATGGTGTCGATCCGCGCGATCTCGGCGTGTGCGTGCGGCGAGCGGAGGACATAGGCATAAGCCTGGCGCGGGAGCACGATGTCGTCGACATAGCAGCCCTCGCCGCGAAGGAAGCGCGGGTCCTCGACCCGGTGGACCGACTGGCCCACGCCGAATTTCGTCGTCGTCATGACCGGCCTCGACAGGTGATGTGACGCGACACGAACGGCCTCGCGACAGGTTCGTGCCGTGGTTTCAAGGATGGACGTCGGGAAGCGCGTGGGTGGACGGATCGAACAGTTCCTCCGGTGCGACCAGCCTCGCGCAGAGGCCCTGCGCGTGCGAGTAGCGGAGGAGTGCGGTCAGATCGTGACGGTTCTCCGCGAGCCCATAGGCCCAGAAATTGCGCCCCATCAGCGTGCGCGTCCGGGCGAGGATGTCCTCCGACCAGGGGAGCGTAATCGCCGGATCGACGAGGCTCTCCTCGAGGTCGCGGATAGCGAGAGCCTTGGCGGCGACCAGCGCCCGGAAGAGATTGGCCGGCAGCCATGGATGGCGGGCGACGATGTCGCGGCGGATGCCGATCAGGTGCATGATCGGGAAGTGCCGCGTGCGCCGGAAATAGTCCTGCTCGACGGCACGGAAGTCGGGAAACAAGCGGCCGATATTGGGTGCGCGGTGGAGATAGACCGAGGGCGCGCGGGCGGTGAGGAACGCGTCGAGCTCGCCCGCGGCGAGCATGCCGGAGAGCGTCTTGTCGCGCGGGATCGGCTGCAGGTCGATGCCGTCTGGGAGCACGAGCGGCGTCCGCTCGTCGCGGCCCGGTTCCTCGGCGCCACCGCTTCGCCATTTGAGGTCCGATGGCTTGACCCCGTAGTCCTCCTCTAGCATGCCGCGGACCCAGACATTGGCGGTCTGCTGGTATTCCGGCACGCCGACGAGGCGACCCTTCAGGTCTTGCGGGCTCCGGATGCCGCGATCGGTCCTGATATAGAAGCTCGAGTGGCGGAACAGGCGCGACGGAAATACCGGAATGCCGATATAGGCGTTCTGCCCGCGCGCGGTGACCATCGAATGGCTGTTGAGCGAGAGTTCCGACACGTCGAAGTCGGCGTAGCGGAAGGCGCGAAAGAACACCTCCTCGGGTCCGACGGGAAGAAAATTGATCGTGCAGCCTTCGACCGCGATGCGACCGTCGGCGATCGGGCGGACGCGGTCGTAGTTCGCGCAGGCGAACGTGATGGTGGTGGAGATGGACGGTCTCCCCTGGCTCACATGATCCGGGCCGGTTCGCCAGCCTCGGGCGGCAAGCCTAGCCAAGCGCGGCCCGCGGGTCAAAGGACGACACACGATCGGCCGCGACAATGAGCCCGTGCTGATCTAGAACCGTTCGGTCGGAACGGGAGGAGTAGACCGTGTCGAGAAAACTCACGCTCACGCTCGCTTGCGGCGACTATGAGATCGTCCGCGCGCTCCGCGACGGCTCGGTCGCCCCAGACGGCATCGAGTTGAACGTGCTGACAGACATGGACTCGACCACCCGCCACTGGCGGATGCTGCGCAACAGCGAGTTCGACGTGTGCGAGCTGTCGCTCTCGTCCTACCTAATAGCCAAGGCGACGGGCCGGCCCTTCGCGTCCATTCCCGTGTTCCTTCACCGGCGCTTCCGCCACGGCTTCGTCTTCGTCAACAGCGCCGCCGGGATCAAGTCGCCGCGCGACCTGATCGGCCGCAAGGTCGGTGTCAAGACCTACCAGGCGACGGCGATCCTCTGGATGCGCGGCATCCTTGAGCACGATCACGGCGTGCCGCACCGCGAGGTGGAGTGGGTGAGCGAGCTTGACGAGGACGTCGAGTTCACGCCGCCGCCCGGCCTCCGGCTGGTCAAGGCCCCGGCGGGTCGGAGCGTCGAGGCGATGCTGCCGACGGGCGAGGTCGCGGCGGTGCTCTCGCCCGATCTCATCGACCCCTTCGTCGAGGGCGATCCCCGGGTGCGCCGCCTGTTCGAGGACCACAAGGCGGTCGAGATCGACTATTTCAAGCGGACCGGCATCTTTCCGATCATGCATGTGACCGCGATCCGCCAGGAGATCGTCGATCGCTATCCATGGGCGCCGATCAATCTGCAGCGCGCCTTCGAGGCGGCCAAGCGCGCAGCCTATCGGCGTCTCGAGAACCCGCGCATCGTGCCGCTCGCGTGGTACCGCGAGGCATGGGAGGAGCAGCAGGCGCTCCTCGGCCCCGATCCCTGGGTCTATGGTCTCGGCGATCAGAACCGCAAGAATATCGAAACCGCGGTCGGCTATTCCCACGAACAAGGCATGATCGACCGGCGGCTTACGATCGAAGAGCTGTTCCTGACGGCGGGCGAGGGACGCGGACGCGGCGAGCGCAAGCGCATCTGACGGCGCGACGATGGCCGGCGATCTCCTCGGCAAGCCGATCCCACGGATCGAGGATCGTCCGCTCCTCACCGGCCGCGGGCGGTTCGTCGATGACATCCATCTGCCCGGCATGGTCCATGCGGCGATCGTGCGAAGCCCCCTCGCTCATGCGCGGCTACGCGGCCTCCATCGCGGCCGGGCGGCGGCGGTCGAAGGCGTCGTCGCGATCCTCGCGGCGGCCGATCTCGAGCCCCATCTCGCGACGACGACGCTCTCGGTCGGGCTTCCGAGCAAGGCCTATCGTCTCGTGGTCGATCGGCCGGTGCTCGCGACCGACGAGGTGCGCTATGTCGGCGAGCCGGTGGCGATCATCATCGCGCGCTCGCGCTACATCGCCGAGGATGCGGCGGCGCTCGTCGACCTCGACCTCGAGCCGCTTCCCGCGGTGAGCGATGCGCGTCTCGCGCTCCGGCCCGAGGCCCCCCGCGCGCACAGCGGTGCCGCGACCAACGTCGTCGCCGAGTTCACGATGGCCTATGGCGATCTCGACGGCGCCTTCGCGTCGGCGGCACATATCGTCCGCACGTCGCTTCTGCAGCACCGCGGCGTCAGCCACCCGATCGAGTGCCGCGGCGCGGTCGGACACTACGACGCGGTTCAGGATTGCCTCGTTCTCTGGAGCTCGACACAGGCACCGCATTCGCATGCGCGGATGCTGGTGAAGCTCCTCGGCTGCGACGAGAACCGTGTCCGTGTCGTATCGCCCGATGTCGGCGGCGGCTTCGGTCCGAAGCTCGTCTTCTACCAGGAGGATATTCTTGTCGCCTTGGCGGCGCGGATCGTCGGGGCGCCGGTCAAGTGGATCGAGGATCGTCGCGAGCATTTCATGGCAACGACCCAGGAGCGCGACCAGCACTGGGACATGGAGATCGCGGCCGATGCGACGGGCCGCATCCTCGGCGTGCGTGGCCATATGATCCACGATCACGGCGCCTATACCGCGCGCGGCATCAACCTCGCACAGAACTCGGCGCAGATCGTGCCGGGCGTCTATCGCGTGCCGGCCTACGAGCTTCGCGTGACGCTCGCGCTGACCAACCGCGTGCCGGTCTCACCGGTACGCGGTGCCGGCCATCCGCAAGGCGCGTTCGCGATGGAGCGGCTCCTCGACCGGGTCGCGCAGGAGCTCGGTCTCGACCGCGCCGAAGTGCGCCGGCGCAACCTGATCCCGCCCGAGGCGCTTCCCTATCGGCTGCCGATCAAGACCCGTGGCGGCACCGAAATGATCTATGACAGCGGCGATTATCCGGCGTGTCAGGCGGCCGCGCTGGCGGCGATCGACTACGACGGCTTCCGCGCCCGGCAGGCGACGGCGCGCGCCGAAGGCCGCTATCTCGGCGTCGGGATCGCGAACTACATGAAGGGGACGGGCCGCGGCCCGTTCGAATCGGTCACGATCCGCGTCGGGCCTTCGGGACGGGTGTCGATCTACAGCGGCGCGACCGCGATCGGCCAAGGCACGAAGACGATGCTCGCCCAGATCTGCGCCGATGCGATCGGCGTCGATGTCGCGCGCATCACCGTCGTCACCGGCGACACCGGCACGATCGCGCTCGGCCACGGCGCGGCCTCCAGCCGCCAGGCGGTCAATGCCGGGACCTCGGTCCATCTCGCCGCGCTCGCCGTCCGCCACAAGCTCCTCCAGGCGGCGGCGATCCATCTCGAGGCCGATGCGACCGACCTCGAGATCATCGGCGGGACAATAAGGGTCAAGGGCGTGCCGGCGATGGCGGTCGGTATCGGCGAGCTCGCCGACGCGCTCGCGGGTCTGCCCGGCTATGGCATCCCGGGCGGGCTCGAGCCCGGCGTCGAGGCGAGCCGGCATGCCTTGTTCGAGGCGCTCACCTTCGCCTACGGGACCACCGCCGCCGAGGTCGAGGTCGACATCGAGACCGGCGCGGTCGCGATCCGCCGCTACGTCGTCGCCCACGACAGCGGCATGATGATCAACCCGATGATGGTCGACGGCCAGATCCTCGGCGGCGCGGCGCACGGCATCGGTAACGCGCTCTATGAATGGATGGGCTACGACGCGGCGGCGCAGCCGGTGACGACCACGAGCGCCGAATATCTCGTGCCCGGCGCCCCGGAGATTCCGCGGATCGAGATGGTCCACATCGAGATCCCGACCCCGCATAATCCGCTCGGCGTCAAGGGTGTCGGCGAGAGCGGGACGATACCGGCTGCGGCCGCTGTCGTCTCGGCGGTCGAGGACGCGCTCGCGCCGTTCTGCGTCCGGATCGGCGAGACGCCGATACGGCCGACCCGTATACTCGAATTGATCGCCGCGAGCCGGCGCTGAGCCTCAGCCGAACTCGAAGCGGAACGTCGCGCCGTCGCTCCGGACGCGGCCCGCCGTCTCGCCTGCGAAATGCGCCGGAACGACGACCGCGTCGGTGTCGGCGTGGCGCTCGAGGAAAGACTTCCGGGTCAATCCCGACTGGACGCGATCGGAGCAGAAGCCGGAGCTCCAGAGCGGTTCGGGCACCTGTATCGGATGATGCATCATGTCGCCGACGAATATCGCGTGCCGGCCGCCCGATTCGAGATGGATGCAGACATGTCCCGGCGTGTGACCGGGCGTCGGCTCGAGCCTGAGGCCCGGCGCGATCTGGTGGTCGGTATCGACCAGCACGGCGCGGCCGGCCTCGACGATCGGGAACACGCTGTCCTCAAGGAGCGGTCCCTGCGGCAAGGGCTCCTCGCGGTTCCGCTTCTCCCAGTATTCGTACTCCTTGCGCGCGAAGACATAGCGCGCGTTGGGAAAGGTCGGCACCCAGCGCCCGTCGACGAGGCGGGTGTTCCAGCCGACATGGTCGACATGCAGGTGCGTGCAGAGGACATAGTCGACCGCCTCGGGCGCGATGCCGGCGCGGCGCAGATTGTCCATCCACGGCCAGCTCTTGCGGTGCCAATTGGGGCGCGCCGGTCGCTCCTTGTCATTGCCGACGCAGGTATCGATGACGACCGTGTGCCGCGGTGTCCTCACGACGAAGCTTTGGAATGCGAAGACGAGGAGATCGGTCTTCGGATCCCAGTGGACGGGCTGGAGTGTCGTGCGTTGCCGCTCGATCCGCTCGGCGGTCGCATCGGGCATGAACTTGAGCGGCGCGACATAGGGGCCGATCCATTCCTCGATCGCGATCACCGTGCAGTCGCCGATCGTGAAGGGTTTCATCGTCATCGCGCGGTCCTCCTCGTCTTCTTACTGTCGCGGGTGCGGCGGGGTTTCAGTCCTCGACACCGATCTCGGTGAAACGATACGCGCCGTCAGCCGCGCCGAACAGGCCGATGTGCCGGATGCCTGCGCTTCGCCGCATGACGTCGGCTGATGCGTCGGCGTCGCGACGACACCGTCGCTCTCGTCGATGTTGAACGGGGACCGGTTTTCGTGTAATAATGACCAACTCTGAGAATTATCGCGCGGCCGGCGACCAGACGCCGGCCGTTTTCTTTTCCAGCGAGGCGTCATGTCGAAGCCACGCCCAAGGAGCGCGCGCGGTCGGGCGCACCGCGACGGGAAAGGCCGGAGGCGACGCGTCCACGGTCGGAGCGCGCGAGCTCGAGGAGCTCGCGGCTCTCGGATGCACCGTCGACGAGCTCGCCGGCTGGTTCGGCCAGCCGCTCGGCCGCTTCCGGAAGTCACTCAAGGACCCGTCGCTCGCCGCGGCATACGATCGCGGCAAGGTCGGCGGCCGCATCCATCTCCGCTGGTTGCAGCGCCGTCTTGCCGAGAAGAACGCGACGATGGCGATCTTCCTCGGCCGCTGCGAGCTCGGCCAGGACACCGACGGCATCGGTGATGCGCCGATGACCATCATCGTCAACACAGGTATCAGCCGTGCGACGCGTCGAACGCGTTAGCACGGGATACCGACCGCGCGAGCTTCAGGACGAGATCCACCGGGCGCGGCGTCGGTTCTCGGTCGTCGTCTGCCACCGCCGGTTCGGGAAGACGGTGATGGCGATCAACGAGCTGATCCACGAGGCGCTGGGCTGCGCGCTGGAGCGGCCGCGCTTCGCCTATATCGCGCCGCTCTACCGCCAGGCGAAGGCGGCGGCGTGGGACTATCTCAAGGCCTACACCGCCGCGATCCCGGGCCCCGAGGTGCACGAGACCGAGCTCCGCGTCACGCTCCCCGGCGATCGCCAGATCCGGCTCTACGGCGCCGACAACCCCGATGCGCTCCGCGGCCTCTATCTCGACGGCGTGATCCTCGACGAGTACGCGCAGATGTCGCCCCGCGCCTGGACCGAGGTGATCCGGCCCGCGCTCGCCGACCGCAAG
>VGEU01000001.1 GCA_016869145.1 Alphaproteobacteria bacterium | reverse complement strand
CAAGCGCGATGTTGCCATCGCCTCGCTGCCGCCGGTCGCGGCGACGGAGCCGCGTCCCGCCGTCACGCCGCCGGTCGAGGACCCGGAGACGGCGGCCGAACCGCCGCCCGCGCGCGGCACTGGGCGGTTCGCCTGGCCGGTGCGGGGCAAGGTCGTGCTCGGCTACGGTCCACAGACCGGCGGGCTCCGGAACGACGGCATCAACATCGCCGCGCCGCGCGGTACGCGGGTGCGCGCCGCCGATGCCGGGGTCGTCGCCTATGCGGGAAACGAGCTCCGCGGCTTCGGCAACCTGATCGTCATCCGCCACGCCGACGGCTGGATGACCGCCTATGCCCACAACGAGGCGCTGAACGTCCAGAAGGGAGATGCCGTCCGTCGCGGCCAGACGATCGCCCGCGTCGGCCAGACCGGGAACGTCACGGCACCGCAACTCCACTTCGAGGTGCGGCGCGGTCAACGTCCGATCGATCCGATGCCCTATATGGCGGGCGCGCCCGACGACGGCGTCGTCACGTCAACGGGCGGCCGAGGCGACCGGCGAGATCCTGGATGAACTGCCAGGCGACGCGGCCCGACCGGGCGCCGCGCGTGATCGACCACTCGTTGGCGTCGCGGTGGAGGAGGGCGACGGGCACCGCGATGCCGAAGCGCGCGGCATAGGTCTCGACGATCGCGAAATAGGTGTCCTGGTCGCACGGGTGGAACCCGAGCCATAGCCCGAAGCGGTCGGACAGCGAGATCTTCTCCTCGACCGCGTCACCCGGATTGATCGCGGTCGACCGCTCGTTCTCGATCATCTCGCGCGGCAGGAGGTGGCGCCGGTTCGAGGTCGCGTAGAAGACCGCATTGTCAGGGCGTCCTTCGATGCCACCTTCGAGCAGCGCCTTCAACGACTTGTAGCTCGAATCCTGCGCATCGAACGAAAGATCGTCGCAGAACAGGATGAAGCGCTGGTCGAGTCCGCGGATGACGGTGAGCAATCCGGGAAGGCTCGCGATGTCCTCGCGATGGATCTCCACGAGGACGAGGGCCGCCGTCGACAACTGCTCCTGTCGAACACGCGCGTGCACCGCCTTGACGAGCGAGGACTTTCCCATGCCGCGTGAGCCCCACAGGAGGGCGTTGTTGGCGGGCAGGCTTCGCGCGAACCGGCGCGTGTTCTCGAGCAGCGTATCGCGGGCGTGCTCGATCCCGAGGAGGAGCTCGAGCTCGATCCGGTTGACGCGCGCGACCGGCTCGAGCCAGCCGCGATCGGCGTGCCAGACGAAGGCCTCGGCGGCGGCGAGATCGGGCGCCGAGGGCGGTGGGGGCGATTGCCGCTCGAGCGCGTCGGCGATGCGGCTCATGAGGGCTTTCAGCGCGTCGTCGGCCATCGGTAGTCCCGCCACGTCGTTCCCGGATGTTCGCGGCCGCGGACCCTAGCACAGTTCCAACCGCGCACCGCAACACCCTGACGGGGCGTCGATTCCCTTTGCCCGCTGCGGGCTTGGCAGTAATCTCCGGCGAGCCGAGGCGACGTGCGCCGGGCGCCTCCCGAGGGAGATTGGAATGCTCGTTTCGACCGCATACGCACAAAGCGCTTCAGGAGGTGGCATGGGTGGCATCGAACCGTTGATACCCCTTGTACTGATCTTCGTCGTTTTCTATTTCCTGCTGATCCGGCCGCAGCAGAAGAAGGCCAAGGCCCATCGCGAGATGTTGGCCTCGCTCAAGCGCGGCGACCGGATCGTGACGGCCGGAGGCATCATCGGCACGATCACCCGGGTTCCGTCGGAGACCGAGCTCACCGTCGAGATCGCCGAGAACGTCCGCGTGCGCCTCGCGCGCGGGATGGTGACCGAGGTGCTGGCGCGGAGCGAGTCGCGCGGCGCCGACGATGCCGAGGACAAGGACGAGGACGGGAAGGACAACGACCGGGACCGAGACAGAGACCGGGACAAGGACAAGGACAAGGACAAGGACAAGGACAAGGACAAGGACAAGGACAAGGACAAGGACAAGGACAAGGAGAACACCCGGGGAACGGGGACGGAGACCGGGCAGCGCGCCCGGAACTGACGCGGGCAAGCTGGGACGCTGTCGAGCTAGGACCCCGTAGAGCTAGGACGCTGGGATGATCTATTTCGCCCCCTGGAAGATCGTCACGATCGTCCTCATCTGCGTCTTGTCGCTCCTCTATGCGGCGCCCAATCTCCTGAGCCGCGGCGACGCCGAGGCACTGCCGCGCTGGGCGCCGCGCGACCAGGTCACGCTCGGCCTCGACCTTCAGGGCGGCTCGCAGCTTCTCCTCGAGGTCGACACGGCGGCCGTGGTGCGCGAGCGGCTCAACGGCGTCGTCGATTCCGCCCGCGGGGCGCTCCGCACCGAGCAGATCAACTACACCGGTCTCGGGGTCGAGAACGACAAGGTCGTGTTCTCGCTGGTCCGCGCTGCCGATGCCGAGAAGACACGGGCGCTGTTCCGCCGCCTCGAGCCGGAGCTCGATATCGCGGTCGACGGGCCGAGATTCACCATCGGATTCACCGAGGCCCGGCTGATCGAGACGCGGCGCCAGACGGTCGATCAGTCGATCGAGATCGTGCGCCGCCGGGTCGACGAGACCGGCACGCGCGAGCCGACCATCCAGCGCCAGGGCGACCAACGCATTCTCGTCCAGCTCCCCGGCCTCAACGATCCGGAACGGATCAAGTCGCTCCTCGGCAAGACGGCCAAGATGAGCTTCCGGCTCGTCGATCCGACGACGACCGCCGAGGACGTGCGCGGCGGGCGCGTGCCGGTCGGATCCGAGCTCCTGCCGTCCGATGGCGAGGTCGAGGCGAACGGCCAGCCGCGGAACTACGTGGTCCGCAAGCGCGTGATGGTGAGCGGCGATTCTCTCACCGACGCCCAGGCGACGTTCCAGGAAGGCCAGCCGGTCGTCAGCTTCAGGTTCGACAGCGCCGGCGGTCGCCGCTTCGGCGAGGCCACCAAGGAGAATGTCGGCCGGCCCTTCGCGATCGTCCTCGACAACAAGGTGATCAGCGCGCCGGTCATCCGCGAGCCGATCCTCGGCGGCGCCGGCATCATCTCCGGCCGCTTCACCGTGCAGACGGCGCAGGATCTCGCCCTTCTCCTCCGGGCGGGCGCGCTGCCGGCCCCGCTCACGATCCTCGAGGAGCGCACGGTCGGGCCGGGCCTCGGCGCCGATTCGATCCGCGCCGGGATGATCGCCTGCGCCATCGCGATGGTGCTGGTGCTCGTATTCATGATCGCGGTCTATGGCCTGTTCGGCGTGTTCGCGATCCTCGCGTTGTCGATCAACCTGGTCATGATCTTCACCTGCATGTCTCTCCTCGGATCGACGCTCACGCTGCCGGGGATCGCGGGCATCGTCCTGACTATGGGCATGTCGGTCGACGCCAACGTCCTCATCTTCGAAAGAATACGCGAGGAGCAGCGCGCCGGCCGCTCGCCGATCTCGGCGCTCGATGCCGGTTTCCAGCGCGCCTTCACGACCATCATCGACGCCAACCTGACGACGCTGATCGCCGCCGCGCTCCTGTTCCAGTTCGGCTCCGGCCCGGTCAAGGGCTTCGCCGTGACGCTCTCGTTCGGCATCATCACCTCGATGTTCACCGCGATCATGCTGACGCGCCTCATGGTCGTGGTGTGGCTCAAGTCGATGAAGCCGCGGCGGATCCCGCTTTAGTCGCCGCCCGGCGCCCTGCCGGGAGGGAGCCATGGCCGACATCACACCGCTCGTCCCCGAGGGCCGACAGGTCATCCAGTCCTATGGCGGCGGCGGGTTCCGCATCGCCGGCACGAGCCATGCCGGCTCGGTGCTCGTCCTGCCCGACCGGACCCGGGCGTGGCCGGTGACGGCGATGGCCGAACTCACTTTCGAGACACTGGCGCCGGTCTGGGAGACGGGCGCGGCGGTCTCGGTTCTCCTGATCGGCACCGGCCCGCGCGCCGCGTTCCTGCCGGCGGCGCTGCGCGCGGCACTCAAGGATCGCGGCATTGTCGCCGACGTCATGGCGACCGGCGCCGCGTGCCGGACCTTCAACGTCCTTCTCGCCGAGGACCGCCGCGTCGCCGCCGCGCTGATGGCGGTGGCATAGCGACGGGGCGAACGAAAAGGGGAGGAGCCCGAAGGCTCCTCCCCCGATCGTCGGGCGATAGCGGTCGGGCGGTCAGAACGTGTTCTGCGCCGAGACCATCGCATAGAGCATCGGGACCGACAGCATCGTGTTGGTCCGCGAGAACAGCATCGCGGTGCGGCCGGCCTTGGCGCGGCCCGCATCGTCGGTCTGGACGATGCCGAGCGCGAGCTTCTGGTTCGGCCAGATCACGAACCAGACGTTGAACCACATGATGGTGCCGAGCCACATGCCGATGCCGATCATGGTGTGCTTCGGCACGCCGTCGGTGAGGCCGATCGCGATCGCGTCGATCAGGTAGCCGTTGAGCCAGGCGAGGATGAGGCCCGTGATCAGGGTCGCCATCGCGCCCCAACGGAACCAGAACAGCGCGCTCGGCGCGATGACCTTGGTCACCGCCGGGCGTTGCTCGGCCGGGATCTTCGGCATGCCCGGGATCTGCACGAAATTAAAATAGTAGAGATGCCCGATCCACATGATGCCGCTCAGGACGTGCAGCCAGCGGAACAGGAACGACCACCATGCGCGGTCGAAGGCGGCGCCCTGCTTGTGCCACAGGACAACGATGATCAGCAGCACGACCGCGAGCACGAAGCCCGCAATCACCGTGTTGCCGAGTTTCTCGAGAATCTTGGCCATGTCCGAATTTCTCCTCTCATCCTTTTGTCTTGTCGCGTCTTGTCGCCTGCGGGCGGGGCGGAAACCGGCGCTCCGCTTCGCTGGACCGGTGGTCCAGGCCGCCCCTGTCGAACGCCCCGAACCTCTTGGAAGACGAAGTATTAGGTCGCCCGCGGAGTCCGTCAAGCAAACCCTGCCGCCCTGCTCAGCCAGCAGTCCGGCGGAGGGCAAGGGCGCGGGCGGCGCGATCGAGCGCGAGCGACGCGGCGGCGAAGCCGGATCGGATCGCGCCCTCGATCGTCGCCGGCAATCCGGTATCGGTCCAGTCGCCGGCGAGGAAGAGATTGGGCACGGTGGTCGCGGCCGCGGGCCGGCGCGTGGCCTCGGCCGGCGTCTGCGCGAAGGTCGCGCGCTTCTCCTTGATGATGCGCCACGGCGGCAACCGTCCGGTGGTGCGGCCGAGGACGTGCGCGACCTCGCCCCACAGATGGCCGGCGAGCTCGTGCGACGGGGTCTCGATGAAGCGGTCGGCGGCGCTGATCGTCACCGACAGCACGCCTTCGCGCGCGAAGATCCATTCGGAATCGGCGCCGATCAGCCCGACGAACGGGCTCCGCCACGGCAGCTCGACCGGCTCGTCGACGCGGAAATGCACATTCACGATGGCGCGGCTCTCGCTCGGCACCGGCACCGCCGGCCACAGCTCGGCCGCGGCGTCGGGGGGCACGGCGAGCACGACGACGTCGTCGGTTCCGATGCGCATCAGTCCTTCGGCGAACTGGAGACCGGTGACGCGATCGGCCCGCCACTCGATGCCGCGGAGCCGCGCGAGGAAACGAACCTCGCCGCCCGATCGCTGCAGCGTGCGGATCGCCGGGTCGACCAGCGCCGCCGAGAGGCCATGCAGGAACAGCATCGGCCGGCACGCCGCCTCGCCCTTCATGAAGGTCTCCGCGACCACGTTCCAGAGGAGCCGCGCCGAGGCCTCGGTCGCATCCGTGTTGAGCGCGGCGCGGGTCAGCGGCTGCCAGAACCGTTCGAACAGGACGCGCCGGCTCGCGACGCGCGCGGCGACCGTGTCGGCCGCGCCGGCCCGTGCGAGCGACAGAACGCCGAGGTAATCGGTGAGCCGCGTTCCCGGGATTCGGCGGCGCGCATCGAGGAGCCACAATGGCAGCCGCCCGCCCTCCGGGCGGACGATCCAGCGCTCGCCCGTCTTGAGGTCGACGAAAGGGAACGCCGCCGGCGCGATCTCGGTGATGCGCTCCCGCGCACCGATGTCGTCGAGAAAAGCGAGCGTCGACCGATAGGCGCCGAGGAGGAGGTGCGAACCGTTGTCGACGACCCGGCCGATGCTCTTGTCGCGGAACGACCGGCAGCGGCCTCCGGCGTGCCCGGCCGCCTCGTAGAGCGCAACGGGGGCGCCGGCGAGCGCGGCCCGCAATGCGCAGGCGAGCCCGGCCATGCCGGCGCCGATGACATGGATGCGGCTCACGGCACGGTGGTGGCGAAGCGGAACGGGCGGCGGTCGGACATCACTTCTGGCCGATGCTGGATCAGCCATCATATAAGTCGACGCGACGCCCGAGCGGAATGCACAAGTGGAATCGAACCGATCCGGTCCCGCCGACATCGACGCCGCGGTCGCGGCCGAGGTCCGCCGGCACGATCACGACCGCTATCTGGCGGCGCTGTTCGCCGCCGACGAGGCCCGCCCCGGGCTCCTCGCCCTCTACGCCTTCAACCTCGCGATCGCCCGCACCCGCGAGACCGTGAGCGAGCCGATCCTCGGCCAGATGCGGCTCCAGTGGTGGCGGGATGCGGTGGCGGCGATCTATGACGGCGGCGGGCCTCGCCACGACACCGCGGGCGCACTCGCCGCGGCGATCCGCCGCCACGATCTGCCGCGCGCCCCGATCGAGGCCCTGATCGACGGCCGCGAGCGCGATCTCGACCCCGAGCCGCCCGCCGATGTCGCGGCGCTCGAGCGTTATGCCGAGGCGACATCGGCCAATCTCGCCTGCCTCGCGCTCGTCGTGGCGGGCGATCGCGGCGCCGAGACGGCCGAGGCGGGCCGCCATGTCGGCATCGCCTGGGCGCTCACGGGGCTGCTCCGCGCCGTGCCCTTCCATGCCCGCACCGGCCGCCTGTGGCTGCCGCGCGATCGGCTGGACGCGGCGGGTCTCTCCGCCGAGGACGTGTTCACGAACCGGAAACCCAAGGCGCTCGGCCCGGTCGTCGCGACCGTCGCCGCGGCGGCGCGGGGCCATCTCGATGCCGCGCGCCGGGGCCTCGGCCGTATGCCGCGGAGCGCCCGCGCCGTGCTCCTGCCGGCGGTGCTCGCGGAGGCCTATCTCGGCCGGCTCGCGGCCGCCGGGCACGATCCATTCGCCGGCCCGATCGAGATCACCCGCCTCGGCCGTCTCGGCCGGCTCGCCTGGGCCGCCGCCAGCGGCCGGATCTGAGCAGCATTATTCGGCGGCGTCTTGCCGTCTTGTGCCGAGCCAGGCGCCGAGATCGGCGACGGCCCGGAGCGAGATCGCGCGCTTGCGATCGCGGCCGCGGAGCCCGCCGGGCACCGGCGGGAACAGCCCGTAATTGACGTTCATCGGCTGGAATCCGACGCCGAAGGCGCCGGTCGTGATGTGGGCGAGGAGCGCGCCGAGCGCGGTCGTCGCGGGTGGCGTCGCGGGCGTGGCACCGCGCCGTTCGGCGGCGGCGAAGCGGCCGGCGAGAAGTCCGATCGCCGCGCTCTCGACATAGCCCTCGACGCCGGTGATCTGGCCGGCAAAGCGGAGCCGCGGATCGACGCGGAGGCGGAGGAGGGGATCGAGGAGTTTCGGCGCGTTGATGAAGGTGTTGCGGTGCATGCCGCCGAGGCGGGCGAACTCGGCCCCGGCGAGGCCGGGGATGGTGCGGAACACGCGCACCTGATCGGCGTGGCGGAGCTTGGTCTGGAAGCCGACCATGTTGTAGAGCGTGCCGAGCGCGTTGTCCTGGCGGAGCTGGACGACGGCATAGGGGCGAAAGCCGGTGCGCGGATCGACGAGGCCGACCGGTTTCATCGGCCCGAAGCGGAGCGTGCCCGGCCCGCGGTCGGCCATCACCTCGATCGGCAGGCAGCCGTCGAAATAGGGCGTCGTTCGTTCCCATTCCTTGAAGTCGGTCCGCTCGGCGGTCTTGAGCGCATCGACGAAGGCCTCGTATTGCGGCCGGTTGAACGGGCAGTTGATGTAGTCGGCGCCGCCGCCGCCCGGGCCCGCCTTGTCGTAGCGCGACTGGTACCAGGCGGTGCCGAAGTCGATCGTGTCGCGGTGGACGATGGGCGCGATCGCATCGAAGAAGGCGAGCGAGTCCGCGCCGGTGAGCGTCTGGATCGCGGTGGCGAGCGCGGGCGCGGTGAGGGGACCCGTCGCGACGATCACGCTGTCCCAGTCGGCGGGCGGGAGGCCCGCGACCTCGCCGCGCTCGATGCGGATCAGCCGATGCGAGCTGATTGCGGCCTCGACGGCAGCGGCGAACCCGTCGCGGTCGACGGCGAGCGCGGCGCCGGCGGGCACCTTGCTCGCATCGGCGGCGCGAAAGATCAACGACCCGAGCCGGCGCATCTCGTCGTGCAGGAGCCCGACCGCGTTATACTCCCAGTCGTCGGAGCGGAACGAGTTCGAGCACACGAGCTCGGCGAGCCGCGCGGTGACATGCGCCTCGGTGCGCTGGGTCGGGCGCATCTCGTGCAGGATCACGGGTATGCCCGCCTCGGCGACCTGCCAGGCCGCCTCGCAACCCGCGAGCCCGCCGCCGACGACATGGATCGGCTTCGCGCGCGTCATCACACCCCGATCCGTCAGCGCGGGCCTTCGGCGCTCCGCACCTGGCGGGCGAGCCGCTCGAGCCCATGGTCGCGGATGCCGAGCTCGCGCATCCGCTCGATCGTATTGTAGAGATATTCGCGGCAGGTGCCCAGCCGCCCCTCCGCGCACGCGATATGGCGCGCCGCCTCGGCGGCGGCGATCCGGCCGGCATAGGTCGGGTGGGCGCGGTTGGCGATGAACGCGATCGCACGGACGCGGCGGTCGCCGCAATCGACGGTGACGAGCCGGGCGCGGTACGAGCCGGTCAGCATCTCGCGTATGAAAACGACGCCGAGCTCCTCGTCGGCGCGCTCGCGCCGGACGCCGTAGACCATGCCATGGCAAGCGCCGCCGCGCTCGAGCGCGAGCATCAGGCCGGGCGTCTCGCGCGAGCCGCGCCCGAGTGTCGACCAGAAGCAGAACTGGCGGTGATAGCCGCGCACCAGCCCGACCGCGTGGACATCGCTGTCGAAGGTCGGGTTCCACATCAGCGACCCATAGGCGAACAGCCAGGCGTGGTCGTCTGTCGGCATCTGGTCGAGGAGGCCCTTGAGCATCGCGAGCCGCTCGTCGCGCGGGATCACGCGGACAGAGCCGTCCTCGTAGTGCTCCTCGATCATCCGCTCGAACGTGCCCGACAGGATGGCCTTGCGGTGGAGGATGGGATGGTCGGGCACGGCGACGCGACAGAATAGGAGTGGGGGGCGCTGGTCGGGGGAGCGGGTAACGGGCGGCAGAGCGTGCCGCAAGGCGGCCGCGATGTCGAGCCTCGCGCGGGCGTTAGCCTTCCGCGGCCCGATGTTCTAGACTCTCCCCGGCGCTGTGCCGGTGCGGCGATCATGAGGGGAGGCAGGCATGAAGACGCGGCTGATCGGATTGGGCATGGCGACGGCGGTCGGCCTCGCGCTCGCGTCGGTGCCGGCGGCGGCGCAGGAAAAGGTCAAGGTCGCGATCGGCCAGATGGGTCTCTGGGACACGCTCATCACCGTGTTCGCCAAGGAGAACGGCTACTACCGCGAGCTCGGGCTCAACGTCGACACGATGAAGACGGCGGGCGGCGGCGAGACGGCGCAACTCATCATCACGGGCGATGTGCAGTTCGGCATGACGATCGGCGTTCTGAGCGCGATCTCGACCTTTGCCAAGGGCGCGCCGATGAAGATCGTGAGCTCTGAGATCATCGGCACCCCCGATGTGTTCTGGTATGTCCGGACCGATTCCAAGCTGACGAAGGTCGAGGACATCAACGGGGCCTCGATCGCCTATTCGCGACCCGGCTCCGGCACGCATCTGACACTCCTCACGCTCGCCGCGCATCTCAAGCTCTCGCCCAAGCTCGTCTCGGCCGGCGAGATCTCGGCGACACGCACCCAGGTCATGTCCGGCCAGGTCGACGCCGGCTGGTCGGTGCCGCCGTTCGGGCTCGACATGGTCCAGAAGGGCGAGGCGCGCGTCCTGTTCCGCGGCGAGATCGTGACGCCGCTCAACGACATCTCGATCCGGGTCAACGTCGCCAACGCGACCTGGCTCGCCAAGAACCGCGAGACGGCGCGGAAGTTCATGATCGGCTATCAGCGCGCGCTCGACTGGATGTACGGCGCCGGGAAGGAGGAGGCGATCGCCCGCTTCGCCAGGTTCAACAACCTCGACATCGCCGTGGCGCGCGAGGCCGTGACCTACTATCCGAAGACCATGATCGCGATCGCGCCGCTGATGGGCCTCGACAAGGCGGTCGGCCTCGCGCTCGAGCACAAGATGATCCGCGAGCCGTTGACCGACGCGCAGAAAAAGGAGCTCGTCGACATCGTCTACGATCCGCGTTCGTCGTAGCGCCGCGCGACGAGGACGACCCCCTTGGTTCCGACGAAGACGGCGCGATAACGCCCTACGCGCGCTTCCGCGTCGAGCGCGCAACCGGGCGGCCGTCGAGATAGGGGGCGAGGAAGCGGCCGGTGTGGCTCGCCTTCACCGCGGCGACGTCCTCGGGCGTGCCGGTCGCGACGATCGCGCCGCCGCGCGTGCCGCCGTCGGGGCCGAGATCAATGATCCAGTCGGCGGTCTTGATGATCTCGAGATTGTGTTCGATGACGACGACCGTGTTGCCCTGCTCGACGAGGGTGTGCAGGACCTCGAGGAGTTTCCGCACGTCTTCGAAGTGGAGCCCGGTCGTCGGTTCGTCGAGGATGTAGAGCGTGCGTCCGGTCGAGCGGCGCGACAGCTCCTTCGACAGCTTGACGCGCTGCGCCTCGCCGCCCGAGAGCGTCGTCGCCTGCTGCCCGATCTTGATGTAGCCGAGCCCGACCTGGTCGAGCATCGCGAGCTTCTCGCGGATCATCGGCACGGCCTTGAAGAAATCGACGCCCTCCTCGACCGTCATCTCGAGCACATCGTGGATCGAGCGGTCGCGGAACTTCACCTCGAGCGTCTCCCGGTTGTAGCGCTTGCCCTTGCACACGTCGCACTGGACATAGACGTCGGGCAGGAAGTGCATCTCGATCTTGATGACGCCGTCGCCCTGGCACGCCTCGCAGCGTCCGCCCTTGACGTTGAACGAGAAGCGGCCGGCCTTGTAGCCGCGCGCGCGCGCCTCGGGCAGGCCGGCGAACCAGTCGCGGATGGGGGTGAACGCGCCGGTATAGGTCGCCGGGTTCGAGCGCGGCGTCCGCCCGATCGGTGACTGGTCGATGTCGACGATCTTGTCGATGAACTCGAGCCCGTCGATGGTCTTGTGGAACGCGGCCGGCTCGCGCGCGCCGTGGAGGCGCCGGGCGACCGCCTTGTAGAGCGTCTCGATGACGAGCGTCGACTTGCCCGAGCCCGAGACGCCGGTGACGCAGATGAACGTGCCGATCGGGATGTCGACCGTGACGTCGCGGAGATTGTTGCCGTTGGCGCCCCTGACGGTGATCTTCTGCCCGGGCTTGCCGGGCCGCCGCGACGCGGGCACGTCGATCTTGCGCCGTCCGGTCAGATATTGCGCGGTGAGGCTCCGCTCGGACTTCATGAGCTCGGCCGGGGTGCCGGCGGCGACCACCTCGCCGCCATGGATGCCGGCGCCGAGGCCGAGGTCGATCACGTAGTCGGCGGTCCGGATCGAGTCCTCGTCGTGCTCGACGACGATCACCGTGTTGCCGAGATCGCGGAGCCGCTTGAGCGTGTCGAGGAGGCGCGCATTGTCGCGCTGGTGGAGCCCGATCGAGGGCTCGTCGAGCACGTAGAGGACGCCCGTGAGCCCGGAGCCGATCTGCGACGCGAGACGGATACGCTGGCTCTCGCCGCCCGATAGCGTCCCCGAGGCGCGCGCGAGCGTCAGATAGTCGAGCCCGACATCGACCAGGAAGCCGAGCCGGGCGTTGATCTCCTTGAGGATGCGGCCGGCGATCTCATTCGACTTGGGCGAGAGCGTGGCCGGCAGGGCGGCGAACCAGTCGCGCGCCTCGACGATCGAGAGCCGCGTCACCTCGCTGATGTGACGGCCGTCGAGCTTGACCGCGAGCGCCTCGGGCTTGAGCCGGTCGCCGTGGCAGACCTCGCACGGCTTGTCGCTCTGATAGCGGCCGAGCTCCTCGCGGACCCATTGGCTGTCGGTCTCGCGCCAACGGCGGTCGAGGTTGGGGATCACGCCCTCGAACGGCCGGTCGACGGCGTAGTTGCGCGTGCCGTCGTCATAGACCATGCGCACCTTGTACTCGCCGGAGCCGAACAGGATCGCGTCCTGCACCTTGCGGTGGAGCTCGCCGAACGGTGTGCGCGTGCTGACCTTGTAGTGACGGGCGAGCGAGTCGAGCGTCTGCTCGTAATAGCTCGTGGTCGAATTCGCCCACGGCGCGATCGCGCCGTCGAGCAGCGATTTCGACGGATCGGGCACGACGAGCTCGGGGTCGAAATAGAGCTTCGAGCCGAGACCGTCGCAGGCCGGGCAGGCGCCGAACGGGTTGTTGAACGAGAACAGGCGCGGCTCGATCTCGTCGATCGTGAAGCCGGAGATCGGGCAGGCGAACTTGGCCGAGAAGATCGTCCGCTCGCCACCGTCGGCGTTCTCGGCGATCGCGATGCCGTCGGTCAGCCCGAGCGCGGTCTCGATCGAATCGGCGAGCCGGTTGCCGAGATTGCCGCGCACGACGAGGCGGTCGACCACCACCTCGATGTCGTGCTTGAGCTTCTTGTTGAGCGCCGGCACGGCGTCGATCTCGTACAGCTTGCCGTCGACCTTGACGCGCTGGAAGCCGCGCTTCTGCAGATCCTGGAGGTCCTTCCGGTACTCGCCCTTCCGCCCGCGCACGATCGGCGCGAGAAGGAGAAGACGCGTCCCTTCCTTCATGGCGAGCACCCGGTCGACCATCTGCGACACGGTCTGGCTCTCGATCGGAAGCCCGGTCGCCGGCGAATAGGGGACGCCGACGCGCGCGTACAGGAGCCGCATGTAGTCGTAGATTTCGGTCACCGTCCCCACGGTCGAGCGCGGATTGCGCGAGGTCGTCTTCTGCTCGATCGAGATCGCCGGCGACAGACCCTCGATCGCGTCGACGTCGGGCTTCTGCATCAGCTCGAGGAACTGGCGGGCATAGGCCGACAGGCTCTCGACATAGCGCCGCTGACCCTCGGCATAGATCGTGTCGAAGGCGAGCGTCGATTTGCCCGAGCCGGACAACCCCGTCATCACCACCAGGGCGTTGCGGGGCATCTCGACGTCGATGTTCTTGAGGTTGTGCTCGCGCGCGCCGCGCACGACGATCTTCGACAGCATTACGTTTCCAACCGACAGGGGTCCGACCGGCAGGCGTCTGACCGGCACGGGAACCGAGCGCGGATCATAAGGCCGCGGACGCGCAGGGGCGAGCCCGTTACAGCTCCCGGTCGCGGGCGCCATGATGATCCGAACGAGGCGGAGGGGCCGGCATGAAGCGCTGCGCGATCATCGACGACTACCAGGACGTCGGCACCGGGCTCGCGGACTGGGGGGCGGTCTCGCGCGATGTCGCGGTCACCGTGTTCCGCGATCATCTGCACGACGAGGACGCGGTCGCGGCCCGGCTCCGCCCGTTCGAGATCGTCGTCATCATGCGCGAGCGGACACCGTTCCCGCGCTCGCTCCTCGACAAGCTGCCGGCGCTGAAGCTCCTGGTGACGAGCGGGCTTCGCAACGCGGCCGTCGACTTCGCGGCCTGCGCCGAGCGTGGCATCGTCGTCGCCGGCACGGAATCGCTCGGCTATCCGACGGCCGAGCTCACCTGGGGCCTGATCCTCGGCTTCATGCGCCACATCCCGCAGGAGGATTGCAACGTCCGCCTCGGCGCCTGGCAGCGGACCGTCGGGACTGGCGTTCGCGGCAAGACGCTCGGCGTGGTCGGCCTCGGCCGGCTGGGAAGCCAGGTCGCTGCCGTCGGCCGGACATTCGGCATGGAGGTCCTCGCCTGGAGCCAGAATCTGACAGCCGAGACCTGCGCGGCCGCCGGCGTCACCCTCGCGACCAAGGACGATCTTCTCCGTCGCGCCGACATCATCACGATCCACCTCGTCCTGTCGCCACGAACGACCGGGCTGATCGGCGCGCGCGAGTTCGCGCTGATGAAGCCGTCCGCGCTCCTCGTCGACACCTCGCGCGGGCTGATTGTCGACGAGGCGTCGCTCATCCAGGCGTTGCAGTCCAAGCGGATCGTCGGCGCGGCGCTCGATGTGTTCGATACCGAGCCGCTGCCGCTCGACCACCCGCTGCGACGGATGGAGAACACCGTCGTCACGCCGCATCTCGGCTACGTGATCGAGGAGAATTATCGCGGATTCTTCGAAGGCGCGGTCGAGAACATCCGGAACTGGCTCGACGGCCGGCCATCCCTCCCGGGACAAAAGAGCGGCGGGCCAAATGACCCGCCGCTCGGGTTTTTGTCAGTCGGCGTGGTGAAACCGCGGGCACATTGCCTGTTCGGGCCGCGTCGGGCTCGGACGCGCCACATGGGACTTGCCAGGGCGCGACCCTTGTGGCATCGCATTGGCAGAAGCCGGCGCCCCGAAGACGGGTGCGCGGCGAACGATCTGAACACTCTCGGGAGGCCCGCATGTCCCTGCTCCGACTCCTCGCCGGTTCCGCCACGGTGGCGCTCGCGGTGGTCAGTCCGGCCAGTGCCGATTTCAACGACAAGAAGCCGATCAGCTTCTCGGTCGACGGTGCCACCGCTACCGGCTACTTCAAGACCGTGGCCGAGGCGATCAACGCGCTCTTGCGCGACGAGTATCCGGGCTCGGACGCGACCTACAAGCCGGGCAGCCCGATCGGCGGCATGCTCAATATCGCGACCGGCAAGTCCGACATCGTCTACAGCGCCGGCGCCGTCGAGACCGTCTATGCCCTCGAGGGCCGGCCGCCCTTCACCGAGCCGCTCAAGGGCAAGATGGGCTTCATGGTGATGCTGCACAACGCCAACACCATCCACAGCTTCGCGACCAAGGAATGGGCGGACAAGCACGGCATCCGCACCTATCAGGACTTCCTGAGCAAGAAGCCGCCGGTGCGGATCGGCGTCAACATGCGCGCCACCGTGCAGACCTATATCGGCGGGCCGGTCGCGATCTTCAAGCAATACGGCATCGCCGAGGAAGAGATCGAGAAGTGGGGCGGCAGCTATTTCCGCTCCAACATCAACACCAATCTCGAAGCCTTCCGCGACGGCAAGATCGACATGATCATCAACGGCACGTTCGTGCCGACCGCGTTGATCATCGACATCGCGCGCTCGCGTGATCTCATCTGGCTGTCGAGCGACGAGACGCACATGAGGAAGGCGGCCGACGAGTGGGGCAACGACTACCACGTCATGCCGAAGGACGCCTATCCGTTCATGACCAAGGACGAGCCGACCGTCACCATGTGGTCGAGCGCGCTCGCCGGCATGCACGTACCGGCAGAGGTCGTCTACAAGTGGCTCAAGGCGGTCGACAAGAATCTCGACCGGATGCGCGCGATCCATCCCTCGCTCCGGACGTTCGACACCGGCAAGCCTGGCATGCGCAACCCGAAAAACGTCGAGCTGCACCCGGGTGCCGCGCGGTTCTACCGCGAGAAGGGTCTCCTCTAACCGGACGGGCTCGCCGGGCGCTGAGCGCGCGCCCGGCGACCCGGCAAGCCTGAAATCAACGCGCCGCAGCGGGTCCGGGCGGACCGCCTTGCAGCGGGCGTTGGCCAGCGGGCGTAGATCGGCGGGCGTAGATTGGCGGGCGTAGATCGGCGGGCGTAGATCGGTCAACCCAGCGACGCGAGGACGACGTGGCAACAACCGACAATCAGCCCGAGCGCCTGTCACCCGACCGATGGTTCCTCCGCTTCTGGGCGGAAACCGAGCGCCTGACACCGAAGGGGATCGTCCATCTCATCGTTGCCGTCCTGTCGGTTCTCGGCGTCTTCGCCGTCATCTACCTCGCTCTCTGGGGCAAGGTGCACGAGCGGCACCAGATCGCCTGGTTTCTCCTGTTCCTGTTCCCGATCTGCTTCCTGACGACGTCCTGCTTCAAGGACGTGAAGCGGCTCACCTGGCTCGACTGGCTGTTCGCGGCGCTGGCAGTCGCGACACCGCTCTACTCCATCATCTACGAGCCGCTGTGGAAGGAGTGGATGAGCGCGTTCAGCCAGGTGAGCTGGCACCATCTGGTGTTCGGGCTGATCCTGAGTGCGCTGGTGATCGAGCTCTGCCGGCGGTCGGTCGGGCCGGGACTCTCGATCATCGTCGTCCTGATGCTGCTCTATGTCGCGTTCGGCGAATATCTCGGTGGCAGCTTCCGGCACTCGGGGGTCGAGCTCCTCTATTTCATCGAGATGCAGACGGTGACCCAGGACGGGATCTTCGGCTCGCCGCTCTATGTCACGGCCTCCTATGCGTTCCTGTTCGTGCTGTTCGGCAACTTCTTCGTCGTCGCCGGCGGTGGCCAGCTGTTCTTCGACGTCGCCGCGGCGGTGACGGGACGGATGAGCGGCGGGCCCGCGAAGGCCTGCGTGATGTCGAGCGGGCTCTACGGCTCGATCTCGGGAAGCCCGGTCGCCGACGTCGCGACCACCGGGCCGATCTCGATCCCGATCATGAAGAAGATCGGCATCTCGTCCGAGCGTGCCGGCGCGATCGAGGCCGCGGCCTCGACGGGTGGCTCGATCCTGCCGCCGGTCATGGGTGCTGTCGCCTTCATCATGGCCGACTACACCGGCATCCCCTACGCCCACATCGCGGCCTTCGCGGTGCTGCCGGCGCTTGCCTACTATTTCGGCGTATTCACGCTCGTGCATTTCGAATCGCGCCGGCTCGACCTCGGACGTGTGCCGGAAGATCAGATCGTCGGGCTCAAGATCGCGCTCAAGAACAACTGGCATAGCCTGTTCTCGCTGATCGTGCTGATCGTCCTCCTGGTGCAGGGTTATTCGGCCGCCTATGTCGGTGCCGGCTCGACGCTCGCGGTGATCCTCGGGAGCTGGGTCAAGAAGGAGACCGCGATCGGCCCGCAGCGCTTTGTCAAGGCGTGCGTCGAGACCTGTCTGTCGATGGCGGGGTTGATCGGTGCGGTCGCGGCGGCCGGCTTCTTCATCGGCTGCATCGAGCTCACCGGGCTCGCCGGCAAGTTCACGCTCCTCCTGTTCCAGCTCTCGGGCGGGCTCCTGATCCCGTCGCTGATCCTCACCGCCATCGTCCTGATCCTTCTCGGGATGGGCATGCCGACCACGGGCGTCTACATCATGGGCATCGCGCTCCTCGCGCCGGTCATGGTCACGCGGTTCGGGCTGCCGCTGATGGAAACCCACATGTTCATCCTGTTTTTCTCGTGCATGTCGGCGATCACGCCACCGGTCGCGGTCGCGTCCTTTGCCGCGGGCGCCATCGCCGGCGCCTCGCCGATGAAGATCGCACCCTATGCGTGTATGCTCGCCGTGGGCGGGTTCCTGCTGCCGTTCTTCTTCATGTTCAATCCGGGCATCCTGCTCCAGGGCGATCTCGTCGACATCGTCGGCGACGCGATCCTCGGCACGAGCTGCGTGTTCGTCGCCTCGATCATGCTCCACGGCTATGTCATCAAGTTCAGGCTCAACATTCTGTGGCGGTTGTTGTTCTTTGCCGCGGTGATCGCGCTGATCGTGCCGCGGCCGGAGTTCCAGTGGCCGGCACTGGCCATGGCGCTGGGGCTGTTCTTCCTGCTCCGGGCGCGCTCGAACGCAGCCGCGCCGGCCGCGGCACGTGCGCACTAGCCTTGCCGCGGCGGGCCTGCGCGCTACAATGGCGCGCGCATAGTTGGGGAGGCGGGGATCATGGCAGGCAGCGTCAACAAGGTGATCCTGGTCGGCAATCTCGGCCGCGATCCGGAGGTGCGCCATACCCAGGACGGCTCGCCGGTCGTCAACCTCTCCGTCGCGACGTCGGAGACGTGGCGGGATCGCGCCTCGGGCGAGCGCAAGGAGCGCACCGAGTGGCACCGTGTCGTGATCTTCAACGACCGGCTCGGCGAGGTGGCGCAGAAATTCCTGCGCAAGGGCTCCAAGGTCTATCTCGAGGGCCAGCTCCAGACCCGCAAGTGGACCGATCAGCAGGGCCAGGAGCGCTACTCGACCGAGGTGGTGCTGAGCAAGTTCCGCGGCGAGCTCACGATGCTCGACGGGCGCGGCGAGGGTGGCGGCGGCGGCGACTACGGCCCGTCCGACGATAGCGCCTCGGGGGGCTCCTCGGGGGGCTCCGGCGGAGGGCGCGGCGAGCGCGGCGGTGGCGGCCGCGGGAGCAATCTCGACGACGAGATCCCGTTCTGATTTCTCTTTTTAGATCAAATAGTTAACGCCTAGCGGCGAACCCCGACCATCGTTGTGCGACTCGGGGGTGTGGGGTACACTTCGAGGTCTCGCCGCGGCCCGCACGCAAGGCCAGCGGCGGCCCTGTCCCCTGATCGGGCGAAGACTTGAACACGACCGCACCGCTCCCCTCCGACATCACGCCGGTCAGCCTCGAAGAGGAGATGAAGCGCTCGTATCTCGATTACGCGATGAGCGTGATCGTGAGCCGGGCGCTCCCCGACGTGCGCGACGGTCTCAAGCCGGTGCACCGGCGCATCCTCTACACGATGAAGGTCGGCGGTTACGACTGGAACCGCCCCTACCGCAAGTCGGCGCGCATCGTCGGCGACGTGATGGGCACCTATCATCCGCATGGCGACGCGGCGATCTACGACGCCATGGTCCGCATGGCGCAAAACTTCTCGATGCGCCTGCCGCTGATCGATGGCCAGGGCAATTTCGGCTCGATGGACGGCGACCCGCCGGCGGCGATGCGCTACACCGAGGCGCGGCTGTCGCGCGCGGCACACGACCTGATCGAGGACATCGACCGCGAGACGGTCGACTTCCAGCCCAACTACGACGAGACGACGGAGGAGCCGGTCGTCCTGCCGGCCCAGTTCCCGAACCTGCTCGTCAACGGCGCCGGTGGCATCGCCGTCGGCATGGCGACCAACATCCCGACCCACAATCTCGGCGAGGTCGTCGACGCGTGCTGCGCGATGATCGACGACCCGGAGGTCTCGGTCGAGGGCCTGATGGCCCATATCCCGGGGCCCGATTTCCCGACCGGCGGCATCATCCTCGGCCGATCGGGCATCCGCGCCGGCTACCATCTCGGGCGCGGCTCGGTCGTGGTGCGCGGCCGCGCGACGATCGAGGAGATCCGCAAGGATCGCGAGGCGATCGTCGTCACCGAGATCCCGTTCCAGGTCAACAAGGCGCGCATGATCGAGCGCATCGCCGAGATGGTGCGGGAGAAGCGGATCGAGGGGATCGCGGATTTGCGCGACGAGAGCGACCGCGATGGCGTCCGCGTCGTGATCGAGCTCAAGCGCGACGCGATGGCCGAGGTGGTGCTGAACCAGCTCTACCGCTTCACGCCGCTCCAGACCACCTTCGGGATCAACGCGCTCGCGCTCAACCGCGGCAAGCCCGAGATGATGACGCTCCGCGACATCATCCGCGCGTTCATCGACTTCCGCGAGGAGGTCATCCGCCGCCGCACGATCTATGACCTCCGTGAGGCGCGGACGCGCGCCCACGTCCTCGTCGGGCTCGCGATCGCCGTCGCCAACATCGATGCAGTGATCGCGTTGATCCGCCGCGCGTCCGATCCAGCCGCGGCGCGGGCCGAGCTGATGACGACGCCGTGGCCGGCCGGCGACGTCGCGCCGTTGATCGCCCTGATCGACGAGCCCGGCCACCAGGTCGTCGATGGCACCTATCGCCTGTCGGAGGCGCAGGCGCGCGCCATTCTCGAGCTCCGCCTGCAACGGCTCACCGCCCTCGAGCGCGACAAGATCGCCGAGGAGCTCGCCGGTCTCGCCGACCAGATCCGGGACTTTCTCGACATTCTCGGCTCGCGCGTGCGCGTGTTCGCGATCATGCGCGGCGAGCTCGTCGAGACCAAGGCGCGTTACGGCACGCCGCGCCGGACAGCCCTCGAGGAGCAGGAGGACGAGCAGGACGTCGAGGACCTGATCCAGCGCGAGGACATGGTTGTCACGATCACCCATGGCGGCTACATCAAGCGCACCGCGCTCTCGACCTATCGCCTCCAGCAGCGCGGCGGCAAGGGCCGCGCCGGCATGGCGACGCGCGAGGAGGACTTCGTCAGCCGGGTCTTCGTCTGCAACACCCACACACCGGTCCTCTTCTTCTCCACGCGCGGCATCGTCTACAAGGCGAAGGTCTATCGCCTGCCCGAAGGGCCGCCGCAGGCGCGCGGCAAGGCGCTCGTCAACCTCCTGCCGCTCGAGGCCGGCGAGATGATCACGACCATCATGCCGATGCCCGAGGACGAGGCGTCCTGGGACGCGCTCTACATCATGTTCGCGACCGCGAGCGGTGGCGTCCGGCGCAATGCGCTCTCCGATTTCACGAGCGTGATGGCGAACGGCAAGATCGCCATGAAGCTCGACGAGGGCGACCGTCTCGTCGGCACCGCGACCTGCCGCGAGGATCAGGATGTCCTGCTCGCGACGCGGAGCGGGAAGTGCATCCGTTTCCCGGTCACCGACGTTCGCGTCTTTTCCGGCCGTACCTCGACTGGTGTCCGCGGCATCAACCTCGCCGACGGCGACGAGGTGATCTCGATGTCGATGATCGGCCATGTCGAGATCGACACCGAGACGCGTGAGGCGTATCTGCGCTGGTCGTCGGCGCGCCGCCGCGCCAATGGCGGCGGCGAGGGCGCCGAGACGGTCGAGCCCGAGGCGGCCGAGGCCGGCGGCGGTCGCGATCTCACCGATGACGAGGGCGCGGTCTGGGCGGCGCGGGAGGAGTTCATCCTCGCCGTCACCGAGAACGGTTTCGGCAAGCGGAGCTCGGCCTATGAGTACCGGGTCACCGGCCGCGGCGGCCAAGGCGTCGGCAATATCGAGGTCAATGACCGCAATGGCGCGGTCGCTGCGACCTTCCCGGTCCGCGAGCCCGACCAGATCGTCCTGGTCACCGACGGCGGCCAGGTCATCCGCTGCCCGGTGGCCGGCATCCGCATCGCCGGCCGGCGCACCCAGGGCGTGATCGTGTTCAAGACCGGCGAGGGCGAGCGCGTGGTCTCGGTCGCCCATCTCGAGGACGACGAGGATCGCCGTCCGGACGGGCACGCCGGGGCCAACGGCGCGGGTGACGCGGCCGCGCCGAACGGCTAGGTTGCGCGCGGCCGAGTGCCGAGCGAGTGGAGACGAACATGGCGGAGCGGATCGGGCTCTATCCCGGCACGTTCGACCCGATCACCTACGGGCATCTCGACATCATCCAGCGCGGCGCGAAGGTGATGGACCGGCTGGTGGTCGGTGTCGCGGTGAACGCGGGCAAGGGGCCGCTGTTCACGGTCGAGGAGCGGCTCGCCCATGTCCGCGAGGAGGTCGCCTCGCTGCCGAAGCCGCTCGCCCGGCGGATCGACGTCAAGAGCTTCGACAATCTCCTCATGCACTTCGCCGAGCAGCTCGGCGCGACGGTGATCGTCCGCGGCCTCCGGGCGGTCTCGGACTTCGACTACGAGTTCCAGATGTCGAGCATGAACGCGAAGCTCAACCCCAATGTCGAGACGGTCTGCCTCATGGCCTCCGACAAGTTCCAGTTCATCGCCTCGCGCCTGGTCAAGGAGATCGCGGTCCTCGGCGGCGATATCGGGCCGTTCGTGAGCGAGCGGATGGCCAAGCGCCTGGTCGAGCGTTGCAAGCAGCACTAGCCGCGCTAGCTGCGCTGGCCGCGCTTGCCCCGCGGGGGGGGAAAGCGCGATAACTGGTCAACCGCCCCGGCACGAGCCCGTAGCTCAGCGGTAGAGCATCTGACTTTTAATCAGGTGGTCGTGGGTTCGATCCCCACCGGGCTCACCATGGCGGCGCGGGTGGCGCCCGTCGCCCGTCGCCGAGAAGGACCATCCATGATCCGCCCGCTCGTCTTGGCCGCCGTCGTCGCGACGGGGCTCGCCGCCACGGCCGCCCCTCCGGCAGCGGCGCAAGTCCCCGTCGACACCGCACTCGTCCTCGCGGTCGATGCCTCCGGCAGCATCGATGCCGGCGAGTTCGCGCTCCAGAAGGAGGGCATCGCGCAAGCCGTGACGGCGCCCGAGATCGTCGGTGCGATCCGCGCCCAGCCGCTGCAGCGGACCGCCTTCGCCTATGTGGAATGGGGCGGACCGCGCATGGTGGCGACCGTCGTTGCGTGGATGATCGTATCCGATGTCCCCTCGGCGCGCGCCTTCGCCGACGCGGTTCTCGCCGCGCCGCGGAGCCCGCAGAGCTACAACGCCATCGGCGATGCGATCGACCACGCCGCGGCGCTGATCGCGGCCTGCCCATGCCAGCCGACGCGGCGCGTGATCGACATCTCGGGCGACAACCGCGACAACCGGAGCCTGCGGCCGGCGCCGATCGCGCGCGATGCGGCGGTCGCCGCCGGGATCACGGTCAACGCGCTCGCGATCATAGAGGATGCGCGCCTCGGCCCGGCGGGGCGGCCATGGCTCGCTGAATACTACGAACGCGACGTGATCGGCGGACCGGGTGCGTTCGTCGAGGTCGCCCAGAGGCGGGAGGACTTCACCCAGGCGCTCCGGCGCAAGATGATCCGCGAGATCGCGGCCGCGCCCTCCGTCCGCTACGCCGCGGGTCGATGACGACGTTCCAGCTGGGAACCTCGAGCGGGGAAACGCGCGCCGGGAGCCTGCAACGGCCCCGGCCGCGCCGAATTCAGGTCGACAGAACGGCGTAGGCGTCCTGGATCGCCGACGACACCGAACCGAACATCGCCGAGAGCGAGGTCCCGATGCTCTCGAACGACGCCGCGGCGGCGACCGAGACGAGGGCGGCGATCAGCCCGTACTCGACGGCCGAGGCGCCCGTTTCGTCGGCGAGAAGCTCGACGAAGAAACCACGCATGACACGCACTCCTGACGAACGATGTCAATGCGCGGCAATTTAATAGAATTCGATCGGTTCGGTAAGGTGTCGTTAACGATATTTCTTCGGATCAGGTCAATAAATATTTCCGTTCACTTAACAATATTGGTGAACACGCCGATCGGGGCATCCCTCTCCGCGCCGCCGGCGACGCGGAGAGGGATGCCGGGCGCGCACGAGACTCCGCGCGAGGTCTTCGCCGCCGGCCTAGATACGGACGAGCGAACGGCCGTAACGGTCCTTGCCGACCGGCGTCACAGCGCCGAGGCCGAGATCGACCCGCGCCTGGGTGAAGGCGTGGGCGCGGCGGGCGAGATCGCATTCCTTGAGGCAGCGGCAGTCGAGCTCGGGCGTGTCGATGTCGACGAGTCGGACGATCTCGCCCGACGGCAGAAGAATGGAATCCCCGTCGATCGCGCGCGGGCTGCCGGGCCGGGTGCCGGCGCCGAGGAGCGCGTCCTCGCGCTGCCGGCGCAGAATGAGCGCCTCCTCGGCGAGCCGGTAGGCGACATAATACTGGTTGATGTTGCCGACATAGCGGACCGTCTCGGAGAGCCCGCTACCGAGCGCGACGAGCTCGACCTGACGGAACCATTTGTTCGGATCGTTGCCGCGCGCCTGCGCGAGCGCGCGAAGCTAGGCGACCCGGCCCGGTCCCGCGTTATAGGCCGCGAGCGCGAACAGGAGCCGATCGGTCTCGCCGATCGCGGGGTCGTTGAAATAGGTGCTGCGCAGCCGGTCGAGATAGCGCCCGCCGCCACTGATGTTCTCGGCCGGATCGAGGAGGTTGCGCACGCCGAGCTCGGCGCCTGTCGCCGGCATGAGCTGCATGATCCCGACCGCGCCGGCCGGGCTCCGCGCCGCCGGATCGAGCCCGGATTCCTGGAACCCTTGCGCCAACAGGAGAAGCCAGTCCCAGCGATGCCGGTCCGCGACCTCGCGGAAATGCCGGATCAGCCCGAGCGTGCGGCCCGAGACCTCCGCCTCGAACGGGTTCTTCACCCAGCGCGTGTTGGCATAGTAGCTCGCGAACAGCCGCCGCCGATCCGTCGACCGGCGCCCCTCGGTGGTCGCAACGAAGGCGCTGATCGACTCGCGGAGTGCGGTGTTCTCGCTCCGCACCGCCCAGGCGATGCGCCGGCCCTCGGCGATCGCGACGTCGTTCTGGATCGCGAGATTGGGAAGCACTTCCGCCCACACGTCGGCGATGTGGTCGTCGGCGACGGTGCGGCGGATGACGCCCGCGCTCACCAGCTCGAGGAGATCCTCGGTCTGCAGGCTTGGCTCCGCCTCGACGACCTCGATCGGCTTCTTGCCGGCGCGGCGGCGATCGTCGTTGATGGCCCGCAGTTGCTCGGCGAAGCTCGAGCCGCGCAGCACCACGATCGGCTCGTCGGCGAGCGCATCGAGGCTCGTGATCGGCGGATGGTCGCGGGTCGTCACCACGACCTCGCGCACATTGTCGATATAGGGGGCGGCAAACCCAACCAGGGCGGCGCGGGCGGGCGTGGCCGTCATGTTGGCGGCGATGATGTCGCCGCGGCCGGCGCGGAGCGCGGGGATCAGCTCGTCGAAGGCGACCGGGATGAACACGACCGACAAGGGCGGCGTGCCGCGCGGGCGCGACCGGTCGAGCCATTCGACGTATTGCTTCGCGAGATCGTGCTCGAAGCCGCGGAGCGCGCCGTCGGCGAAGACGAAATTCGTCTTGGTGTAGGAGACGAGGAAGCGGATGCGGTTGCGCGCCCGGATCGCCGGGAGATCGCCGTCGAGGCTCTCCGCGGCGGCCGCGATCAGCTCCTCGCCCTGAAGCTCCGCCTCGTCCGGCACCTCTGCGGCACCCTGGGCCCGGACCGGCGCGGCGGTGGCGGTTGCGGCGATGGCGAAGAGGACGAGGAGGCCGGCGAGCCGGCAGCGGAGCGGTCGTGGGAACATCAACGAACCATGGGTCAACCGGGGTGCCGGCGCAAGCCCATGCCAAAGGCCCGGCGCAAGCCCGTGCCAAAGGCCCGGTGCAGGCCCATCCCAAAAGAACGCGTCGGACGCACGGCCCGGCCACGGAGCCAAGCGAGCGCGGCCGGCTCGCGCCGCCTTGGTCTAGCCGGCCGCCATGTCCATGCCGCGCGTCGACCAGCCGGTCATCCGGCGCTCGAAGATCGCGGTGATGCCATACATGAAGATGCCCATCGCCGCGATGACGAGAAGGGCGGCGAAGGCGAGGTCGACCTCGAACCGGGCCGAGGCGACGGTCATCAGATGCCCGATGCCTGAGTTCGCCGCGACGTTCTCGGAGACGATCGAGCCGACGAAGGCGAAGGTGATCGAGATCTTGAGCGAAGCGAAGAAATAGGGCATCGAGCGCGGCACGCCAACCTTCCACAGGATCTCGCGCTTTCGTGCGCCGAGCGCGCGCAGAACGTCGGCGAGCTCGGGCTCGACGGTCGCGATCCCGGTCGCGACATTGACCATGATCGGGAAGAACGCGATCAGGAACGCGGTGATGATCGCGGGCACGGTGCCGATCCCGAACCACATCACGAGAAGCGGCACCAGCGCCACCTTGGGCACCGTGTTGAACCCGACGAGTAGGGGATAGAGGCTCCGATAGACGGTCGCCGTCGCGCCGAGCGCGACGCCGAACGCGAGCCCCGTCACCATCGCGATCAGGAACCCGGCAACCGTCGTGTAGAAGGTCTGGAACGAGTGCTCAAAGATCGCCTCGTGCCAATGCCACAAGGCGGCGATCGCCCGGCTCGGCGCGGGCAGGATGAAGCTCGGGATGGCGAGAACGCGGCAGCCGATCTCCCAGACCACGAAGAACGCGACGCAGACGAGGGTCGCGTAGACGTGCTCGCGTTTCACGATTCCGGGCCGACGCGCGCCGACCCCGATCGCCGTGCCGGGTCGGTTGTCATATCGGGAGCGCGATCAGATTGTTGATGACGCTGTGATCGCACACGACCACGCGCTCGGCGAAGCGCGGCGAATCGCCGACCGGGACGACCTTGTCGAGATATTCCCCGGTCGAGAACACGGCCATGGTCCCGTTCGCCATGGTGCGGACGATCAGGTAGTTCGACTGCAGCCGGATATAGCCCGGGCCGGTCTCGGTGACGCGGATCGCGCTCACGAAATGACGGTAGCGGTGCGGCTCGAAGATGTTCGCACGCCGCACCGAGGCGACGCGGTCGAGCAGCATGCCGCGGCTGTCGCAGAGGAGGATCGCCGCCGGCAGCCGACGCTCCACGTTCTCGCGCGTCGTGATCTTGTAGAGGCAGGGATCGGTGAAGAAGTCGGGCCAATCTTCGATCCGCCCGCCGTCGATCGCGTGCGCGTAGTCGGCGAAGAGCGCGGTGATCGGTGCCGGCACGTGGGCGTGATCGGCGGCGAGCTGGATCGTGGCGGCGCCGGTCACCTCAGAGCCCCATCAAGGCGCGATAGCCGGTGTAGAAGCCGCGCACGCCGCACTCGGAGGCGCGCGAGCCGCGGATGGTCTCGATCGAGCGGCCGTCCATCTCGATCACCGCCGCCTTGTCCTTGTCGCCCGCGATGCCGCGCTGGACGAGGGCGCCGACCATCCCGTCTTCCATCGAGATGTAGCCGGACGGGCCGATGAGGTTGCCCTGCTTGATGCGGATCGCGGTCTTGCGCTCGTCGTCGTCGGCGTAGCCGAGGATCGTCCACTTGAGCTCGGAGGCGAGCGGCCCGCGCGGGACGATCGTGCGGGTGGCGACGGTGTTGTGGATCTGCTGCAGCACGAAGTTCGGGAACGCGGTCTGGATCGCGGTCGTGATGCCGTCGCCGTAGTCGTCCCACTGCTCGATGACCGAGGGGTCGTTGAGCCCGAAGCCGCTATAGTTCGCGGTCCCGGTGCGGAATTCGCGGCCGTCATAGATCTCGCCGCCCTGGTCGGTCGCCATCTTCGACCAGCTGAAATGATGCCAGCCATTGGCGCTCATCTCGATCGCGCCCTCCATCGTGAAGCGGTTGAGCTTGAGCTTGGTCGCCCAGCCGTGGAGGATCGTCGCGTGATAGGGGTCGGAGGTGTTCTCCCAATAGAGCTTCCAGTTGGAATCGAGCCACTGGCTGTAATAGCCGAGGACCCGGAACGGCCGGTTGGCGACGCGCTCGGTGTTGTGGATGAAGACGGGGCTGAAATAGTCGCGGAGCGGCTCGACGCGGTCGCTGAACGTGCCGAAGACGAGGCCGTTGATGGTCTCGACCCGGAGCGCGGTGAGCCCGTGATCGGCGTGGCAGAACGTGCCCGGCATGCCGCCCTTGCCGTTGAGGCCCTTCGCGAAGGGCACGCTCTGGAGCGCGCCGTCGAGGTTGTAGAGCCAGTTGTGGTAGATGCACATCAGCTCCTTCACCGAGCCGAACGGCTCGTACAAAAGCTGCGTGCCCTTGTGGGCGCAGCGATTGACGAAGGCGCGAAGCGCGCCCGTGCCGTTCCGGACGAGGATGACCGAGGTGTCGCCGATCTCGGCGAGACGGTAATCGCCCGGGTTCGGCACCTCGACATCGAGCCCGAGGAAATTCCACACCGGGCCGCGGAAGATGCGCTGCATCTCCGCCTCGTGGATCGCCGGCTCGAAATAGAGCCCGTAGGGGATGCGGGTGATCCCCTCCTTGGGCCACGCGACGGTCGGTTGCGGCTCGCTCGCGGTCATGGGCGGTCTCCTCGGTGCGCCTCCGCCTCGCGGCGGATCAGAGCTTGCGGTCGGCCTGCGGCGGCAGCCAGTCGCCGCGGAAGACGTCGGTCGGCTTGATCGTCGCGCCGCCCGCCATCGACTGCGCGACGAAACCGATCGTGCGTGCAAGACGCGCGGGATCGACATGGCTGAGCCCGTTCGCCTTGACCGACGGGGTGACGACGGCGAGATCGCGCACCAGATCGAAGCGCTTGTTCTCCACGTCCTCCTTGATCAGGCTGTCGCGCTTCTTGATCGAGGCGATGGACGCCTTCTGATCGGCGAGCGAGGCCTTGGTGCCGGCGACCGCGGCGCGGATGAAGCCGCGCACGAGATCGGGATTGGCCAGGGCGAATTTCTCGGCGACGACGACCGCGGTCGCGAACATGTCGACGCCGAGATCGGCGTAGCGCATCACGACGAGATCCTTCTGCGGGATGCCGAGGGCTTCGAGCGCGAGAATGGTCGTCGTCGTGAACGAGGCGACCGCGTCGGCCTCGCCGCTCATGAGGAGCCCGTCCCGCACATTGGGCTGGACGGACAGCCAGCGGATCGAGGCGGCGTCGATCTTGTTCGCGGTGGCGAAGATCGGGAACAGCACGCGGCTGTTGTCGGCGGCCGGGGCGGCGATACGCTTGCCCTCGAGGTCCTTGGGCGTCCGGATGCCCGATTTCGCGAGCGCGACGATCCCGTTGAGCGTCGAATCGAGGCTCACGAACACCGCGATGACCTTGTTGTCGGGGTTCTTGCTGTTGAACTCGACGAGGAGGTTCATGTCGGCGAAACCGAACTCGTAGGTGCCGGCCGCGACCTTGTTGATGGTGTCGGCCGAACCGTAGCCGCGGTCGATCTTGACGCGGAGCCCTTCTTTGTTGAAAAGCCCGGTATCGTCGGCGAGGGTGAAGAACGCGTGGTTCGACTGGAACGCCCAGTCGAGGACGAACTTCACGTCGCGCTGTGCGGCCGCGGGGGCGGCGAGGCCCGCCACGGCGAGGAGGGCGAGGGCGAAACGGAGGCAACGGATCATGGTTCGTCTCCTTCGCTCGCCGGTGTGACGCTCTCCGGGCGAGCCTGGGCTTGTCGTGTTTGGTAGCATGCTACCGTTCGGTCGAACAAGGAAGGACCGACCGGCGACACGGTCGCCACTCCGGGAGGGGCGTGATCATGATCTCCTATCCATGCGCGTTCGATGGGACGGAAACCCGCGTCCTCGACGTCGGAAGCGGCCCGCCATGCGTTTTCATCCATGGCCTCGGCGCGCGGGCGGATCGCTGGCGGCGTAACCTGGAGCCGATCGCCGCCACCGGCCGGCGTGCGATCGCGTTCGATCTCCCGGGTCACGGTTTCGCCGATAAGGGCGACGGGTTCCCCTTCAATGTGCCCAACCTCGCGCGCTGGGTGCTCGGGCTGATGGACGAGCTCAGGGTCGGTGCCGCGGCGCTCGTCGGCACCTCGCTCGGGGGATTCATCGCCGGCGAGATGGCGTGCCGGGCGCCCGAGCGGGTCACCGCGCTGGTGCTGGTCGGCACGATCGGCATGAGCCCGTTGGGACCGGAGGCGTGCGCCAATCTGAGCGGCCGCTTCGCGACGGTCACGCGCGAGGGGATAGAACGAAAGCTCAAGACCGTGATCCATGATCCCGCGCTGGTGACGCCGGCGTGGATCGAGGAGGAATGGCGGATCAACAACTCCGTCGGCGCCGGCGGCGCCTTCGCGGCGATCGCGCGCTACCTCGCAGGACCGATCGACGACCACGTGGTCGGGCCCCGTCTCGCCGCGCTCCGTCCGAAGAAACCGATCGCGATCATATGGGGCACGGAGGATCGGGCCATTCCGCCCGCCGTCGGTCACCGCGCGCGCACGCTCCTCGAGCCGGCGCTCTATCGCGAGATCCCGGAGACCGGGCACGGCCCCTATTTCGAGGCGGCCCCGGCCTTCAACGCGCTGGTGTCCGATTTTCTCGAGGGCCGTTCGATCAAGGGCGATCGGCCGGCGGTCTAGAGAGCGTCTTGGACGGGCGCATTCCGTCGCGCCGATCCATTCATTTCGGCCGGAATCTCTGGCCCAAGCGCCGCGCTAACGGTCCATCATCAACGGCAGCACCGTCACGATTCCCGGAAACATCATCAGAAGCGCGACCAGCACGAGCTGGATGAGCACGATCGGCAGCGTCGCCCGGTAGATCTCGCGGATGGAGAGCGACGGCTGGACGCCCTTCATGACGAACAGCAAGACGCCGAACGGCGGTGTGATCCCGGCTAGCTCGAGCTGCACGAGGATCAACACCGCGAACCAGATCGGATCGATGCCCATCGCCAGAACGACCGGCATGAAGACCGGTATCGACACCATCATGATGGAAATCGTGTCGATGAAGCAGCCGAGCACCAGGACCATCAATTGCATGATGATGACCATAGTGAGCGGCGACAGGCCGAGCTCGGCGATCGCGTCCACCAGGGAGGATGTCGCGCCGGTGGCGGCGAGGATCTGGCTGAACCCGGCCGAGCCGACGATGACCAGCAGAATCATCGACGTGGTCGATGCCGTCGACATCAGCGCCTCGAGCAGTGCTCGCCGGGTCAGTGTGCGATAGCCTGCGGCGAGGATCAGCGTCGCGACGACCCCCATCGCGGCCGATTCGGACGGTGTCGCGATTCCGAGAAAGATGAACCCCGTCACTATTACCACAAGGCTGAGGAGCGGCGTGATGGCCACAAGGCTCCTCAGTCTCGCGCGCATCGGCACCGGGGGCGCGAGATAAGGCGGCGCCAGATGGGGCTGCAATTTGGCACGGACGATGAAGTAGATGAAATAGAGCCCCGCCAGAAGCAGCCCCGGCAGCAACCCGGCGACCAGCAACTTGGCGATCGACAATTTCGCCAAGGCACCGAGGAGGACGCCAAGCGCACTCGGCGGGATGAGGACCGCGAGCCCGCCGCCGGCGAGGATCGACCCGACCGAAAACTCGGACTGGTAGTCGCGCTTCTTCATCTCGGGCACGAGCGTCGACCCGAGCATGGCGACGGACGCCATGCTGGCGCCACTCAGCGCGCCGAACAGGGTGCCGCCGCCGACCGACGACACGGCGAGGCGCCCGGGCAGGCGACCGATCCAATGGTCGGCGGCGGTAACGGTCATGGCGGCCAGCCCCGTCCGCATGAGGATCTCACCCATCAGGATGAATAGCGGAATCGGGATGAGGGCGAATTGTCCGATCGAGGAGAACGCGCTGGTCGCCATAAGCGACAACGCATTCTCGCCACCGAGGAAGAAATAGAGCCCGATGATGTTAAGGATGAGAAACCCGAACGCGACCGGAAGCCCGCTCGCCAAGACCAGCACGAGCAGGCAGAAGGTCAGCGTCAGGAATGTGTACCACTCGATCTCCATGGCTCTGCCGCGCCATCTAGTGGTGGGCTGAGCCGGCGCGGCGACGCAAGACGGCCTCTGGGTCCGGTTCGGTCAGATAGAGCCGCAGACGTGCCAGGAAGACGAGGCACAAGAACGCGCTGCCGATCGGGATGATGCAATACGGCCAAATCCGCGGGATGTACCAGATCCGCGCCATCATGACATCATTCTGATAATACTCGATCGCGGCAATGCCCGTCCGCCAGGTCAGGATGGCGCAGGCCACGAACGCGATCACCGTCACGACGACGCCCAGCACCCGTTGAACGCGGGGTCCGACCGCATCCAGCACGATCTCGATGCGGACATGACCGTCGCGGTGCAGGATCCAGGGCGCCGCGAGAAACGTCATCCAGACCAGCGAATACTCGGAGAGGTCGAACGCCCACGGCGAGCCCAGCCCCAAGAGCCAGCGGCCGAGGACGTCGTAGGTGATCCAGAAGCTCATCGTGAAGATGAGGATCGCCGCGGCGTACGCGCCGCCGCGGCTGATCCATTCGATCGACTTCAGGAACATCGGCACTGGGTGCGTTTCGTTTGCAGCGAACCGAGCCTATCGGACGTCGTCACGCGATCAAGCGGCTGCCTTGTCGAACAACGCCTTTAGTCGGGCACCGTCCTGGGGCGACTGCCTCAGGATCTGGCTCCAGAGTTTCTCTTCGGTGAGGTCGACGAATTGCTTCGTGTCCCCCGCACCAAGTTGAACAATCTGCAAGCCATGCTTGTTCATCTGGGCGTGCTCGGAATCGCGCTGCTCCTTGCACCAGGCCGCGCCGACCTGGTCGGCCGACCGAGACGCCTTGACCAGAATGTCCTGCAACTCCTTCGGCAGCCTGTTGAAGCTGTTCGGATTGATCAGTGTCACGGTTCGCAGCTGATAATAAGTCGGCGCCATGATGAACTTGGCGTGCTCGTAGAACTTGAAGTCCAGGAGCCCGATATCCGGCCAGCCGAGACCGTCGACCACGCCACGTTCCAGTGCGGTGTAGGCCTCGGCGGGCGATGTGGTGACCGGAATCGCACCGAGCGCCTGCAGGATCGGATCGTAGAGCGGGATCGAGCGGATCTTCTTGCCCTTGTACGCGGCAAGCGTGTCCGGCCTGAAGCGGGTCTGGAATACATAGCCCACGCCGCTCATCGGCACGCCGAGCAGGATGACGCCACGGCGCTGCATCAACACGTCCGCGTAGGCGTCGAGCGCGCCGCTCGCGCGCAGCTTCTCGACCGAGGCCGTCCCGCTGGCGAGCGAGATCGAGGACGGCATGGCGCCGGCGTAGAAGGCGTTCGCCGTGTGGCAGATGTCGAACACGCCCTTCGCCACCGCTTCCGGCGCGTCGAACCCGTCGACGACTTCCGACCCGCCGGCAAAGTCGATCTTCAGTTCCCCGCCGGCAATCTTGTCCACTTCGGCCGCGAGGATATCGTAGGGCTTTCCCCACACGCTGTTGCGGTTGATGAAGGTGACGTAGCGAAGCCTCCGCGGGGTTGAGCCGATCGCGGGAAAGCCGGTGATCGCGACGCCTGTGCCGATGGCCGCCGCGGCGCTGCGCTTGACGAAGCTGCGTCGCCCAATGGTCTTCTGTGACGGCTTGGTTTTCATGCCCTGGGTGTCCTCATCTCTTTTGTGCGATTGGGTACGCGACTTGCTACGCGTGTGGGTACGCTCAGCCGTGCAGATAGCCTCCCAGGCACTTTTTCATGTGCTCGAACGTGATCGGATCGAGGTCGTAGCGCGGCAGGGGATCCGGATCCCAATGGCCGTATTTGTCCTTGCCGCGAACGAGAAGGGCAGACCGTCGCGCGCCGGTCGACCGCACATGCGCCGGAATATAGAACAGCGACAGCCCGACCCGCCGCCGGTCCGAGACATTGGGGCGCGAGCTATGGGCGGTACGCTCGTGATGGAGCGTGAATTCACCCGGCGCGAGCTCCGCATCGATGCCGCGCTCGTCCGCGATGCCTTCGATCCGCTGCCCGAACACCAGGAGATTGTTGTCGCCCTTTTTCTCGATGTGGGTCATGTCGGCGCCGTGATGCGACTGGGGCAGATATCGCAGGCAGCCGTTATCGCTCCGGCTGTCGCTGATCGCCACCCAGGCGGTCACTTCATCATGCGGGTCGAGCCCGAAATAGGCGGAGTCCTGATGCCAGGCGACAAAGCGCGGGTCGTGCGCGTTCTTGGTCCAGATCGAGCCGGCGAACAAGAGGATGTCGGGTCCGATCAGATCCTCGACGGCATCGAGAATGGTCTCGTTGCGCGCGATCTCGAGCGCCCAGTTGAAGACGAGGTGAAACTTGAACCGAACATGGTTCTGCGCTTCGTGGCCGAGCGTGGCCTCGTAGTCCGCGAGCTGGCGCAGGCTGTCGGCGGCCTTCGCCTCGCTGATCGCGCGGTAAGGGAACAGGTATCCGTCCCGCCTGAACCGCTCGACTTCCTGTGCGCTGAGCAATTTGGTCATGGGTGATCGTTCTGCCACCGTGGCTCGGCGGGATCTTGCACGAACGAGGGACCCCTCGCAAGAAAATGGTTCGCCCGGATCGCGACCAATTCGCTCGGCGCTTACATCGCCGACGCGGTGTGATAGGTGTTACCCATGAACCATCCGGTTCCCGTTATCGATCTGAGCGGCGCGCTCGCGGGAGAGCGCGCCGCGCGGCTCGCGGTGGCGCGGGCGATCGAGTCCGCGCTGGTCGACGTCGGTTTCTTTTCCATCGTCGGTCACGGCGTCCCGGAAAGTCTGATCGCGGAGACACGGGCAGAGGCGGTCGAATTCTTCGCGCTGCCCGATGCCGAGAAGCGCGCAGTGTCTCGGCCGCCCGACCGGGTGGCGCGCGGCTATTCCTGGGTCGGAGACCGGGCGCTCGCCTACTCCTATGGCGAAGTGACACCGCCCGACCTTCATGAGAGCTTTGTCATCGGCCCTGAACCGTTGCCCGATTTGCCCTATTACCGGGACCGAAGGGCGCGCGGTTTCTATGCGCCGAACATTTGGCCGACACGCCCGGCGCGGCTTCGCCCGTGCATGCTGTCCTATTTCCAGAGGATGGACTCCCTCGCGACCGAGATGATGCGGCTGTTCGCCCTGGCGCTCGGCATCGAGGAGCGGTTCTTCGACACCCTCATCGACCGCCCGACCCCGAACCTGCGGCTCATCCGCTATCCCGGTCGGGTGCAGGCACCGGAACCGGGCCAACTGCGCGCCGGGGCGCATACCGATTACGGCACCATCACCATTCTCCGCGGCGACAACCGCTCCGGCGGTTTGCAGGTGCGTCATCGCAACGGCGATTGGATCGAGGTCACCCGGCCCGAAGATGGGTTCGTGTGCAATATCGGCGATGTGATGATGCGCTGGACCAATGACCACTGGGTGTCGAACCTGCATCGCGTGGCGCTGCCGCCCGACGACGCCGCGGAAGACCGGATATCGCTGGTGTTCTTTCACAATCCGAACTACGACGCCGAGATACGCTGCATCGAGACTTGCCGCGGTGACGGTGAGGCGAAATATCCGCCAGTGCCGTTCGACGGCTACTATCTCGACAAGCTGATGCGGACCGCCCATAAGACCGACCGGCCACCGATGCCCGGGGAGCGTTAGGCGGGCGCGCCATTTCAGGATGAGTTAACCAATAGCTTCGAGTATGGCGGCGCGACCAGCACTTGAGGCGCCGCATGCCGTCCGGCCATTCTCCATCCGATCTGCCCCCGAAACGCGCGCGCGGTACGCCGGGCTGGCACATCGTTCTCTATATGGTCGCGATCCTCAACGTCGTCTCCGTCGGGGCGGCACTCTGGATCGGCCACCGCACGGCCGAACTCCATCGCGCCTCCGTCGAGTTCAACCGGGCGTGGGGCGATCCGTTCCACCGTCTGGAGGAGATCGAGCGGGCGGCGGAACGGGTGGCGTCGCCCGCGAGCGATGTGTGCGAGAGCGACGATGTCGACCGCGAGCGCGTCCGGCGCGACCAGGCGCATGACGTCTTCACCAAACGCCTCAGTGAATTCACCGAGGCGATCGATCGGCTCGCCGTGTCGCCGGAGCAAGGGCGGCTGGTGCGGCCCCATATCGGACAAATCGACGTCGCCGTGGAAGCCGTGCTCGAGCAGTCCGAGCGCGTGTTCGAGTTCATGCAGCGCGCCCAGCGCGCCACGGCATCGCATCAGCTCACGGTCCTCAATCGCAGCCTCGCAGAGGTCCACGACGAGAGCGCTGCGATGGCGCGCCAGCTCCGCGGCATCCAGGAGAGCATCCTCGAAGACCAGTTCGCGACCGCCGACCGCTTTCGCGGCTATCTCGAGATCGCGGGCTCGCTCGTGATCGTGATCGCGTTGATGACCCTGGTCTACGGCTACGCGGTGCGCGAGATCGTGCGACGCCTCGAGGCCGAGCGCGAAGACCATGTCGCGCGGCTCGAGACCGCGCGGGGCGAGGCGGAAATGCTGGCGCGAAAGGCCGAGCTCAGCGAGAAGTCGAAATCGGCCTTTCTCGCGATGATGAGCCACGAAATTCGGACGCCGATGAACGGGATCATCGGGATGACGGGGTTGATCCTCGACGGACCGCTGGCGGCCGATCAACGCCGCGCGGCGTCGACGATCCGGGATTCGGCCGACGCCTTGATGCGGATCCTGAACGATGTCCTCGACTTCTCGAAGCGCGAGGCCGGGCGCCGCGACCTCGAACGGATCGCCTTCGATCTGCGTGCGCCGATCGAGCAGGCGATCGACATTCTCCGGCCGCGCGCCGAGGAGAAGGGTCTGTCCGTCACCCTGTCGACGGCGCCGGAGACGCCGAGCGCGGTGCTCGGCGACCCGGGACGGCTCCGCCAGGTCGTTCTCAACCTCGTCGGCAATGCGATCAAGTGCACCGATCAGGGTCGCGTCGCGGTCTCCGTGTCGCCGACGACCGTCCGCACGGGCGCGCCGGGGATCCGGATCGAGGTGGTCGATACCGGCTCGGCATTTCGCCCCAGGCGTTGGCGCATCTGTTCGAGGAGTTCGCGCAGGGCGATTCCTTGACCAGCCGGCGCCACGGCGGAACCGGTCTCGGGCTCGCGATCTCGCGGCGCATCGTCGAGCAGATGGGAGGCCAGATCGGCGTTACGAGCGAGCCGGGGCGGGAAGCCGGTTCTGGTTCACCGCGGCGCTGGCGCCGACCGAGGCGCCGGTGGGCGTGGCATCCGGCGACGCGGCGGAAACGGACGAGGAGAAGCTCCGCGCCTGGATCCGCAATCGTGGTCACACGCTCCGCGTTCTCGTCGCGGAGGACAACCAGACCAACCAGTTGGTCGCGACCCAGATGCTCATCCGTCACGGCATCGCGGCCGATGTCGCCGCGAACGGCCGCGAAGCGGTCGAGGCGGTTTGCGCGGCCGACTACGACCTGATCCTGATGGACATCCAGATGCCGGAGATGGACGGCCTCATTGCGACGCAACGGATCCGGACGCTCGAGGCGGGCCGCGCGTCGATCCCGATCGTCGCCTGCACCGCCAACGCCCATGCCGAGGATGTCGAGCGCTCCTGTGACGCCGGCATGGACGACTACGTCGCCAAGCCTTTCAATCGGTCCCAGCTCGCCGCCGTTCTGTTGCGCGTCCTCGGGCGGAGCGCGACCCGAACCGCGCCGGTGATCGAGTTGGTCGAGCGCGGGGACGGTCCGGTCGTCGACGAGGACGTTCTCCGTGGTCTGGCACGATCGATCGGCCCGGCGGCGACTCGGCGTATCTGTGCGCTGTTCCTGAGCGAAGGGGAGAAGTCGATCGCCGCGCTCCGGTCCATGCACTCGGCGCGCGACACCGCGGCGCTCGCCCGAGCCGCGCACAGCCTCAAGAGCGCGGCCGCCAATGTCGGCGCGGGGCGCCTCTCCGCGATCGCCAGGGCGATCGAGGCCGAACCCGAGGCCGCGGGCGCGGTATCGGAGCGGATCGACGGCATCGAGGCCGATTTCCGCCTGGTCGGCCGGGCGCTCCGCGATGAGCGCCTGTGGGACGGGCTCGGGGGCGGCCCCGCCACCGGAGGCGAGCGGCACACCCGGTCGGCCTGATCCGGGGCTGCGGCATCCTCGCCCCGGCCGCGTTGCCCACCCCGGTCGACGGCAAAAGTGGCTGGACCGCGTTGCAGCGCGCCCCGATACTCACTGACAAGAAAATCGATCGCATCGACGGGACCACATCGCTGGCGTATCGCTCGAGCGTGTAACGCCGCCGGGTGGCGCTACGAACGCCGATCAAGCAACGAGATCAGGGAGCGCCTCATGTTCATGACCCTTCGTACGTTCGCCGCCGTCCTGTCGATCGCGGCCTACGCCTCCATCGCGCCCGCCGCGGCGCAGGCGTGGGAGCCGACCCGTAATGTCGAGTTCATCGTGCCCGCCGGCACCGGCGGCGGTGCCGACCAGATGGCCCGGGTCGTGCAGGGCATCATCGGCAAGCACAACCTGATGAAGCAGTCGATGGTGGTGGTGAACAAGGCCGGCGGCGCCGGCGGCGAGGGCTTCCTCGACGTCAAGGCCTCGGCGCGCAATCCGCACAAGCTGATCATCACGCTCTCGAACCTGTTCACGACACCGCTAGGCACCGGGATCCCCTTCAACTGGAAGGAACTGACCCCGGTCGCAATGCTGGCGCTCGACGAGTTCATCCTGTGGGTCAACGCCGAATCGCCCTATCAGACCGCGCAGCAATATATCGAGGCGGTGAGGGCCGCGCCGGACAACACCTTCAAGATGGCGGGCACCGGTTCCAAGCAGGAAGACCAGATCATCACCGTTGCGCTCGAACGGATCATCGGCAAGAAGTTCGCCTATGTGCCGTTCGCGGGCGGCGGCGCCGTCGCGGTCCAGCTCGTCGGCAAGCACGTCAATTCGACCGTCAACAACCCGATCGAGGCGGTGGCGCATTGGCGCGCGGGCTAGCTTCGACCGCTCTGCGTCTTCGATTCCAAGCGGCTCTCCGTCACCGAGAAGGTCGCGGGCGACAAGGCCTGGAGCGACATCCCGACCTGCCGCGAATCCGGTATCAACGTCGAGTATCTGATGCTGCGCGGCGTGTTCATGGCGCCCGGTGCGACGCCGGCGCAGGTCGCCTACTACGTGTCGCTGTTCCAGAAGGTGCGCGAGACGCCGGAATGGCGGCAGCTCATGCAGGAAGGCGCGTTCAACACGACCTTCATGACCGGTCCCGACTACGCGAAATGGGTCGAGAACGAGGAGAAGCGCCACCGCGAGCTGATGCAGAGCGCGGGCTTCATCGCCCAGTGACCCGAGACTGAGGTCGCCGCGGGGCGCGTCGTCGGATCGAGCGGGAAGGCCCGGCCATGGAACGTGAGCGCACGGGCGGCATGCCGTCGGTGTTCGCGACCGAGGTCATCGTCGGCCTGATCATCGTCGCGCTTGGCGCGATCGTGATGTGGGACAGCGTGCGCGTCGGGGCCGGGTGGGGCCCCGAGGGGCCGAAGGCCGGCTACTTCCCCTTCTACATCGGTCTGATCCTGGTCGGGGCGAGCATCGTCAACATCGCCGCGGCGGTGGTGCAACGGGCGAAGCTCACCCGACCGATCACCGAGCGACATCAATTCGTGCTGGTGCTCCGCGTGTTCATTCCGGCGGCGCTCTTCGTCGCCGTCATTCCCGTGATCGGCCTCTACGTCGCCTCCGTGTTCTATATCGGGGCGTTCATGCGCTTTCTCGGCCGCTATGGCTGGCCGCTGGTCGCCGCGGTCGCGGTCGGTGTGCCCGTCGTGACGTTCATCACCTTCGAGATCTGGTTCCTGGTGCCGCTGCCCAAGGGACCGCTCGAGGAAATGCTGGGATACTGAGCACCGATGGACGACCTCTCGTTCCTGATGCACGGCTTCTCGATCGCGCTCGAGCCGCACAACCTGATGTTCGCGTTCATCGGGATCGTGCTCGGCGTGATCGTCGGCGTGCTGCCGGGACTCGGCGGTGCGAACGGGATCGCGATCCTCCTGCCGCTCACCTTCGCGATGACGCCGACCTCGGCGATCATCATGCTGTCGTGTCTCTATTGGGGCGCGCTGTTCGGCGGCGCGATCACGTCGATCCTGTTCAATATCCCCGGTGAGCCGTGGTCGGTCGCGACGACCTTCGACGGTCATCCGATGGCGCAGCAGGGGCGCGCCGGCGAGGCCCTGACGGCGGCGTTCACGTCCTCGTTCGTCGGCGCCCTCGTCGCGGTGATCATGATCACGCTCGTTGCGCCGCTGGTCGCCAATTTCGCCCTCAAGTTCGGACCCCCCGAGCTCTTCGCCGTCCAGTTCCTCGCCTTCGCGAGCTTCATCGGCATGGGCAAGGAACCGCCGTTCAAGACCATGGTCGCGATGATGATCGGCTTCGCGCTGGCGGCGGTCGGTCTCGATACGGTGACCGGTCAGCTCCGGCTCACCTTCGGCTCGACCGAGCTTCTCAAGGGCTTCGACTTTCTGATCGCGGTGATCGGGCTGTTCGGGATCGGCGAGATCCTGCTCTCGATGGAGGAGGGGCTCGCCTTCCGTGGCCGCGCCGCGAAGATCAACCCGAAGATCGTGTGGCAGACCTGGAAGCAGCTGCCGCGCTACTGGATGACGTCGGTCCGCTCCTCGATCATCGGCTGCTGGATGGGGATCACGCCGGCTGGTGCCACGCCCGCCTCGTTCATGAGCTACGGCATCGCCAAGCGCGTCGGCAAGGACGGTTCCGAGTTCGGCAAGGGCAAGATCGAAGGTGTCGTCGCGCCGGAGACCGCAGCCCACGCCGCCGGTACCAGCGCGCTCCTCCCGATGCTGTCGCTCGGCATCCCGGGCTCGCCGACGGCCGCCGTCCTCATGGGCGGCCTCCTGATCTGGGGGTTGCAGCCCGGCCCGCTCCTCTTCGTCGAGCAGAAGGACTTCGTCTGGGGCCTGATTGCCAGCATGTATATCGGCAACATCGCGGGGCTGATCATCGTGCTCACGCTGGTGCCCTGGTTCGCCGCGATCCTGCGCATCCCGTTCAGCATCATCGCGCCGATCATCATCGTGATCTGCGCGATCGGCGCCTACACGGTGAACCAGGCGATGATCGACGTCGTGATGATGCTGGTGTTCGGCGTCATCGGCTATCTGTTCAAGAAGCTCAACTACCCGCTCGCACCGCTCGTCCTCGCGCTCGTGCTCGGCACGCTCGCGGAGACGTCGTTCCGCCAGTCGATGATCCTGTCGCAGGGCGACCTCGGCATCTTCTGGTCGAACTGGCTCGTCGGCTCGATCACGCTTCTCGGCGTGCTCGTCCTCCTGTGGCCGCTCTTCTCCGCCCTCCGCGCGCGCGTCGCGCCCGCGCGCTGAGCGCGCTCATTCGGCCGCCGCACGCGGGGCGAGGTGGCGGTCGAGGAAAGCGATGGTCCGTTCCCAGGCGATCCGGCGCGCCTCGGCGTTGAAGCTCGCCTGCTCGGGGTTGTGGAAGGCGTGGCCCGCGCCGGGATAGAGATGATGCTCCAACGTCGGGTGCAGCGCCCGGATCGTCTCGACCTGCGGCAGCGGCACGATCGGGTCCTTGTCGCCATAGTGGACAAGAGTCGGGCAGCGCGGCTTCCGGTCGCGGAGCTCGTAGACGTCGCTCCCGTAGTAGATCACCGCGGCATCGAGCGCCTGTGTCGCCGCCATGATCCAGGCCCACGAGCCGCCGGTGCAGAACCCCATCACCGCCAGCCGGCCGGCGGGACGGAGGGCATCCAGGCAGCCGCCGACATCGGCCGCCACGCCCGCCTCGACGAGGCTTTCCCGCTGTTTCATGCCGGCGTCGAGACCGGCCTTGTCGTAGCCGAACACGATGCCCTTGCCCGAGCGATCGTAGAGCGCCGGCGCGATCGCCGCGTAGCCCGCCTTCGCGAAGTCATCGCATACCGTGCCGAGATGGGTCGTGCGGCCATAGATGGCCTGCAGGACGACGATCCCGCCCTTGGCGGCGCCGTCGGGATCGGTGCGCCAGCCCTCGAGCGCGTGGCCGTCGCGCGCCTTGACCGTGATCGTTCTCGCCATTGTCGTCTCCTCTACAGTTTTGAGGCGCGCCAGTTCGGCGCCGGCTCTTCCGGATCGGGGACCAGGTCGGCGGCCCTGACACCCTCGATCGCGCAGAACTCGTCCTTGTCGGAGGTATCGCCGCTGATCCCGACGGCGCCGACGACATGGCCTTCGCTTCGGATCAGCACACCGCCCGGCACCGGAACCATCCGACCGTCGGACGCGACGGCGAGGGCGGCCTGGAAGCTCGGCCGGTCGGCGAGGCGGTCGCGGAGAAGCCGCGTCGGCATGCCCATGCCGAGCGCGCCCCACGCTTTGCCGAATGCGACGTCTGCGCGAAGGATGCCCGAGCCGGTCTCGCGCTTGAACGCGACGAGGTGACCGCCGGCGTCGAGGACGGCGACCGAAAGGGGCATCATCGCGTGTGCCCGTCCGGCCGCGAGGGCGGCATCGACGATCAGGCTCGCGGCCTCGAGCGTGAGGATCGGGCGCGCGGGCAGGGTCATCCTCGTCTCTCCTCGGGCGGGCGCTGGTTGCGGAACAGGGCCAGGAGGACGAGATCGTAGGCGATCTTGAGGCCGCCGCCGAGCAGGAACGGCCAGGCGAATGCGGACGCCGCGAGGAGCTGGCCGGCGAGCGCCGGGCTGAGCGCCGCGGCGAGGCTGCGCGGTACCGCGGTGAGGCTCGCCGCCGCTGGGCGTTCGACCGGTGTGACGACCGCCATGACGTAGGAGTTCCGCGCCGGGACGTCCATCTGGGCCAGGAGGCCGCGGATCAGGAGAAGGACGATGACCGCCGGAAGCCAGTCGACGAAGGCGATCGCGACGACGCAGATATTGGCCGGAACATGCGTGAAGGCCATGGTGTTGATCAGCCCGATCCGGCGGGCGAGCGGCGCCGCGGCGAGCTGCGAGACCGCGGCGAGGAGCCCGGTCCAGAAGAAGAGCGTCGCCGTGGCCGCGAGCGAGAGATCGAAGCGATGGAACAGCCAGAGCGCCACGAGCGAGTTAACGAGAAACCCGCCGGCGAAGGCATCGACGCTGAACAGGGCCGCAAGCCGCCATACCGTCCGCCGCGACGGGCCGAGCGGCGCGGCCGGCGCGGCCCGCGCGGCCCCCCCAGTGTGGGCGCGTGCCGGCAGGCGGCGATAGAGGAGCGCGACGCCGATCCCGATCGCGGCATGGACGACGAACATTGCCTGGAGTGCGGCGAGGTCGCTCAGGCCGAGGAGCGGCGCGGCGAGATCGGGGAGACCCGCGAGAAGCGCGCCGGTCGCGGCGCCGAGCGAGCCGACCAGGCTGTAGCGGGCGAACAGCGCGGTGCGGTCCCGGTCGGCGATCGCGGTGGCGAGGACGGACTGCTCGAGGGGTGCGAAGAGTGTCGAATCCCCTTGCGAAGGATTGATCGGCGCGAGCGCCGCGATCAGCAGGAGGGGCCAGAACTCGGTCGCCGCGGCGAAACCGAGCGCGGTCGCCGCCATCAGGCCCGCGCCGCCGACGAGGAGGCCGCGAACCCCGAGGCGACGCGCGAGGAAGCCGGCACCGAGCGTCGTCGCCGCCGAGCCGAGGAGCGTCGCGGTTGTGATCAGCCCGACCGTGACGGCGTCGAACCCGAGGCGGACGAGGTAGGCCGGAAGGATCAGCGCGAGAAAGCCGTCGGCGAAGGCACGGAGCGTGCGGGCGGCGAGGACGGGACGCGCCTCGGGCGCGGTCGAGGCCGGCAGGAGACGGATCATCGTCCGGGCGGCGCACGGACGAGGAGGAAGCCCGCCGGCAGGCCCGCGTGCTCTGGCGCGAGGCGGTCACCCATTATGGGCACCCGGATCTCGGCACCGTCGGCGACGAAACGAAGTCGAAGCGCCGGCGCGCCGGCGCCATCGACGGCATGGTCCTCGAATGGTCCGATGGCGCGGCCGTCGCGGTCGATCCAGTCGAGCGCCATCTCCTCCTCGTCTGCGAGGAGAGTGCGTGCCCTCGTCGCGTCGGGTGCGGCAAGAACGAGCTGGTCGATCACACGCGTCCGTCCGGCATAGGAGAGAACCGCGACGGCGTGCGCGATCGGCCCGGCCATCCGACTGAGCTCGGTCGCATTGGCGCCGGCGACGGCACCGTAGCGGGAATCCGCACCCGGACCGGCGACATAGAACCTCGCCCACGGCACGGTCGCGACGAAGAGCGGGCGGCCGTCGCCGAGTGCGAAGAGGGTCTTCGGCGGATGGCGCCAGTCGGTGTTCTCGCCATGGACGGCGAGGAAGTCGCCGAGAACGATCTCGGTCGCGTTGCCCGGATGTGTGATTGTCCACAAGGGCGCTGCCGCCGGATCGTCGCCGAAGCGCCAGGCGGAGACCATCACGCGCGCGAGGCGGGCGCCCTTCTCGTCGATCGCCTGAACCGTCTCCACGGTCTCCTTGACGACGAGGCGGATCGTCTGGTCGAGGCCCGCGATGAAAGGGTCGACGGCGCGGAACGTCTCGTTCCGGATCGTGACCAAGGTGTCGGGACTCTCGCGCGTGACGCTCGCCCGCGACGCGCCCGTCCATGTCGTCTGTGCCGCTCCCGGGAGTGCGCATGCGGTGGCGAGCGCCGCGAGAACAAGCGGAGCCACGAGAAGTGTCGCGATGCGGTGCAAAGACTCGGGCTCCTCTCGACGGCGGCCGATTGATCCAGGTTAGGGAATCCGGTGCCGCCGGTTCCTACGATCAGATGCTTCCGGCGGACAGCGCTGGATCCGCATCAGGAAAGGAGTAACCGATGGCAGAGGAAAGCGGAAAGGTCGCCGTCAAGGGCGGCGCTCCGGCACCGGTCGCCGAGCCGACGCGGAACCCCTTCGACGTGTTCCGGCGCGAGGTCGACCGCTTGTTCGACGACTGGTCGGTGGGAGCATGGGACTGGCCGTTCGCGCGGCGGGCTCGTGCCGGCGCACCGGCCGCGGCACAGGAATCGTTCCTACGATTCAACGTCCCGGCGGTCGATGTGGTCGAGAAGGAAAAGGCCTACGAGATCACGGCCGAGTTCTCGGGTATCGACGAGAAGAACGTCGAGGTCTCGCTCGTAGACGACGTGCTGACGATCCGGGGCGAGAAGTCGGAGGAAAAGGAGCAGAAGGACGAGGACTATCACTTGTCGGAGCGTCGCTACGGCTCCTCCCAGCGCTCGTTCCGGCTCCCCGACGGGATCGATGCCGGCAGGATCGACGCCAGCTTCAAGAATGGCGTCCTCAGCATCTCGGTGCCTAAGTCAGAGGAGGCCCAGCGGCGGCAGCGGAAGATCGAGATCCGCAATCAGTAGCCGGGCCGACGCGGGCGTTTGATACCGCCGCCTCTCCCGCCATAATCGGGCCGATGTGGCCGGGAAGGCGAGGGAGGCGGCGTTGAACTTCGACATCATCATCCGCGGCGGCAGCGTGATCGATGGCACCGGCGCCGACGGCCGGCCGGCCGAGATCGGCATCCGCGACGGGCGGATCGCGGCGATCGCGCCCCGTCTCGACGTCCCCGCCGCCCGCATCGTCGACGCCGCCGGCAAGGTCGTCGCGCCGGGCTTCATCGACATCAAGACCCATTCCGACTTCACGTTGCCGCTCAATCCCAAGGCCGAGAGCAAGGTGCGACAGGGCGTCACCACCGAGGTGATCGGCCATTGCGGCTTCTCGGTCGCACCGTGCATCCCGGGCAAGGTCGAAGCGCTCAGGCAGTATCTGTCGCCGAGCGCGCCCTGGCTCACGTTCCGCGAGACTACCTTCACGCAATATCTCGACGAGTACCCGGCGCTCGCGGTCAACACGATCATGCTGTGCGGCCACAACACGCTCCGCATCATGGCGATGGGGATGGAGCGGCGAAAGCCGACGGCGGACGAGCTCGCGCACATGACGCGTCTCCTCGAGGAGGCGCTCGAGGCCGGCGCGTTCGGTCTCTCCTCCGGCCTCTTCACCCCGCCCGGCGCCTTCAGCGAACCGGAGGAGCTCGTCGTCCTCGGCCGCGTCCTCAAGACGCGCGGGGCGCGCTACGCCACCCACATCCGCGACGAATCCGAGAAGGTACACGAGGCCGTCTCCGAGGCGATCGCCTTCGGCGAGGCGGTCGGCGTGCACGTCCAGATCGTCCACTTCAAGCTCTCCGGCATGGAGAACTGGGGCCACGCCCAGGATGCGCTCGACACCCTCGACGCGGCGCGCCGGCGCGGCGTCCAGATCGACGTCGACCAGTATCCCTATACCGCGGCGAGCAACCCGCTCCGCAACCTTCTGCCGGCCTGGCTCCAGGAGGGCGGCGACATGGAGCTGATCGATCGCCTCGGCAAGGCCGAGGTGCGGGCCCGCGTCAAGCGCGAGCTCGCCGACAAGGGGCTCAACAATTTCGGCCGCATCCCGTCGTGGGACGCGGTGCGCGTCTCGATCTCGCCCAACCAGAGCCAGTACGCCGGACGCACGCTCGGCGACATCGCCGCCGAGCGCGGCATCGACCCCGACGACGCGGTCTTCGACTACGTGATCGCCGACAAGGCGGCGACGCGTGTCGTCGTCACCTCGATCGCGGAGGACGACGTCCGCACCATTCTCAAATGTCCCTTCGTTCTCGTCGGTTCGGACGGCAATGCGGTCGCGCCCTATGGCATCACCGGCCAGGGACGGCCGCACCCGCGCTTCTATGGCACGTTCGCGCGGGTGCTCGGCCACTATGTGCGGGACGAGAAACTCATGCCGCTCGCGCTCGCGATCCGCAAGATGACCGGCGCGTCGGCGGACGCGCTCGGTCTCGTCGATCGCGGCTATCTGCGCGAGGGCTATCGCGCCGACATCACGGTGTTCGACCCGGCGACGGTCGCCGAGACCGCGACCTACGCCGAGCCGCACCGCTATGCGACCGGCATCCCGACGGTGGTCGTGAACGGCGCGCTCGTGATCGATCATGGTGAGCACACGGGTGCGCTCCCGGGACATGTGCTGCGCCGGGGAACGGACAGCCGCGCCTGACCGGAGGGAGGATGCGCGACCTCCTATTCCACTGGGCGGCCGCGAAGCCCGATGCGGTCTGCCTCCGCGCGATCGAGAGCGGGCGCGATCTTACCTGGCGCGCGCTCGCGGCGTGGAGCGAGGAGACGGCCGAGACCCTCCGCGCCCGCGGCATCGGCCGCGGCGACCGCGTCGCGGTTGTCGCCGAGACGACACTCGAGACGATCGTTCTCTTTGTCGCGACGCTTCTCCGGGGTGCGAGCTTTGCCGCGGTGCCGAGCGATTCTCCGCCCGCGGTCGCGGCCGAGCTCGTGGGTCGGCTTCGCCCGGCGCTCCTCTACGTGCCGCCGGCGCATGTCGAGGCGTATCGGCGCGTCGCGCCCGAAATCGCCCGCCTCGTCGAGGTCGCGGAGCCCGCCGAGGCCGGCCTCCACCCGACCTCGGTGCCGCCGGGGCACCCGGACGATCCCGCGCTCGTGGTGTTCACCTCGGGGTCGACCGGAACGCCGAAGGGGGTCGTCCACAGCCACGCGAGCCTCGAGGCGATGGGACGGCATTATGTCGAGCGCTGGGTCCTGAGCGAGGACGATTGCATCCTCGAATACCGGTCGTTCTCCTGGATCTCGCCGATCGCGATGGCGCTGACGCCGCTCCTCCTCACCGGATCCTGTCTCGCCTTCGCGCCGCATTTCTCGCAGAGCGCGTTCTTCGACTGGGTGCGGCGCTATTGGCCCACCGTCGTGATCGCCGTCCCGACGGTCCTCAACATGCTGATGGCGCGCCCGGTCGAGGTCGGGTCCGATGCGCTTGCGAGCGTCCGCTTCGTCACCTCGAGCACGGCGCCGCTCGCGCCGGACCAGCACCAGCGCTGCGAGGCCGCCTATGGCGTGCCGCTCGTCCAGCATTATGGTTCCTCCGAGGCGGGCGTCATCGCAGCCAACCCGCCCGCGGCGCGCCGGATCGGGAGCGTCGGGCGACCGGGCTTCCGCCAGACCGTCCGGGTCGTCGACGAGGCGGGTGCGCCGGTGCCGGCGGGCGAGACGGGCGAGATCGAGGTGACGGGACCGCAGATCGGTCTCGGCTTTCTCGCGCCCGATGGTTCGATCGCGCCAATCCCGGGCCGCCGCATCCGGACCGGCGATCTCGGCCAGTTCGATGCCGACGGCTATCTCTTTATCACGGGACGGGTCAAGGACGTGATCATCCGGGGTGGCGTCACTATCTTGCCGCTCGAGATCGACGCCGTGCTCGCGGCCGATCCGTCGGTCGCCGAGGCGGCGACGATCGGGGTGCCCGATCCGATTTTCGGCGAAGACGTGGTGAGCTACGTGGTCGCGGTCGAGGGGAAGACGATCGACATCATCGCGCTCATGGCGCGCTCCGCGGCGGCACTGCCGGCATCGCGTCGCCCGCGCGCGATCCGGATCGTCGCCTCGATCCCGAAGACGGCGCGCGGCAAGCTCGACCGGACGGCGCTCCTCGCGCTCTGGCAAGCGAACGGCGGCTGACGACCCTACTCGGCGAGGCGCTGCTCCGTGCCGCCGCGCCGCTCCGCGACGACCCGTTCGATCTCGGCGCGGATTGTCTCGTCGCTCCGCATCAGGGTCCGGAAATCGCCGCCCTCGAGGACGAGAAGCTGAACATAGCCGGATGCGACGACGTCGGCGTTGCGCGGCTGGCGCGTGAGCAGCGCCATCTCGCCGAAGAAGGCGCCCGTCGTCAGCGCAATGGGGCCCGACGGCGTGATGACATCGACCTCGCCCGAGGCGATGAAGTACATCTCGTCGCCGCGCTCGCCCTTGGCGATGATCCGTTCACCCGGCACGGCGAGCCGGGGCCGAAGCCGGCGGACGACGTGCGCGAGGCGATCGGCGTCGAGATTGGCGAACTCGGGACGCGCCCCACCATCTCGGCCAGCTTGAGCCCGAGATCGAGCGGCGGCCGCCGTTCGATCTCCTGGTGGCGCTTGCGGAGCGCTCGCTGCAGATCGCCATAGACCTCGCGGCTGATCAGCGTGTCCTCGAGCTTGCGGCGGTAGGAATCGCTCTGGAAGCGGATCTCCGCCCGCTTCAGATGATGCTCGCGGAGCGCGCTCGTATAGCGCGGATACTGGAGCTCGATCGCGGCGAGCGCGGTATCGACGGATTCGGCGCGTTCGCGAGGAGCGTCTGGAGCGTCTCGCAGGTCTCGGCACCGACAAGGGCGGCGATCGAATCGTTGTTGAACGCGACGAGGCCGCGCAGCACGAGCTGCATGACGAGGAGCGACTCGAAGCGGTCGGCGAGCGCCGCTGACAGCGAATCGCTCCAGCCGGTGCGCCGGTGAATCCAGAGCCCGAGGCGTAGCCGCTGCGACAGCCGCACCATCTCGCTGCCCGCTCGGTGATAGCCCTTGACCCCGCCCGTCTTCACGAGATCGAACAGATGGTCGGACGCCGACATCACAACGCGCGCCATGTGGCGCGAGATCGTCCGGTCGCGGAAGTGGAGATAGTAGAGGTCGCGCTCGCGGGTGGCGAGGGTGAGAAGGCCGACCGCGATGCGGTCGCCCGGAATGAGGGGCACGACCTCGCTGTCGCGCGCCGACGGCTGGGTCGCTTGATCGACGGGACGCGGGGCGAGGCCGTAGTCGCGCGCGACGACATCGAGCTGGTCGCGGATCTCGCCCCGCGACAGCGCCATCACGCGGTCGCGGAGCGCGGCCTCGGTCGCGCTCAGCTTGTGCAGCCCAAGGAGATGGAGGAGGGGGCGGAGCGTCGGGGCGCCGACGAAGAGGGTGAAGATGACGAAGCCGAGCGCCAGCACGCCGACGAAATGCTGCTGAGCGTCGCTGAGGCCTGGGTGATCGGCCGCCGCGAGCGCGAGCACCATGGTGACCGCGCCGCGGAGCCCGCCCCAGAGGATCACTGCGCGATGGGCGCCGGCGACCGGCTAGGTGACCCGGATCGCCGTGAGGCCCGGCAGAAGCACGTAGAGCGTGAAGGCGCGCGCGGCATAGGCGGCGACGATCAGGATGCCAAGGAGCCCGAGATCGGCGAGCGTGACATCGCTCAGGACGCGCGCCGCGAGCACGGCGGCGAGCACGAAGATGAGTGAGTTGGCCCAGAACTCAAGCTGCTTCCAGGTCTCGACCAGCGTGTTCCAGTTGTCGGGTGTCATCCGCGTCGGCGCGTAGACGGCGAAGGTGAGCGCCGCGGTGACGACGGCGACGATGCCCGAGACGTGGAGATAATGCTCGCCGACGATGAACGAGAAATAGGCGAGCGCGACCGAGACGGTGATCTCCGCGACCAGCGCCTCGCGAAGCGACGGCAGAAGCGCCGAGACCAGTCGGCCCATTACGTAACCGACCGCGATGCCCCCGAGGAAGCCCTTGAGAAAGGCGAGCGTTCCGTCGATCACGCTCGGCTCGCGCGATCCCATCAGGACGTCGAGGAGGAGGGCGAAGAGCGCGATCGCCGCGGCGTCGTTGAAGAGGCTCTCGCCCTCGACCAGGATCGACAGCCGCCGCGGCGCGCCGAGATCGCGGAAGGTCGCAACCACGGCCGCGGGATCGGTCGTCGCGATGATCGATCCGACGAGGAGACAGACGATCAGCCCGGCCTATCCGACCAGCGACAGCGACACGCCGACGAAGACGGTGCAGACGACGACGGCGACGACCGCGAGGAGAAGGACGGCCGCGATGTCATCGAACAGGCGGCGGACCTCGCTCGTCAGCCCGACCGTGAACAGGAGGATCGGCAGGAAGACGAACAGGAACGCCTCGGATGGAAGCCGCAGGCTGTTGAGGCCGCGAACGGCATCGCCCACGATCCCCTCGAGCGCGTCGCTCTCGATCCAGAGCGAGCCGAGGCCGATGACCATGCCGAGGCCTGCGATGAGCACGACATGCGGCAGGTTGAGCCGATCGGCAAGCGGCAGAAGCACGCTCGCCAGCACCAGCAGGGCCGCGATCGCGAGGACCACGGGGATCACAGCGGTCATGCTCACGTTGCGGCCCTTGGCAGCGTATCGCTCGGCTGTGGGTGGACCGAGGATCAGGTCGCTCGCAGCTAACCACACTCGGTTTTGGATCGCCAGTTGATCGGGCGGACGGATCTGCGCCGATTGTCACGGTCCGTGACGCGCCATCGCGCCGCACGGCGAGCCGTTAACCTGAAGCGCGATGTCGCGGCCGCCGCAGCGCGAGCAGCGGAGCCGCCGTCGGAGTTCCGCGGTCGTCGCGTTGGGACCGAGGCAGGCGATCAATGCCTCGCGGTCGAGGCGGGCGCTGTGGAGGCAGGTCTCGCAGATCGCGGTGAGCCGGTGGGCGATACCGCGATAGCTCGCGAGCGGGACCGGTTCTTCATCGCGGGATGGCATCGGACGAAAGAGAGAACAAAACAGGAACACCATAAGGTCCGCGCCGCACCGTGTCAAGCGCGAGACGGTCCCATTCGGCGGCGATTCCTGCCGCTCGGCACACCACCTCGACTATCATCGACCGAGCCGTCTCGACCGGCTCTACCCGGGCGTGTGCCCCGATCCGACAACGGAACCACCCACCCGCCATGGCGCGCTTCGCCAATTTCGGCCGCATCACCGACGCGCTCGGCCAGGGGAATTACGGGCTCTATATCGCCGGCTCGTCGATCGGGCTGATCGGGCTCTGGATCCACCGCGTCGCCGCCGGCTGGCTCACCTGGGAGCTCACGCAATCGGGCGCGTGGCTCGGCCTGATGGCGTTCGCCGACTTCTTCCCGTCCTTCGTGCTGACGCCGTTCGCGGGCGTGCTCGCCGACCGGGTCAACCGGCATCGTTTGATCCTGATCACCCAGGTCCTGCAAGCCGTGCTGGCCGCCATTCTCGCCGCGATCACGGTCGCGGGCATCGTCGACATCTGGAGCCTCCTCGCGATCACCCTCCTCGCCGGCATGGTGGCGGCGGTCAACACCGCGGCGCGACTGACCTTCGTTCCCAACCTCGTCCCGCGCGAGCATCTCGGCGCCGCGATCGCGATCGATGCGACGCATTTTAACCTCGCGCGCTTCATCGGGCCCGCCTTCGCCGGCATCATCATCGATCAGTTCGGCGTCGGCACGGCCTTCGCGATCAACGCGGCGACATTCACCGTGTTCGCATGCGTGCTGACGCGCGTGAAGATGCTGGCCGAGGAGACGACGGCGCGGCCCGCCGGCAACGCGATCGGCCAGTTCGTCGAAGGCATGCGCTACGCGCTCGGCCATCGCGGGATCGCGGCGATGCTCGTCGTCCTCGTCGCCGCCGCGCTCGGCATCAAGCCCTATATGGAGCTCCTGGCCGGTTTCGCGGGCGATGTGTTCAAGGGCGGGCCGCACGAGCTCGCGATCATGACCGCGACCACCGGGATCGGCGCCGTCATCGGTGCGGTGTGGCTCGGCCAGCGCGCCGGCATCGCAGGGCTCGCCCGGATCACCGTCTGGGGTCTCGTGATCGGCGGCCTCTCGCTCGCGGCGTTCGGCTCGATCGACAATTTCTGGCTTGCCGTACCGATGACCGTCGTCGCCGGGTTCGGCATGCAGGTGATCGGGACCGGGACCCAGACCATGATGCAGGCGGCGGTCGCCGGCCCGGTGCGCGGGCGCGTGATGAGCCTCTACGGCATGATCTTCCGTGGTGGGCCGGCGGTCGGTGCGCTGATCATGGGCTGGCTGTCGGAGTATTTCGGGCTGCAGGCGCCGGTGATCGGCGGCGGCATCCTCTGCATCATGGTCGCGTTGATCACCGTCCGACGGCTCGCGACGATCCGCGCGACGCTCGAGACGCTGCCGAAGTGATCACATCGGCATCGAGAACTTGATGAACGAGAGGGGCGCACCGGTCGGGTCGGTCACGACGGCCATGCGTCCGACGGTCGGCACGTCGAACGGCGCGACGATGATCGTGCCGCCGGCCGAGCGCGCCTTGGCGGCCGTCGCGTCGACGTCCTCGACGGCGACATAGGTCATCCAATGCGGCGGCACGCCTTGAAATTGCGGGCCGTCCATTTTGATCATCCCGCCGACGTCCTCGCCGTTGCGTTGGAACAGCGTGTAGCGCATGCCGTCGGCCATCTCGACCGACTTGGTGCTCCAGCCGAACATGGCGGCATAGAAGCGTCCGGCCTTGTCGGTGTCGGTGGTCATCAGCTCGTTCCAGACGAACGTGTTGGGCTGCATGGCGTTTCCCTTTTCTGTGATGGCTCACGCTATCGGTGCACCGTTGCACCGTCGTGTCACCTTCGCGTGACGGGAAAGAGCGGCCGGAGCGCCGGCGGCAACGCGCCGGTGAGCGCCATCACGTCGAACCGCAGGAGCGCCGCGACGCTCATCGCATCCGTGATGTCGCCGCGAACCGCCATGGCGATCGCCTCGCTCACGGGCAGGCGGCGGATCGCGAGCTTCTCGGTGTCGTCGGGCTGGGCGTCGCCCTGGGTCAGCCCCCAGGCGAGGAAGCAGACCGCGCGCTCGTCGGTGACGCTGTTCGAGAGATCGAGGTGGATGATCTCCTGCCAGTGGCTCGCGGCAAGCCCGACCTCCTCCATCAGCTCGCGCTTGGCCGAGGTGAGCGGATCGACGTCGTGGCGCCCGCCGCCTTCCGGGATCTCCCAACTGTAGCGGCCGAGCGGGTAGCGGTACTGGCCGACGAGGTAGGTATGCCCCTCGGCATCGACAGGCAGAACGCCGAGCGCGAGGTTCTTGAAGTGAACCGTGCCGTAGATGCCGGGCTTGCCCGAGGGGTTCAGCACCTGATGCTCGACGACGCGGATCCACGGGTTCTCGTAGCGCTCGGCCGATGCGAGTGTGGTCCACGGGTTCTGACTGTCGTCCTGCACTGGGAGCCACCTCGTATCGGTGTAAGCGTGTATTCACCGGCCCGTGAATTGAGACGCGGCCCCGTCCGGGCCCAGACTGGACCCCGGCGGCTCCGCGAAGCCATAGGCGCGGGCGCGCCGTCGGGCAACGATAACTTGTTCGAACAGGGGAGGACATCGATGGCGAGACCGACCGGACCCTTCGCGGCGATACTACTGCTGTCCGCATCCATGCTGGCGCCCGCCGCGGCGCAGGCGCCGGCGCCAGCGGCGCCGACCCGCGCCATCACCCAGATCACCGGCGATCTCTACCGCTTCCAGAACAACTTCCACTATTCGGTCTTCTATGTGACGCCCGAGGGCGTGATCGCGACCGACCCGATCAACGCCGATGCGGCGCGCTGGTTGAAGGACGAGATCGCCAAGCGGTTCAACCGGCCGGTGCGCTACCTCGTCTACAGCCACGACCACGCCGATCACATCTCGGGTGGCGAGGTATTCGCCGACACGGCGGTCGTCGTCGCGCACGAGAACGCGCGGCGGACGATCATCGCCGAGCGTCGGCCGACCGCGGTGCCAGCCGTCACCTTCACCGACCGGATGACGCTCGTCCTGGGCGGCAGGACGGTCGAGCTCTCCTATGTCGGGCGCAACCACTCGGACAATTCCATCGTGATTCGATTCCCGGCCGAGCGCGTCGCCTTCGCGGTCGATTTCATCCCGGTGAAGTCGCTCGCGTTCCGCGCGCTGCCCGACTCGTACTGGCCGGACTGGATCGATTCGATCCGCCGGGTCGAGCAGATGGACTTCGACATTCTCGCCCCCGGGCGCGGGCCGCTCGGCAGCAAGGCCGATGCCGTCGCCTCCCGCGAGTACCTTTCCGATCTGTGGACAGAGGTGGTCGCGGTGGCGCGCGCCGGGCGGACGCTCGACGATGCCAAGCAGTCGATCAAGCTTGCGAAGTACCAGGGCTGGGGACAGTACGAGCAGTTCCTGCCGCTCAACATCGAGGGCATGTGGCGGCACGTCGCCAACCAGCGCGTGCCCAATCCCTGAAATCGGACGGGCCGCGCCGGCAGAAACCGGCGCGGCCTCGTGTCAACGGCCGGGATGGATCGACTGGCGGCCGAGGCCGAGCCAGGCGATCGGCGCACCGGCGATCTCGGCGGCCTTCTCCGGTGCGAGCTTCGTGTCCCAGGCCGCGGCCCGGAAGCGTCGCGCGTTGACCTTGTCGGCCGCCGTCGAGCACAGCCAGAGAAGCGGCGGCACCATCACGTCGGGCTGGATCAGCTCGCTCCGTTTAGCATAGACGCCCTCGTTCGGAATCATGCGCGTGTTCGCCGGACCGCCCGGGACCAGCACGTTCGCGGTGACGCCCGAGCCTTCGAGCTCCTCCGAGATGACCGCCATCATCGCCTCCGCGCCCGCCTTCGCCGGACCATAGGCGCCGATGCCGCCGCGGGTCATCGTATCGAGACTGGTGGTGACGGTGAGGATGCGGCCCCATTTCTGCTGCACGAGGTGCGGCGCCACCGCCTGCATCATCGTGAACGGGCCGGTCGTGTTGGCCTCGACCGTCCGCCGCCAGGTCTCGGGGTCGAGGTTCCACAGCTTGCCCGGATTGGTCATATAGCCGGGGCCGGCCGCCTGCGGGCCGATCGCGGCGTTGTTCATGAGGATGTGGAGCCCGCCGAGCTCCTTCCGGGTTCGATCGACGATCATGCGTGCATCGTCGCGCTTGGCGACGTCGGCGCGGATCGCGATCACCGCTCGCTCGCCGCCGATCTTCTGCGCTTCCTTGGCCGCGTCGTCGAGCACGTCCTGGTCGACCTCGACCATGCACACCCGCGCGCCGGCCTTGAGAAGGCCCAACGTCATCGCGCGGCCGAGGCCGCGCCCGGCGCCGGTCATGATCGCGACCCGGTCGCGCACCGATCCATCACTCATGCTGTCGTCTCCCGTTCTCGGTTCAGATGGATTTGTCGACGGTGAGCGCGAGGTGGACGACCTCGGGCCCGTCGCTGATCTCGCGCCCGAGGAGCCGAACGGCCTTGTCGGCCTCTTCGAGCGGCAGCGTGTGCGAGCAGAGTGCCTGCAGCTCATGCCCCCTGCGCTTCAGGATGTCGATCGCCTTCTCGATCGAGACCCAGCCGGCGGAGAGCACGCCGAGCATCTGGATCTCGTTGATCACGATCTTGTCGGTGATCAGGTTGCCGACCGGCTTGAAGCTCTTGAGCCCGGCGAGGACGATCTTGCCGCCGCGACGCACCATGTCGACGGCCTGGATGATCGGCGCGGTGGCGCCGGCGGAGACATCGAGGACGACATCGGCCTTGCGGCCGCCGGTGATCTCGAGGACGCGGCGGACCGGGTCCTCGCTGTCGACCTCGATGGTCGCGTCGGCGCCGAGCTCCTTTGCGAGCGCGAGGCGGTGCTTGTCCTGCTTGGTCCCGGTGATGATGACGGTGCCGGCGCCGGCCTCGCGCGCCGCGACGACCGACAAGAGGCCGCGCTGGCCGGGGCCCGCGATCACGATGACGTCGCCGATCCCGGTCTGCGGCAGCTCATAGGCCCAGCGCACCGCGTTCGACAGCGGGTTGAACAGCGACAGGATATCGGTCGGGATGTTGTCGGGCACCTTGTGCACGAGCGCGCGGGGATGGAGATAGAGATGCGTCGCGTAGCCGCCCCAGAGATGAGGTGCGCTGTTCGATCGGACATAGAGCCCGTATCCGAGCCCGGACTCGCAGAGCGTTGTCGCGCCGATCGCGCACTGGAAGCACTGGCCGCACGGGATGATCGCCTCGACGACGACGCGATCGCCTTCCTTGAGGCCACGCCGTCGTGAAGCCTCGGCGCCGATGCGCTCGACCCGGCCCTGGATCTCGTGGCCGGGGATGATCGGCGTGATGTCCCACGGCGTCCCCGTGAGATGTCCCGCATACTGCTCGTAGTCGGTGCCGCAGAGCCCCGCGGCCTCCATGCGGATCAACCCTTCCTCGGGGCCGATCTCGGGGAGCACGAATTCCTGAAACTCGATCTGGCGCGGCCCCGTCAAAACCGCCGCCTGCGCCTTGCCCGCCATTGCAGCCTCCGCGGTGATTGTTGTGCGTTGTCGTCCACCTTGGCGGAACTCGCGGCCGGTGTCCAGGCGGGCGCGGAAAAGAGAAGGCCGGGCAAATGCCCGGCCTCCGGTCGTCGTGTGTTCGGCCGATCACGAACGCTTGCGATGCGTCTCGGCGGCCTTCTTGAGCGCCTCGTAGAGCGGCTTCAATTGCGCATCGCTGCCCAGCACCTCGTCGCCGACCGAGACCGCGCGCTTCAGGAAGTCGGCCCGCTCCGCGTCGGTGAGGCGGCTGATCGTCGCGCCGTTGTCCTTCCAGAGCTGCTCGGCCCGCGCGTCGAACTCCTTCGCGGTCTTAAGCATGAACGGCTCCATGTCCTTGCCGACATCGAGCACGGCCTGGCGGAGATCGGCGGGCAGCTTGTTGAGGAACGCGGTCGAGACCATCGCCGCGCACGGGATCATCGTGTCGTTGACGATGAGGAGGTTCTTCGTGACGGTGAAGAACTTGCTCGCGCCCATGACCACCATCGAGGAGCGGATGCCGTCGAGCGTCTTGTTCTGCAACGCGCCCAGAACCTCGGCGAAATCCATCGGAACGCCGGCGGCGCCGAGCTTCCGCATGATGCCGGTCTCGACATTGGTCGCGAGCACGCGGAGCTTCTTGCCCTTGAAGTCGTCGATCTTGCGGATCGGCTCGAGCGAGGCATAGGCGGTCGGACCGTAGACCCACATGCTGACACCCTTGACGCCCTTGGGCACGCCGACGTCGAGATAGGGGTCGCGGAAGGTCGGATCGGTCAGCGCGGCGTGCGCGTGATCGAGGTTGTCGAACAGGCCGGGGCCGTCGGTGACCTGGAAGCGCGTGTCGGCGCCCTTGAAGAACGAGGGCGGAGTGACGAACATCTCGATCGTGCCGAGGAGGACGCCTTCGGCGAGCCGCGGAATGCCGCCGAGCTGCGCGCCGGGATAGAGCTCGGCCTTGATGCGGTTGTTCGTCTTCGCCTCGATCCGGGTCTTGTATTCCTTGATGAACTCGTGGAGCGGATCGTTCACGACGACGATCGCGATCTTCATAGTGAAGTCCTGCGCGCGCGCGGCGGCGGTGCCGAGCACGAGGCCGCCGGCGATGACGCCCGCGGCGATGATCCGGCTTCCCAAGGTAAAGGGCGTCCTGAGTACCATGTCGTTTTCTCCCAGTCGGCGTGAAGCGCCTCGTTATGATGCGCGATCATGGCCCAGGTCGGGTGCGGGTGTCCATCGCGGCCCGCGCGGGGGATCGGCTCAGACGTTCGCGGCGGCGGCCGTGTAGCCGAGCTTCTCGGCGGCGAATTTGGGGTAGAGGTGGGCGAGCTCGGCCGCGATCTCGCCGCGGATCAAAGCGAGCCGGTCGGGCTCGGGCGGTGGCGTCTCGCGGACCGGGCTCGCCAGATCGAAATCGAACCCGGTATTGGCGCGGACGTCATCGACCGAGTTGCCGGCATGGACATAGTCGAGGCGGAAGCGATGCCGGTCCTTGTCGTAGAAGAAGACCGCCATCGAGGTGATCAGCGCGTAGGGGCCGCCGCGACGGAAGACGCCGGGCGGGCTCCAGCCGGCGGCGCTGATGAAGTCGACCTTGGGTACGAGCACGCGGGCGCTGTGTTCCTCGCGGAACAGGATCACCCGCGGCACGGTCAGATAGAGGAAGGCGGAGCCGAAGCTCCCGGGCAGCCGCACCTTCATCTTGGGGTACGCGCCGATGCCGACGAGATTGATGTTGCCTTCGCCGTCGATCTGGCCGCCGCCGAGGAAGAAAACGTCGACCCGGCCCTGCGCCGCGCGGTCGTGGAATTCGACGCCGCCGTCATTGGCGGGATAATGCCGGCTCGAGCCGAGGAGGAGTGGGCGCGCCCAGCCGTCGGTGAGCCGCTCCATCAGGAGCGCCGCGGCGGCGGGGATCGGCGAATTGGTGCCGACGGAGATATTGCGCTGGCCCTCCAGCATCCGCGCGATGACGCAGATGAGCTGCTCCTCGCGGCTGAACGCCATGGTCAGGCGGCCACCTTGTTGCCGAACACGGTGCGGTCGAGATAGGCGGCGAAGCCTTCGACGGTCTGCGCCTCGCGGATATAGTCGCGGATGTGCTTGCGATCGATGTCGTAGCAGCCGTCGAGGTTGAGCGGCTTGGCGCCGTGCGGTACGTGCGCGACGCCGCTGATATAGAGCGAGGAGATCGTGCCGGCGACCAGCGTCTCGTCGGTCATCAGGTTGCCGTCATAGAGATCCTCGACCGTGACGAGTGTTTCGCGCGCCGCATGCGCGAGCGTCGCGAGCTCGCGCCGCTTGCCGACCCAGACATTGCCGTAGCGGTCGCCCCAGCGGGCGTGAAAGAACGTGATATCGGGGTTGATGGCGGGCACCAGCACGATCGGATCGCCGCCGCCGGCGGCGAAGGGGTTGTCGACGACCTTCCAGTCGTCGCGGTAGCTAAGCACATCGGAGCCGAGGATGCCGCGGATCGGCGTGAACGGGATGCCGCGCTCGCCGGCCTGGACCGCGGCGTAGATCGCCGGGCAGGTCGCGTCCTTGATGCGGATGGCGCCCGACTGCACCGCATCGCGGAAGCGCGGCGCGAGCCCGAGCTCGCCGAAGCTCACGCCGGAGCACTCGATCGTCGCGATGCAGCCGGCCCCGATCAGGAGGTCGGCCATGAGCCCGCCTACGGGCACGTAGACGACATGGAGGTTCTTGACCCCGCCCCGGATCATCGCGTGTATCAGAGCGATCGCGGTGCCGCTGTCGTCCTTCGAGAGCGCGAGATGCGCCCCGTCCGGTATCCGGGCGGCAAGTTCCTCGACCGACATCATCGGGGCCGTGGCGGGCATGGCCTCTCTCCCATGGTGGTGATCCATGATGCGCCCAATGGGGCGCCGGCTCAATCCTTGCGGCGGCGCGGCCGGGCCGGGCGTTCACCATCGCTGAACCAGCCCTTGCGCCAGAAATAGAGGACCATGAGCAAAGCGAGGGCGATCATGCCGGCCAACGCGAGCGGATAGCCGTAATAGAGCTCGAGCTCGGGCATGTTGTAGGGCGAGGCCTTGGGGTCGAAGTTCATCCCGTAGAGGCTGGCGAAGAAGTTGAGCGGGATGAACACGGTCGCGATGACCGTCAGCACCTTCATGATCTCGTTCATGCGGGCGCTCACGCCCGACAGATGGATGTCGATCAGATCGGCGCCGATCTCGCGGTAGGTCTCGACCATGTCCATGAGCTGGATGGTGTGATCGTAGGTGTCGCGGAGGAAGGGGCGGGTGTCGTCGCGGATGAGGGGCGAGTCGTCGCGGGTCAGCACCGCGAGGAGATCGCGATGCGGCCAGACCGCGCGCCGGAGCGCGAGAAGGTCGCGCTTGATCCCGTGCAACGAGCCGACCACGCGCATCCCGGAGCGGGCGAGCACGGCCTGCTCGATGGTGTCGACCTCCTCGCCCTTCCTCTCGAGCACCGGAAAATAGGCGTCGACGACGGCATCGATCAGCGCGTAGGCGAGATAGTCCGGGCCGGAGCGACGCAAGCGGCCGCGGCCGCGACGCAGACGCTCACGCACCGGGCCGAAACAATCGCCCGCCCGGTCGCGGAACGTGATGACGAAACGCTCGCCGACGAAGAGGCCGAGCTGCACCGTCTCGAATCCCGGATCGTCGGTCGGCATATGGCAGACGATGAAGAGATGCTGGTCGTAGTCGTCGACCTTCGGACGCTGGTTCATGCTGAGCACATCCTCGAGCGCAAGCTCGTGCAGCTTGAACTGGCGGCCGATGGTGCGGATCGTCTCGACGTCGCCGAAGCCGATGACGTCGATCCAGGTCACGGCGGCGCGGGCGACGATATCGGGCAGGGTCGCGAGGTCGGTGACCGCCGCCTCCTCGAGCGCGTCGGCGCCGTAGGCAATCGCCGTCACGTGCGGCTTCGCGGATTCGGGCACCGGCATGAGGGTGCCGGGCGGCGCGCCGGGGGGCGTGCGACGGCGTGGTGCGCGACGCCGCGGTCGGGCGGCGGGCGGGGCGGCTTGTTCGGTCATCGGCAAACCCCGTGTCTCGACTGACGCGACCGGTGCCGCGGCCTATCGCGGCCGGCCGTGGCGGAGCATAATGCCCCGGGCTTCGGGAATCTCGGACTCGTGATCCGCATCGGCGTCGATATCGGCGGAACCTTCACCGACGTCGTCGTTCTCGGCGAGGACGACGGCCGGTTGTGGACAGCCAAGGCCATGACCACGCCGACCGATCCGTCGATCGGCGTGCTCGACGGGCTCGCGCTCGTCGCCGAGCGCATCGACCGGCCGCTTCGCACCCTCCTCGGCGCGTGTAGCCTCTTCATTCACGGCACGACCGTCGCGACCAATCTTCTCGTCGAGCGCAAGGGCGCGCGGCTCGGGCTCCTCACGACCGAGGGCTTTCGCGACGTCATGGAGCTCCGCGAGGGGACGAAGCCGCGTCGCTACGACCTCCGTATGCCGTTCCCGGCGCCCCTGATCGCACGCCGTCACCGTCTCGAGGTGCCTGAGCGCGTGCGCTACGATGGTCGCATCGAGCGGCCCCTCGACGAGGCCGCAGCGGCGGCGCGGATCGCGTCGCTGCGCGAGGCGGGCGTCGAGGCGCTCGTGATCTGTCTCCTCCATGCCCATCGCCACCCGGCGCACGAGGACCGGCTCGCCGCGCTGGCGACGGCGAACGGTTGGCGAGCTTACGTGTCGCTCTCCCATCGCGTGCTGCCGCGCGAGGGCGAGTACGACCGGCTCTCGACCGCCGCGGTCAACGCCTATGTGGGACCGGGGCTCGCCCGCTATCTCGAGCGGTTGCAGGAACGGCTCGATGCGGCGGGCGGGCAATTCAAGGTGCTCGTGATGCAGTCGACCGGCGGCGTGCTGCCGCTCGCCGAGGCGACGGCGTTCGCGGTCGGCTCGGTCTTGAGTGGACCGGCGGGCGGCGCCATGGCGGGCGCGCTGTTCGCGCGTCTGACGGCGGCGCCCCTTCTCGTCACCTGCGACATGGGCGGAACCTCGACCGATATCAGCGTGATCGAGCACGGCGCGCCGGTCGAGCGCCACGAGCACGAGATGAGCGACGTCAAGATCTGCGCGCCCGCGATCGATATAGCGGCCCTCGGCGCCGGCGGCGGCTCGATCGCCAGGCTCGACAGCGGCGGCCTCCTCGAGGTCGGGCCGGAGAGCGCCGGCGCCGCGCCGGGCCCCGCGTGCTATGGCCGGGGCGGCACCCTGCCGACCGTGACCGATGCCAATCTCGTTCTCGGCTATCTCGCGCCCGGGTCCTTTCTCGGCGGCCGGCTTCGCCTCGACCGCGCGGCGGCCGAGCATGCGGTGCGGACCGCGATCGCGGCGCCGCTCGCGATCGGTCTCGAGGACGCGGCCTACGCGATCCACACGCTCACCAATTCGCGCATCGCCGAGGGCATTCGCGCCGCGACCGTCCGGCGCGGCTACGACCCGCGCGATGCGGTGCTGCTCGGCTTCGGCGGTGCGGCGGGCCTCCACATGGTCGCGGTCGCGCGCGACCTCTCGATCCCGCGCGTCGTCGTCCCCAACCACGCCTCGGTCCTCTCGGCGCTCGGTTTCCTGGCGAGCGATGTCCGCCACGATTCCCTCGCCGCGATCGGCCAGCCGTTCGCCGCACTCGCCCCGGCCGCACTTCGGAAGACGATCGATGCGCTCGAGACGGAGGGGCGGGCTCGGCTCCGCGCCGACGGCTTCGCCGATGCCGACATCGTGGCGCAGCGCCTGTTCGATTGCCGCTATCTGCGCCAGGCCTACACCGTCGAGGTGCCGATCGCGCCGGACCGTCTCGCCGAGGACGGGCTCGACTGGCTGACCCGCGATTTCGCGGCGGCCTATGAGCGGCTCTATTTCCACAGCCATCCCGGCGAGACGGCGGTGGTCGAGACGGTGCGCGTCGTGACGAGCGGGAAGCTGCCGCCGCTCGATCTGCCGACGCATCCGCGCGGCGCGGCCGATCCGACGCCGGCTGCGACCGGCACGCGCCGGGTCTGGCTCGAGGGCTGGCACGAGATTCCCGTCTTCGCCTTCGATGCGCTCGTTCACGGCATGGCCTTTGCCGGCCCGGCGCTGGTCGAATCGGAATCGACGACCGTCCTCGTTCCCGACGGCGCGCGGGCCGCGACGGACGCCCATGGCAGCCTGGTGATCGGAACCCGGTGATGCGCAATCTCTCCCGCCCGCACCCCCTGACGCTCGCCGTCGTCCGCCACAAGCTGAAATCGGTCGCCGAGGAGATGGTGGATACGATGATCCGCACCTCCTTCTCGCCGATCCTCAACCAGAGCCACGATCTGTCGGCCGTCATCCACGACGCGGAAGGCCGCATGCTCGCGCAGGCCGAGCGCGTGCCGATCCACATGGGCGCCATGCCGTTCGCGGTGAAGGCGATGATGCGGGCCTTCGCGGGCGACGTGCACGAGGGCGATATCCTGATCGCCAACGATCCCTATTGGGGCGGCAACCATCTGCCCGACGTGACGCTCGCGATGCCGGTCTTCGACGGCGGCCAGATTCGGCTCTGGGTCGCCAACCGCGCCCACCAGGGCGACATCGGTGGCATGTCGGCGGGCGGGTTCAGCGGCAATGCGAGCGAGATCTTCCACGAGGGCATCCGCATCCCGCCGTGCAAGCTCGCCGAGCGCGGCCGCGTGCGCGAGGATCTCCTCCGGCTGATCGTCGAAAATACGCGCAAGCCCGAGGACATGATGGGCGATCTCCGCGCCCAGCTCGCCGCCGTCCATGTCGGCGTCGACCGGATGCGGGCGCTGTTCGACCGCTATGGCGCCGACGAGATCGACCGCTGCTCGGCCGCGATCCTCGATGCCGCCGAAGCGGCGATGCGGGCGCAGTTCCGGCGCTGGACGCCGGGCGTCTACCGGGGCGAGAGCGTTCTCGACGACGATGGCCGCGGCAACCAGCGCATCCCGGTGCGCGCGACCGTGACGATCGAGGACGACCATGCGACGGTCGATCTGACCGATTCGGCCGACCAGCTCGCGTCCTTCGTCAACAGCCCCTACGCCAACACCGCGGCCTGCGTCTATGTCGCGTTCATGTACATGGCGACCGACGACCAGACCCACAACGAAGGCTGTTTCCGCCCGATCCGGATCATCACGCGCACCGGCAGCATCTGCGATCCCGTGTCGCCGGCGCCCGTCGTCGGCTCCTCGGTCCTCACCTCGACCGTCATCATGGAGGCCGTGATGAAGGCGATGGAGAAGGCGGCGCCCCGGGACATGATCGCGGGCTACGCGCGGCGCTTCCGCTTCGCGATCGCGGGCAAGGACCGCGAGGGGCGGTCCTATATCTGGCACTATTTCGCCAACCGCGGCGGCGCCGGTGCGACGGCGGAGACCGACGGTTGGCCCAATCTCGGCGTCATCCACAACCCCGGCGGCGCGCGCTCGCCGAGCGTCGAGCGCACCGAGTCCTCGTTCCCGTTCCTGATCGAGAGCTTTGCGCTCCGCCCGGATTCGGGTGGGGCCGGCACCACGCGCGGCGGGCTCGGTGGGGTCTATCGGCTCCGCTACGAAGGCGCCGAGCCCGCCGTGCTCAACGCGGCCGGCGAAGGGGTCGAAGTCGGACCCTATGGCGTCGCCGGCGGGGCGATCGGGGCGTGCCACGACTACCGGATCGAGAGCGCGCGTGGCGAGCGCCGGCTCGGCACCAAGGAGAGCGGGGTGGCGATCGAGACCGGCGACGTCGTCGTCTGCCGGTCGGCGGGTGGCGGCGGTTTCGGCGATCCGGACCGGCGCGACCCGGCCCGCACCGCCGCCGATCGCGCCGACGGCTACGTGACACACTGAACGCGCGGATCGCGCGGATCGTCCGGCGCCTGCTGGTCGCCGGCTTTACAGGCCGGGACCGCCCCGATAGGTTGCCGCCAACGGATAAGGATTGAGAACGATGGGCAGGCTGGACCGACGGGTGGCCGTCGTGACCGGGGCGGCGCAGGGCATCGGGGCGACCTTCGCCCACGCGCTCGCCGCCGAAGGGGCCGCGGTGGTGATCGCCGACATCGACGACGGGGGCCCGGTCGCCCGCGCGATCAAGGCGGCGGGCGGACGCGCGATCGCGGTGCGGACGGATGTCGCCGACGAGCAGTCCTGCCACGACATGGCAGAGACGGCGCTCAACACCTTCGGGACGCTCGATATTCTGATCAACAACGCGGCGATCTTCGGCAAGCTCGACCGGGTTCGGATCGAGGAGATCGACCTCGCGCTGTGGGACCGCATCATGGCGGTGAACGTGCGCGGACCATTCCTCTGCACCCGCGCCGCGATCGCGCCGATGCGGCGACAGAAATACGGCAAGATCGTCAACATCTGCACCGCGCGCGTGTTCGCGGGCGGGCCGTTCTTCCTCCATTACGATGCCTCGAAGGGGGCGGTGCTCGCGATGACGCGCTCGATGGCGCGCGAGCTCGGCGACGACGGCATCTCGGTCAACGCGATCGCGCCGGGCTCGACGATGAGCGAGAACATCAAGGCGCGCACGAATTGGATGGACGGCGGACCGGCGGCCAAGATCGGCGCGCGCGCGCTGAAGCGGCTGCAGGAGCCGGAGGACCTCGTCGGGGCGATGCTGTTCCTGTCCTCGCGCGACAGCGATTTCATGACCGGCCAGACGATGGTCGTCGACGGCGGCGCGTCGATGTGGTGACGAAGGAGGGCGGCGATGTTCCTGCGCAAGGCCTGGTACCTCGCCGCGTGGCGCGAGGAGGTGACGGACCGCCCGTTCGGCCGCACCGTTCTCGGCGAGCGGCTGGTCTTCTTCCGGACCCGTGACGGCTCGCCCAAGGCGGTCGCCGACCGCTGCCCGCACCGCGCCTTTCCGCTCTCGATGGGGACGGTCGAGGGCGATCACCTCCGCTGCGGCTATCACGGCCTCGCCTTCGACGGCGCCGGACGCTGTGTCGAGGTGCCGGGACAGTCGACGATCCCGCCCGGCTGCGCGGTGCGCGCCTTTCCGGTCGTCGAGCGCTGGCAGGGGCTCTGGGTCTGGATGGGTCCGGCCGAGGACGCCGACCCCGCGAGCGTGCCCGAGATCGCCTGGCTCGACACCCCGGGCTGGGTCACCTCGCGCGGCAAGTTCGACCTCCGGGCCAACTACCAGCGCCTCGTCGACAACCTCCTCGACTTCTCGCATCTCCAGTTCGTCCACGAGCGCACGATCGGGACCGATGCGGTCGCCGAAATACCGTCGCGCACCGAACGCCGCGGCACCTCGCTCCACGTGCAACGCTGGATCGTCGACCGTCCGCCGCCGCCTTTGTTCGCGCGCGCCGGCGGGTTCAACGGCAATGTCGATCGCTGGATGAACTGCGACTGTCATGCGCCGGCCAACGTGATCTTGGACATCGGCTGCGCGGTGGCCGGCTCGGGCGCGCTCGACGGCGATCGGCGCCGCGGCATCGAGATCCGCTCGATCCACCTGGTCACGCCCGAGACCGCGACGTCGACGCACTATTTCTGGGGCTACGCACGGAACTTCGCGCGCGAGGATGCCGCCATGACGGAGCTTCTCGCCAACGGCGCGCGGGCGACCTTCGCCGAGGACGTCGCGATCCTCGAGGCGCAGGAGCGCCGGCTCACGAGCGCACGGGGTGCGCCCGAGGTCGACATCAACGGCGACGGCGCGCCGATCCAGGCACGGCGCATTCTCGGCGCGCTGATCGCGGCCGAGACGGCGGGGCAACGTCGCGACGGCGCGCCGGAGCGGGTATCTTGAACGAGGCCATGGGCGAGGCGCCGTTCCTGCCGGGCGACGGGATCGCGATCGGCGACGACGGCCGACCGCGGCTCACCGGCTCCGAATGCGCCGACTGCGGTGCCCGCGTCTACCCGGCGGTCGCAGTGTGCCACGCCTGCATGTCGGAGAACCTCCGCCCGCTCGCGCTGTCGCCCGTGGGCACGCTCTATAGCTGGTCGGTCGTCCATGTCGCGCCGAAGGGCTGGACTACGCCCTATATCGCGGCCTATGTCGATCTGCCCGAAGGCGTGCGGGTCTTCACCCACGTCGTCGGCACCTACGCCGCCTGCCTCGCCATCGACATGAAAATGCGGCTCTGCACCGCGGTCCTCGGCACCGGCGAGGACGGCAAGCCGATGGCGTCCTACGCGTTCACGCCGGATTGAGGGAGCGTCTCCATGCGTGAGGTTTCGGTCGTCGGCGTCGGCATGGTGCCGTTCGGCAAATATCGCGACAAGACGCTCGCCGATATCGCCTGGCCCGCCGTCAAGCACGCGATCCAGGATGCGGGCGTCCAAAAGAAGGACATCGAGGTCGCCTATTGCGGCACCGCGCTCGGCGGCATGATGTCCGGCCAGCGCATCCTCAAATCGGTTGGCATCACTGGGCTTCCGATCGTCAACGTCGAGAACGCCTGCTCGTCCTCCTCGTCCGCCTTCCGCCAGGCTTGGATCGGCGTCGCGAGCGGGATCTACGACGTCGCGCTCGTCATCGGGGTCGAGAAACTCACCAAGTTCGGCGGCGGCACGCTGCCGCTCGAGAAGGAGGATTTCGAGGTCACCCACGGCCTCGTCATGCCGGCGCTCTATGGCATGCGGGCGCAGCGCTACATGCACGATTTCGGCCTCGCGCCCGATACCCTCGCCAAGGTCGCCGTCAAGGCGCGCGCGCATGGCGCCCTCAACGAGGATGCGCAGTTCAGGAAGCCGGTCACGGTCGAGGAGGTGATGGCCGCGCGCGCGGTGGCCGAGCCGTTCACGCTCCTCCACTGCTGTCCGTCGGGTGACGGCGCGGCGGCGGCCGTGATCTGTCCGACCGAGATGGCGGCGCGCTTCACGTCGAAGGCGCCGATCCGCGTGCTCGCCTCCGAGGTCAATTCGGGCCGCTATATGACGGGCTTCCGCGACATGACGACGCCCGAGATCACGGTTCGCGGCGCGCACGAGGCCTATGAGATCGCGGGCGTCGGGCCGGAGGATCTCGACGTCCTCGAGGTGCACGATGCGTTTACGATCGCCGAGATTCTCTACTACGAGGCGCTCGGGCTCTGCGCCCGCGGCGACGCGGCGCGGCTCATCGAGGACGGCGATACCTCGCTCGGCGGGCGGATCCCGGTCAATCCGTCGGGTGGTCTCCTCGCCAAGGGCCATCCGATCGGCGCCACCGGCGTCGCCCAGATCGTCGAGGTCGTGCGTCAGCTCCGCGGTGAGTGCCGCAACCGCCAGGTCGAGGGCGCCAAGGTCGCGCTCACGCACTGCACCGGCGGCGGCATTTCCGGGTTCGACCACGGCGCCTGCTCCATCCATATCTTCGCGCGTTGATAGGAAACACAGGTCACCCATGAAGCCGCCTCCGTTCAAATACCACGACCCGCGGACCGTCGCCGAGACGGTCGAGCTTCTCGCCCGGAACGAGAACGCGAAGATCCTGGCCGGCGGGCAGTCGCTGATGCCGATGCTCAACATGCGCTACGTGCAGCCCGACCACGTCATCGACATCAACCGTGTCGAGGGTCTCTCCTATATCCGCGAGGCGGGCGGGCGGCTCGAGATCGGCGCCATGACGCGTCAGCGCGAGATCGAGTACGCCGATCTCGTCGCGCGCCGCGCACCGATCGTGCGCGAGGCGATCCTCAATGTCGGTCACCGCCAGACGCGCAATCGCGGCACGCTCGGCGGCAGCCTGTCGCATCTCGATCCGGCGGCGGAGCTGCCGCTGGTGTCGGCCGCGCTCGAGGCGACGGTCCACGTCCAAGGGCCCAAGGGCAAGCGCGACATCGCGATGGCCGAGTTTCCGGCTGGCTATATGAGCCCGTCGATCGAGCTCGACGAGATGGTGATCGGCGTCACCCTTCCGGTCTGGCCCGACGGGCACGGCTATGGTTTCGTCGAGTTCTCCCGCCGGCACGGCGATTTCGCGATCGTCGCCGCGGCCGTCCTCCTCGATGTCGAGGCCGGCGGCAAGATCAAGCGCGCCTCGGTCACCGTCGGCGGCGTCGGCCCGTCGCCGGTCCGCTGCCGTGACGCCGAGAAGGCGCTCACCGGCGAGAAGGGGGCCGAGGCGGCGTTCCGCGCCGCGGCCGAGACCTGCCGGACGATCGATGCGATGGAAGACGTCTACGCGCCCGCCTGGTACCGCCAGCATCTCGCGACGGTCATGACGCGGCGCGCCATGGTGGCCGCGTTCGGACGCGCGGCGAACGCGCGCTAGGGAGTGGTGCGATGAAGGACATGCGCAAGGTCTCCGTGACCGTCAACGGAAAGTCCTACGCCCGCGAGGTCGAGACGCGGCTTCTACTTTCGGATTTCATCCGCCACGAGCTCGAGCTCACCGGCACGCATGTCGGCTGCGAGCATGGCGTGTGCGGCGCGTGCACGATCCTCCTCGAGGGCCGTACCGCGCGGAGCTGCCTGATGCTCGCGGTCCAGGTCGACGGGGCCAATATCACGACCGTCGAAGGGATCGCGCCCAGCGAGAAGGAGCTCCATCCGCTGCAGCAGGCCTTCATGGACAATCATGGCCTCCAGTGCGGCTACTGCACGCCGGGCATGCTGACGACGCTGATCGAGTTCCTGCAAGACAACCCCGATCCGACTGAGCACGAGGTGCGGGTCGCGATCTCCGGCAATCTCTGCCGCTGCACCGGCTACCAGGGGATCGTCGATGCCGCGCTCGACGCGGCCAAGCGTCTCCAGGGCGGCAAGAGGGCTTGATCCGATGGGCATGAAGTTCATCGGGGCACGCGTGCCGCGGCTCGAGGATCCGGCGCTCCTCACCGGGCGCGGCCGGTATGTCGACGATCTGCACTTCCCCGGCATGCTGCACGCCGCGATGGTGCGGAGCCCGCATCCGCACGCTCGCGTCACGTCGATCGACGCGCGGCAGGCGCTGGCGGTGCCGGGTGTGCATCTCGTCATGACCTATGCCGATCTGCCGGCGCCGGCGCAGCAGGCGCGCATACCGATGCTGGTGCCCAATCCGTCGATCAAGCATCCGCTGATGCCCTATGCGCTCGCGAAGGACGAGGTGTGCTACGCCGGCGACGGCGTCGCGATCCTGGTCGCGGACTCGCGCTATCTCGCCGAGGATGCCGCCGCGCTGGTCGATGTCGCGTACGAGGTCCTGCCGTCGGCGGGCGATTGCCGCGAGGCGTTGAAGCCGGGGGCGCCGCCCACCCATGCCGGGATCGCGTCCAATCTCGCGGCCCAGTTCACCCTCGCCTATGGCGATGTCGACGGCGCGTTTGCGCGCGCGGCGAAGGTCGTCGCGGCCTCGCTCTGGCATCACCGCGGCGGCGGCCACGCCATGGAGTGCCGCGCCGTCATCGCGAACTGGGACCCGCTCCAGAAACAGATGATCCTGTGGTCGGCGACCCAGTCGCCGTTCCTGATCCGCCGCAGCCTGACCGAGCTCCTCGGTTGGGACGAGGACAATCTCCGCGTGATCGCGACGCCCGATGTCGGCGGCGGCTTCGGGCCGAAGACGATCTTCCACCCCGAGGAGGTGCTGGTGCCGCTCTGCGCCGAGCGCCTCGGGAAGCCCGTGAAATGGGTCGAGGACCGGCGCGAGAACTTCGTCGCGACGACCCAGGAGCGCGATCAGTACTGGGATATCGAGATGGCGGTCGATGCCGCCGGCAAGATCCTCGGCGTGCGCGGCGCCATGATCCACGACACCGGCGCCTACATGCCGTGGGGCATCATCTCGCCCTATATCTCGTCGATGACGACGCCCGGCCCCTATGTCGTCCCGACCTACCGCCTCGAGACGCGCGTCGCGATGACCAACAAGGTCGGCACGACGCCGGTGCGTGGCGCCGGCCGTCCGCAGGCCGTGTTCGCGATGGAGCGGCTTCTCGACAAGGCGGCCGACGCGCTCGGCATGGAGCGGGCCGAGATCCGCCGGCGCAATTTCATCCAGCCGGCGCAGATGCCCTACAATGTCGGGATCATCTCGCGCGACGGCAAACCCGTGATCTACGACTCGGGCGACTATCCGGGCTGCCAGGAGAAGGCGGAGGCGATCTCCGACTATGCCGGCTTCAGAGCCCGCCAGAAGGAGGCGCGCGCCCGAGGTCGCTATCTCGGTATCGGGATCGCCAACTATGTCGAGGCCACCGGGCTCGGACCGTTCGAGGGCGCGACCGTCCGCATCGGGCCGTCGGGCCGCATCTTTCTCCTGACCGGCGCCTCGCCGCAGGGCCAGGGCCACAAGACCGCGCTCGCCCAGATCTGCGCCGAGAAGTTCGGCGTCGGGCTCGAGGACGTGACCGTCCAACTCGCCGATACCGGGATCATCGCCTCGGGTGTCGGCACCTTCGCGAGCCGCATCGCCGTCAATGCCGGCTCCTCGGTCCATCTCGCGGCGCAGGACGTCCGGAAGAAGGTGATCAAGGTCGCCTCGCACCTCCTCGAGGCGGCGGAGGAGGATATCGAGATCGACGGCGGCAAGGTGTTCGTCCGCGGCGTGCCCGGCATGACCAAGACGCTCGGCGACATCGCGCGATCGGTCGCCGGCATGCCGGGTTTCGCCCTGCCGGGCGGGATGGAGCCGGGGCTCGAGGCGACGCAGTATTTTTCCCCGGCGCAGGCCGCCTATTGCAACGGCACCGCCGTCGCCGAGGTCGAAGTCGATATCGAGACCGGGCGCATCGACGTCCTTCGCTACGCCATGGGCCACGATTCCGGAAATCTCATCAACCCGATGATCGTCGACGGCCAGGTTCACGGCGCGGTCGTCCACGGCATCGGCAACGCGCTCTATGAGTGGATGGTCTATGACGCCGACGCCAATCCGGTGTCGACGACGTTCGCCGAGTACCTCCTGCCGACCGCGGCCGAGGTGCCGCGCATCGCGGTCACCCACCAGGAGACGCCGTCGCCCCTCAACCCGCTCGGCGTCAAGGGCGCGGGCGAGGGCGGCACGATCCCGGCCGCGGCCTGCATTGTCGCTGCGATCGAGGACGCGTTGGCGCCTTTCGGTGTCAAGGTCGAGGACACGCCGATCACGCCGGTGAAGCTCCTCCAGCTCATCCGGAAGGCGCAGGCGAATGCGGCATAGCAGCCGAGGCCGGCCCGATCCGCGATCGCGCGAGGCCGGTCATGGCTGATCGCGGCGGGCCGCTCGCCGGCATCCGGGTGCTCGATCTCACCCAGTTCCTCGCCGGTCCCTATGCGACCCAGATCCTCGGCGATCTCGGCGCCGAGGTGATCAAGCTCGAGGCCCCCGCCGGCGATTGGTCGCGCACGCTGCCGCCGCATTTCGTCGGCAAGGACAGCGCGTATTATCTGAGCATCAACCGCAACAAGAAGAGCATCGTCGTCGACATGAAGGCGGCCGATGGCGTCGCCCTGGTCAAGCGCCTCGCCGCCCGCTCCGATCTCCTGTTCGAGAACTTCCGCCCCGGCGTCCTCGACCGGCTCGGGCTCTCCTACGCGGCGCTGTCGGCGGAGAACCCGGGTCTCGTGTGGTGCGCGATCTCGGGCTTCGGCCAGGACGGCCCGGACCGCGACCGCCCGGCCTATGACATGATCGTCCAGGCGCTGTCGGGCGGCATGAGCCTGACCGGTGAGCTGGGGCGGCCGTCGGTGCGCGCCGGCATACCGCTCGGCGATCTCTCGGCCGGCATGTTCGCGGTCATCGGCGGGCTCGCGGCGCTCCAGGATCGGCAGCGGTCGGGCAAGGGTCAGTTCGTCGACGTCGCGATGCTCGACTGCCAGGTCTCGATGCTGACCTACCAGGCGGCCTACTACCTGCACTCCGGCCAGTCGCCCGGACGCCAGGGCCGCGGCCATGATTCGATCCCGACCTATCGCGGCTTCACCGCCGCGGCCGCGAGCGAGCTCGTCATCACCGCGAATACCGAGCGCATGTGGCAGTCGCTCTGCGCGGTCCTCGGTGTGCCCGCGCTCGTCAACGAGCCGCGCTTCGCCAAGAACGAGGACCGCTACGCCAACCGCGACGCGCTGTTGCCGATCATCGAGGCGGCATTCGTAAAGCGTCCGGCCAAGGAATGGGTGCCGCTTCTGCTCGAGGCCGGCATCCCGGTCGCCGAGGTCAACACCCTCGCCGACGCGCTCGACAATCCGCAGGTCCGCCATCGCGACATGGTGCTCGAGCTCGCCGGGCGCGACGGCGCGCGCGTCCGCGTCGTCGGCAATCCCGTCAAGATGTCGCGGAGCGTGCGCGACGGCCACGACTACCCGCCCGCACTCGGCGGCGACACGCGCGCGGTGCTCGCGAGCGTGCTCGGCCTCGGCGCGGACGAGGTGGAACGGATGATCGCCGCGGGTGTCGTCAAGGATGGCTGAGCGCGGCCGGCCGCACGAGACACGAGGGAGAACAGGATGGGCGACGAGCTCCGGATAGAGCGCGACGGCGCGCTCGCGCGCCTGGTCATCGATCGGCCCGACAAGGGCAACATGCTGACGCTCGCGATGGTCGAGACAGTGGCGCGCGAGGTGACCAAGCTCGGCGCGGACAGCGCGGTCAAGGCGATCGTGATCCGATCGACGGGCCCGGAGTTCTGCCGCGGGCGCGATCCGGCCGGCGCCCCTGAGCATGGCACGCCGACGGCGCTCCAGATGCGGGGCGCGCTCACCGAGCCCATTCTCCGAGTCTACGCCGCCATCCGGGGCGCCGACGTGCCGGTCGTCGCCGTCGTCCAGGGGCTCGCCAACGGCTTCGGCTGCGCGCTCGCCGGCGTCTGCGACGTGACGATCGCGGCCGACGACGCGCGCTTCGCGCTGCCCGAGATGAAGGCCGATCTGCCACCGACGCTCGCGATGTGCGCGCAGCTCGACCGCGTGCCGGTGAAGGGGCTCTCCTGGCTCGTCTATTCGACCGACCAGATCGACGCCCGGATGGCGCTCCAGCTCGGCATCGTCAGCCGCATCGTGCCGCGCGGCGAGCTCGACAGCGAGGTCGACCGTTTCCTCGCCTTCCTCCTGACGCGCCGTCGCGAGGCGATCGCGACCATCAAGAGCTATCTCGCCAACGCCCGACTGATGGAGCCGGCACAATCGGCGACGCTCGCCGGCAACATGCTGGCCGTCGTGCTGGCCTCGAAATAGGGACCGACACCGTCATGTCGACCAAGATCCCCTACGACCCGAAGACCGCGAAGCTTCTCGCGTTCCAGGCCGAGGTGCCGAAGTTCAAGGACGGCAGCGACACGCCGCGCGCCTATCTCGAGCGCTGCCTCGAGACGATCGGCAAGCGCGAGCCGGCGGTGAAGGCCTTCGTCGTGATGAACGTGGAGGGTGCGCGCAAGGCCGCCGATGAATCGACCGCCCGCTACAAGGCGGGCCGTCCGCTCTCGCCCGTCGACGGTCTTCCGGTCGGCATCAAGGACGTGTTCTTCACCAAGGACATGCCGATGGAGGCGGGAAGCCCGATCCTCAAGGGCGAGCGGAGCGCCTGGGACGCGCCGTCGGTCTACTGGCTTCGCCGCGGCGGGGCGGTCGTCGTCGGCAAGACAGTGACGACCGAGTTCGCCTTCGCGACGCCGGGGCCGACGCGGAACCCGTGGGACACGGACCGCACCCCGGGCGGATCGTCGAGCGGCTCCGGGGCGGTGATCGGCGCCGCCATGCTGCCCGTCGCGACCGGGACCCAGGTGCGCGCCTCGGTGCTGCGGCCGGCGGCCTACAACGGCGCCTATGCGCTTAAGCCCTCGCATGGCGCGATCACGACCGCGGGGGGCTTTCCCTCGCCGGTCAGTATCAACCATCTCGGCATCCTCGCCGGCACGCTCGGCGACATGTGGACGACCGCGCATTATCTGTCGAACACCGCCGGCGGCGATCCCGGTTTCCCCTCGCTCGGCGGCGGGGCGATGCTGCCGAGGGCGGTGAAGCCGAAGCGGATGGTCCGGCTCGAATCAGCGGGCTGGGCCGAGACGACGCCTGAGAGCAAGGCCGCGTTCGAGGACTTCCTCCGCATGATCGCGGGCCGTGGTGTCGAGATCGTCGGGCGCAAGGACGATCCGGAGATCGAGGCCTTCGAGAAGGAGATCGCGACCATCCTCGAGGTGTCGATGGCGATCCTCACCTGGGATGGGCGCTATCCCTTGACCATGTTCGTCGAGCGCCATCCCGAGCTCTGCGGCCCGGCCGTGATCGAGCGCATGGCGGCGGCGGACAGGATGACGCCGGCCGACTACGCGCGCGCGCTCGAGCGCCAGGCAAGGCTCCGCGCCCAGCTCGAGGCACTGTCGGCGAAGTGCGATGCGCTGATCTCGCTCAACGCCACGGGGCCGGCGCCGATCGGGATGCCGGTCGGCAATCCGGCCTATGGCGACATGTCGTCGATCCTGTGGGCGCCGGCCCTCAACCTGCCGCTCCTCGCGGTGGACAAGATGCCGCTCGGCATCCAGTTGTTTGGCCGCTGGTATCGCGACTACGATCTGACGGCCGTCGGCCACTGGCTGGTCCATGTGGCGATGCGCGGCGAGGGTTGACGGTTCGGAACGGAGTGGAGGCCATGGCGATCGAGGTGGTGAAGCTGTCGCCGGTGATCGGCGCAGAGATTCGGGGTGTGAACCTCGCCGAGCCGCTCGATGCGGCGGCGCTCGGCGCGATCCATCGCGCCTGGCTTGATCACCTGGTGATCCTGTTCCGTGGCCAGTCGCTCGATGCCGATCAACAGACCCGCTTCGCGCTGAGCTTTGGCGAGGTCGAGCTCGTCAAGAGCTCGCGCAGCCAGTCCGACGCGACGCCGCACGTGATGTTCATTTCCAATGTCCGCGACGCGGGGCTGCGCACCGCGCTCGAGGACGGCGAGATGATGTTCCACTCCGACCAGTGCTATTACGAGTTCCCGGCCAAGGCGACGACGCTGTTCGCGATCGAGGTGCCGAAGGAGGGCGGCAACACGCTGTTCGCCAACGGCTACGCGGCTTACGAAACCCTCCCGCCGGCGATCCGGTCGCGGCTCGAGGGGCGCAAGGCGCTCAACATCTATGACTATGGCGTCAACCCGACCGTGAAGTCGGCCGCGTCGAGCGCCGAGGCGCCGCGCTTCGAGCATCCCGTGTTCCGTACCCATCCCGAGACCGGGCGCAAGGCCGTCTACGTCAATCGCCTGATGACCGAGAAGGTGGTCGGCCTCGACGGCGGCGAGTGCGCCTATCTCCTCGACCGGGTCTTCGCCCACAGCGAGGACCTGCGCTTCGTCTACGAGCACCGCTGGCAGCCGGGCGATCTCCTGATGTGGGACAATCGCTGTTCGATGCACGCCCGGACCGACTTTCCGACCTCCCAGCGCCGCATGCTGCGGCGGGTCGCCATTCGCGGCGATCGGCCCTTCTAGGCGCCTTCCGGCTCCGGTGCCATCGAGGCCCGCGCGCGGTTCGCGTTGGCAGAGGACGTGCCGGACGCTAATCTCAGCCGCGATAGCAACGGGGTCGGCCGCGTGAGCGGGCCGCAACCAGGGAGACCCGCCATGCGCCTCGAATTCCGTTCCGTCATCCTTGCCGCGCTGACCGTCGCGGCGCCGCTCTTCGCCACAACCGCCGCCGCCCAGGGTCTGAAGCCGGTCACCGTCCGGCTCGACTGGGTGACCCACGGCATGCATGCCGCGCCGCTCCTCGCGATGGAGAAGGGGATGTACCGCGACGCCGGGCTCGACGTGAAGATGGAGGACGGCAACGGTTCCGTCGTCACCGTCCAGCTCGTCGGCTCCGGGCAGTTCGACATCGGACACGCCAACCTCGCCTCGATGGCGATGGGCCGCGACAAGGGGCTGTCGGTGAAGTCGGTCGCAGGCTATCTCCGCCGGAGCGACATGGGCGTGCTGACGCCGGTCGAGCTCAACATCAAGACCGTGAAGGACCTCATCGGCAAGAAGGTCATCTACACGACCGGCTCGCTCGAGGCGCCGTTCCTCGATGCGTTCTTCAAGGCCGGCGGCACGACCCGCGACAAGGTGAACCTCGTCAGCGTCGCCGCGCCGGCGAAGATCAGCACCTATCTCTCGGGCGGTGGTGACGCGGTGATCTCGACGGTGCCGAACTTCCTGTCGCTCGTGAAGAGGCAGCGGCCGTCGAACGCGATCCACTTCGTCGATTACGGTCTGCCGCTGCCGGGCTTCGGCCTGCTCGTGACCGAGAAGACGATGCGCGAGAAGGCCGACGAGGTGCGCCGCTTCGTCAAGGTGACCAACGACGCCTGGACCTACATCATCGGCGGCAAGATCGACGAGGCGGTCGCCGCCATGGTCAAGCAGCGCCCACAAGCCAAGATCGATCCGGCGCAGATGGCCGAGCAGGTGCGCGACTATCTCGAATACTTCTATTCCAAGAACGCCGGCAAGGATAAGCCGATCGGCTGGCAGTCCGAGGCCGACTGGGCCGAGACCGTGAAGGCGATGCAGGAGGCGGACGTCCTCAACAAAACCTCGAAGGCGACCGACTTCTTCACCAACGAATTCATCGACGCACCGCGGAGCTGAGCGCCGATCGGGCGTGTCGCCGTCGGGCGGCACGCCCTTTTTCTGTCCGCGTGAACCGGCGCGCCCGACGCGCGAGACTGGGACCAGCCGGCGTGCGCGAGCGTTCGCGCGCCCCGATGCGGCCAAAGGTCAGGGCGTGTGGCGCGGCGCGGGCGCGGCTTCGCTCCGGCGCGAGACGTGCCACGGCAGCATCAGCCGCTCGGCGAGATCGATCAGGAAGAAGAGGATCGTGCCGAGCACGCCGAGGACGACGAGCCCGGAGAACATCCGGGTCGTGTCGAACAGTCCCTGCGCGCTCAAGATGACGTAGCCCAATCCCCTGTCGGCGGCGACGAACTCGCCCACGATCGCGCCGACGAGGGCGAGCGAGATCGCGACCTTCATACCCGCGAAAAGGCTCGGGAGCGCATTCGGGAACCGGATCTTCATGAGGGTCTGCAACGGAGAGGCGTTGCAGGTCTTGGCGAGGTCGAGCATGTCGGGATCGACCGAGCGGAGCCCGAGCACCATGTCGATCACGATCGCGAAGATCGCGATGACGAGCGCGATCGCGATCTTGGGGCTCATGCCGGTGCCGAGCCAGATGATGAACAGGGGCGCGAGCGCGACCTTGGGCAGGCTGTTGAACGCGACGAGGAGGGTGTAGAGCGTGCGTTCGAGAAGAGGCGAATAGACGATCCCGACTGCGAGCGCGATGCCGATGATGACGGCGAGCGCGAAGCCCGCGAGCGTCGCGAACAGCGTGTAGCCGGTGTGGATCAGGATCCAGTCGGGCGACTTCATCAGATCGACGAAGACGAGCGTGGGGGCGGGAAGAAGGATCGGCGGCAGAGCGAGGAGGCGGCAGACGAGCTCCCACACGATCACGGTCGCGACGAGCACGGTGAGCACGGTCCGCACGCGGCTGCTGCGCGCCCACAGCGTGGCGAGCAAGGAAGAAGCGGCAGGACGGTCGGCGGCCTTGGGGCGCGACGCCATCCTAGTTCTCCTTCTTCATGATGCCGAGGCGTTCGAAGGTCGTTCGTATCTCGGCGGTATAGGCGCCGAAGGCGGGGGTCTCGCGGACGCTGAGGCGGCGCGGCCGCGGAATGTCGACCGTGATCGTCTCCTCGATGCGGCCCGGGTGATGCGACATCACGATCACGCGGTCGCCGAGGAAGACCGCCTCGGTGATGCTGTGGGTGATGAAGAGGATGGTCTTTCGCGTCTCGAGCCAGATGCGCTGGAGCTCGAAATTGAGCTCGTCGCGCGTCAGCGCATCGAGCGCGCCGAACGGCTCGTCCATCAGGAGAAGGCGGGGGTCGGTGAGGAGCGCACGGCAGATCGCGACCCGCTGGCGCTGGCCGCCGGAGAGCTCCCACGGAAAGCGGCGTTCATATCCCCTGAGGCCGAACAGCTCGAGCAACTTCGAGCCGCGATCGGTCCATTCGCTCTTGCGCTGGCGGCGGAACTCGACCGGCAGGAGGATGTTGTCGATCACCGTCCGCCAGTCGAGGAGGACGTCGCGCTGGAACACCATGCCGAGATTCTCGGGCGTCCCGGCGACGACATTGCGCCCGTCGATCTCGATCGTGCCGGCCGAGATGTCGGCGAGGCCGGCGACGCATTTGAGGAGCGTCGACTTGCCACAGCCGGACGGTCCGACGATCGACAGGAACTCGTGGTCGCGGATGTCGAGGCTGATTCCGGCAAGCGCAGGGACCGGGCCACGGCGGGACTGGTAGACCTTGTCGAGATTGCGGATCCGGACATAAGGCGGCTCGTGGGCGGGGGTGATCGGATCCTGCACGTCGGTCGCCTCGTCCTTTGGTCGGTCGCGGGCGGAGCCCATCCGCACGCCCCACGCGGGCGCAGGATGGTAGTTCAGCCGCCGCGGCGCCACAACCGCCGAGGGTTCCGGGCGCCAACCCCATGCGCGGCCCCCATGCGCGGCTCCGATGCACGGCCCCGATGCACGGCCCCGATGCACGGAATGGCGCCCGCGTCGTTGCCCTCGATCGCGCCGCCGCGGCGGATCGGCCCACCGCCCGATGGCGCGCCGGCGAAATATCTCCTGGTCTGATCGCGCGGCGGCGGTTATCCAGAAGCGGGTTTTCGGCCACACGGAGGGTGAGATGGCGAGGCGTGCCGCGCGCAAGAGGGATGTCATCGAGCGAATGGATGAAGTCGTCGACGATTTCAGCAAGCGGGTGAAGTTTCTGAACGAACCGATCACCGTCGGCCGGGCCAAGACATTTGTCCGCCAGCACCGGCTCAACACGCGCCAGCGCAATTCGGTCTTGAAGCTCCGGGTCGCGACCAACTGCCCGATCTGGGACGTCAAGCTCGGCATCATCGAGGCCTGCGCCGAGGAGATCATCGCCGACAACAAGCACGGTGGCGGCAAGGCGCATTGGCAGATCCTCGAGGAGCTCGGCGGCTTCATCGGGATGGACATCAAGAACGACATCCGCAAGACCGAGCCCTTGCCGTCGACGCGGCTCTGCTGGCTCGCCTGGGAGGCACTGATGTCGAACCGGCACTGGCTCGAGGGCCTCGTCGCGAACACCTGCGCCGAGCGCACCAATATGCCGGGCTACGGCACCGGCGCGATCCGCAAGAAGGGCTGGTTCGGCGTCGAGCGTGAACGTTGGCAGAAGCTCTTCAAGCTCGGCGAGGACCAGCTCGATTTCTTCGAACTCCACACCGAGGCCGACATAGAGCACTCCAATCTCGGCTGGCACAATGTCGCGCGCTACGCCAAGGAATACGGGATGGAGGACCAGGTGGTCGAGGCTTGCCGGGTCAACCTGATCGTGTGGGAAAACTACCTCAACGGCATCGCGGCCGAGGGCGACCGCATCAAGCGCTGAGGTCGAACGGAGGGGCGTGACCATGAGCCGGGTGCGGCTGACGTTTGCGTGCAGCGACTACGACCACATCCGCGACTTCGTGAACGGTGATGTCGTCGCACCCGGTATCGACTTCAACTATCTCAAGCTCACGATCGAGGAGACGTTCTACCGCTTCGTCCGGTTCCGCGAGTGGGACGTCTCCGAGATGTCGATGGGCAAATACGTCTCGCTCGTCTCGCAGAACGATCCGACGGTGACCGCGATACCGGTCTTCCCGTCGCGGGTGTTCCGCCAGTCCTCGCTCTTCGTCCGGGCCGAAAGCCCGATCAAGACGGCGAACGAACTCCGTGGTAAGCGTGTCGGCATTCCGGAATGGGCGCAGACCGCCTCGATCTACACCCGCGGCTGGCTCGTCCACCAGATCGGCATTCCCTTGCAGGAGATCGAGTGGATCCAGGCTGGCGTCAATCAGCCGGGCCGCGTCGAGAAGGTCGAGCTCAAGCTGCCGGCCGGCGTGCGCTATGCGGCGCGCCCGGACAAATCGCTCACCCAGATGCTGCTCGCGGGTGAGATCGACGCGGTCATGGCCGCGCACCCGCCCGAGCCCTTCGAGCACGGCGATCCGTCGATCGTCCAGCTCTTTCCCGACTACCGCGCGGTCGAAGAGGCCTATTATCGCGAGACGCGCATCTTCCCGATCATGCACGTCATCGCGCTCCGGCGTGACAGCTACGAGGCGAACCGCTGGATCGCGATGAACCTGTTCAAGGCGCTCGAGGAGGCGAAGAACCGCTCGATGGCGCGCGCGCTCGAGATCACCGCGACGCGGTTTCCGTTCGCCTGGTGCTACGACGCCGCACAGAAGACCAAGGCGCTGGTCGGCGAGGACTTCTTCCCCTACGGGATCGAGAAGAACCGGACCACGCTCGAGGCGTTTCTGCGCTATGCGCACGAGCAGGGTGTCTGCCATCGCAAGGTCTCGCCCGAGGAACTCTTCGCACCGGAGGTGCAGAGCGTCTTCAAGGTCTGAGGAGCCCACCATGGTCGATGTCGATGTGATCGCAGCCGAGATGGTCGGCCTTCTCGGAACCGGTGGCAGCACGAGGCCGCTCACGAGCTGCGTTCCCGCATTCGGCCTCGCCGAGGCCTATCGCGTCACCGCGCGGGTGCGCGCGCGGCGCGAGGCGAAGCGCGAGCGCGTCGTCGGGCGCAAGATCGGATTCTCAAACCGGACGATCTGGCCGGAATACCAGGTCGACGCCCCGATCTGGGGCTACATGTACGACCGCACGGTGCGCGACGGCGCTGCCGCGCGCGACGGCGTCGGGCTCGCCGAGCTGTCGGAGCCGCTGATCGAGCCTGAGATCGTGTTCGGGCTCCGCGCCGCGCCGCGACCCGACATGGACGAAAAGGCCCTCCTCGGCTGCATCGACTCGGTCGGCCACGGCTTCGAGATCGTGCAGTCGGTCTTTCCCGGCGGGAAATTCGCCGCACCCGACGCGGTCGCGGGCTATGGGCTGCATGGCGCCTATTTCATCGGCCCGCGTCTCTCCGCGCATGAGGGGCGGACCGACTGGATCGCGGCGCTCGGCGACTTTGAGATCGAGCTCGTCCGCGGCGCGGAGCGGATGGACCGCGGCCATGCCCGCAATGTACTCGACGGGCCGCTCCGCGCGCTCGGCCATCTCGTGGCGCTCCTGGACCGCGATCCGGACAATCCACCGCTTGCGGCCGGCGAGATCGTGACGACCGGAACCGTGACGCGTGCGTTCCCGGTGCGGTCCGTGGAAAGCTGGTCGACCCGTCTCCACGGCCTGCCGCTCGAGGGGATCGCGATCCGCTTCGCCTGAACCTCAGGCGAGGCCGAACAGCCGCCGGGCGTTGCCGCCGAGGATCGCCGCGCGCGCGGCCTCGTCGAGCGCGGCGGCCCCGTCGATCCAGGCCGGCCCATCGAAGTTCCACTGCGGATAGCCGGACGACCAGAGGAGCGTATCGACGCCGACACGGGCGACGACATCGGCGAGGCCCGCTTCGTCGACGTCGCACGGGTGTGTCGCGAAATGCATGGCGCAGAGATATTCGCTCGGGAGCCGCGTCAGGCCGGGTGCCTCCGACGGGCGTGCGCGGTAGGCGGTGTCGAGGCGCTGGGCGAGGAACGGGATCCAGGCGAGGCCGCCTTCCATCCACACCACGCGGAGCCGGGGGAAACGCTCGGGCACCGCGTTGACGATCCAGTGCGTGGCCTGCACCGCGAGCGTCTGCGCCGGCTGGGTCGCGTAGACCGAGAGGAAACGGTTCGCCTGGTGTGTCGCGCTCTCGGTCCAGTGCCACGCGGCGTGGAAGGCGAGCGGGAGCGCGCGTTCCTCGATCGCGGCATAGGCGCGGGCGTAGGCGTTGTCGTGGATGCCACGCGTGCGCATCACGGGGACCAGGAAGCCGGCGATCCCGTCGGCGGCGCCGAACTCCGCCACGATCGCCGCGCACGCCTCCGGCACGTTGAATGGCAGGATCAGGAACGGCCGGAGCCCGGCCTCGCCGGCGAGGCGCGCGACGGCCCAGCGGTTATAGGCACGGGCGAGGTTGACCTCGACCTCGGGCTGCGGGTGGACGCCGAGGAAGAGAAGGGCGGTCGGCACGACGATCGCGGCCTCGACGCCGAAGGCCGCCATGGTGCGGCGGAGGAGGCCGGGCGCGGCGTGGCCATTGCCCTGCCAGGCGGCGCGCGCCGCGGCCACGTCCTCCCGCACCATGCGGCCGGCGAGATCGGTCCAACCCGCCGGCGGGGGCAGGAGCCCGGGTCGGCCGGGGCGGCGCACCAGCGCGAGGTTGCGCATCACGCGGTCGGGGACGAAATCGCCGATCTCGTCCCAGAACGCGAGCTCGACGAGGCGGAGATCGGCATCGACGAGGCGGCGCGCGGCGAAGCCATGCGCCTCGCGCGCCCGCGCCGCGGCCCGGAGCAGGCCGCCGCCGCGATCGACCTCCGTCATGCGTTCTTCCTCCCGACGCGGCGGCCACCGTACAATGCGCCGTGGCATCAGACCACCGGCGGGACGAAGGGCGGGGCATGGAGAAGTTCGGGTTCGGGCAGCCGGTCCCGCGGACCGAGGACCCGAGGCTCCTGACCGGACGCGGGCTCTATGTCGATGATGTCCGCATGCCCGCCATGACCCATGCCGTGTTCGTCCGCTCGCCGCACGCCCACGCCCGGGTCCGTGCGCTCCGCACCGAACGCGCCGCGACGGCGCCCGGTGTCCTCCTGGTGCTGACCGCGGCCGATGTCGAGGCCGAGGGTCTCGGGCACATCCCGGTCCAGGTCGCCCCGCGACCCAAGCCGGGGACCACGAGCATTCTCCCGACCCGCCCGCTGCTCGCCGGCGACCGGGTGCGCCATGTCGGCGACGCGCTTGCCTGCATCGTCGCCGAGACGGCCGAGGCGGCGCGCGATGCCGCCGAGTGGGTCGAGGTCGACTATGCGCCGCTGCCCGCCGTCACCGACACGGCGACCGCGACCGATCCGGGCCGGCCGCTGGTCTGGGACGAGGCGCCGCGCAACATCGCCTTCGAGCACGTCGCCGGCGATGTCGCCAAGGTCGACGCCGCCTTCGCACGCGCCGCGCACGTGACGCGCGTTCGGATCGTCAACAACCGTGTCTCGGCCAACCCGATGGAGACGCGTGGCGCGATCGGCGTGTGGGACGCGGCCGAGGACCGCTATCTTCTGCATGCGCCGCTGCAGGGGCCGCACCGCACGCGTCAGCAACTCGCCCAGGACATCCTGAAGATCGCGGAGAACCGCATCCGCATCATCTGCCGCGATTTCGGCGGCTCGTTCGGGATGAAGGGCGGCAACATGTATGCCGAGTATCCCCTTCTCCTCCTCGCCTCGCGGCGGATCGGCGGGCGGCCGGTCAAATGGATCGCCGACCGATCGGAATCGCTGATGAGCGATGCCCACGCGCGCGACAACGTCTCGACCGCCGAGCTCGCGCTCGATGCCGACGGCCGGTTCCTCGCGCTCCGCGTCGCGACGCTCGCCTCGGTCGGGGCCTATGTGGCCAATCTCGGCGCCTTCGTGCCGGTCACCGGCCTCGGCATGCTCGCCGGTGTCTACACGACACCCGCGATCACGGTCGCGGTGACGGGCGTCCTCACCAACAACAACTCGACCTGTCCCTATCGCGGTGCCGGCCGCCCGGAGGCGATCTACGTGATCGAGCGCGTCGTCGACCAGGCGGCGCGCGAGCTCGGCCTCGATCCGTCGGAGCTGCGCCGGCGGAACTGCATCCCACCCGAGGCGATGCCGTTCAAGACCGGGTTGATCTTCACCTACGACTCGGGCGAGTTCGCGGCCAACATGGCGCGCGCCAAGACGATCGCAGACTGGGACGGCTTCCCCGCGCGCCGCACCGAAGCGCGCGAACGCGGGCGGCTCCGCGGCATCGGCATCGCGAACTATATCGAGCGCTGCGCCGGCCAGACCGACGACCGCGCCCAGATCCGCTTCGACCCGTCCGGCCACATCACGCTGATCGTCGGCTCGATGTCGAACGGTCAGGGGCACGAGACCGTGTTTCCGCAAATGGTCGCGGCCGCGTTCGGGGTGCCGATGAACGCGATCCGGTTCGTCCAGGGCGATACCGATATCGTCTCGTTCGGGCGCGGCACCGGTGGCTCGCGTTCGATGACGCTGATCGGAAACGCGATCGCGAACGCCGTCGCCAAGATGGTGGCGAAGGCCGGCCGGATCGCGGCGCACCGGCTCGAGGCGGCGCCCGAGGACATCGTCTACGACGCCGGCCGGTTCACGGTTGCGGGAACAGATCGCGCGATCGCGATCACCGAGATTGCCCGTGCCGCCTATCGCCCCGATCTCCTGCCGGGCGACATGGAGCCGGGCCTCGACGAGGCCGGCACGTTCGTGACCGGCCCGCCGAGCTTTCCCAATGGCTGCCACATCGTCGAGGTCGAGATCGACCCCGAGACGGGCCGCATCGAGATCGTCCGCTACGCGGCGGTCGACGATGTCGGGCGCGTCGTCAACCCGCTTCTCCTCCACGGCCAGGTGCACGGCGGCATCGCGCAGGGCGTCGGCCAAGCCCTGATGGAGACCGTCGCCTACGACCCGGCGAGCGGTCAGCTGCTCTCGGGATCGTTCATGGACTACGCGATGCCGCGCGCCGATGATTTCTGCCCGATCACGATCGAGACCAACGAGGTGCCGTGCCGCACCAATCCGCTCGGCCTCAAGGGGGCCGGCGAGGCCGGAACCGTCGGGGCATTGCCGGCGGTCGTCCACGCGGTGATCGATGCGCTCGCGCCGCTCGGGATCACGGCGATCGACATGCCGGTCACGGCCGAGACCGTGTGGCGGGCCATCGCCGCGGCAGAGCGCGCGGCTTGAGGGAAGCGACGGATGGCGCAGACACGCGGGGTGCCGGCGCGGCGGAGAGGCGGAATGAACCTGGCCTGGGTACTCAAGATCGTCTTGATCTGTTTCGTCGTCGGTCTCGTCCTCGCGTTCTTCGGGATCGACGCGGTCGAGTTCTGGAAGGGGATCGTCGCCATGGTCCGCGACGGCTGGGACCGCATCGCCGAGATCGGGATCAAGATCGGCTCCTATGTTCTCCTCGGCGCGGCGATCGTGCTGCCGGTGCTCGCGGTGATCCGCCTCTTCCGCTGGCTCAAGCGGCGCTGAGCGGGCGGCGATCGGGGCCCGAGGCGCCCGTGGCAATAGCGGCGCGCATCGACCGGCCGCGGCGGGTGCGGAAACGCTGGAAATACGGTGTCGGCCGGGGTATCGAGGCGGGTGCGAGCCCGCCATCCTCAGACCTCGACAACGACGGCGCAGGCACGACAACGGGCTCTTTCAACAGCGGAGCGGAGGAACGGACATGGTCGACGACATGGGCAACGCGATCGGCAAGCTCGCCGCGACCGGCAGCAGCGATCGGGCCAACGAGCTCCGCATTCCCTATGACGATCTTCGCGGCTGGCTGACCGAGGCCGAGAAGCTCGGCGAGGTGAAGTTCGTCAAGGGCGCGTCCTGGCAGCGCGACATCGGCATGGCGGCCGAGGTGATCCTGCACGATGAGAAGGCGCCCTGCGTCGTGTTCGAGGACGTGCCCGGCACGATCAAGGGCTCGCGCGTTCTGTGCAACTTCTTCTCCGGCCGGCGCATGAACATGACGCTCGGCTTCCCGTCCGAGCTCAACAAGATCGAGCTCACGGATGCGTTCCGGCACAACTACATGGAGGATCTCCGGCTGATTCCGCCGCGCGTGGTCGCAGCGGGCCCGGTGACCGAGAACATCATGGAGGGCGATGCGGTCGACGTGAACGCGTTCCCGACGCCGCTCTGGCACGACGACGACGGCGGCCGCTATATCGGCACCGGCAGCTACAACGTCACCAAGGACCCCGACACCGGCTGGCTCAATCTCGGCACCTACCGGGTGATGATCCACGACAAGAAATCGGTCGGGTTCTACATCTCGCCCGGCAAGCACGGCCGCATCCACCGCGACAAGTACATGCAGCGCAACGAGGCGATGCCGGCGGTGATCGTGTGCGGCGGCGATCCGATGACGTTCCTCATGGGCTGCAGCGAGATACCGCCGAATGTCTGCGAGTACGACGTGGTCGGCGGCTTCCGCGGCAAGCCGATCGACGTCGTTCTCGGCAAGCATACCGGGCTGCCGTTCCCGGCCAACGCCGAGATCGTGATCGAGGGCTTCGTGCGCCCGGGCAACATGCGCGAAGAGGGGCCGTTCGGCGAGTGGACGGGCTATTACGGCTCCAAGCACCGCGAGGAGCCAGTGCTCGACATCAAGGCGATCTATTACCGCAACAACCCGATCATTCTCGGCTGCCCGCCGCAGCGCCCGCCCGACGAGCTCGCGCGCTATCGCGCGGTCACCCGCTCGGCGCTCCTCAAGGAGAACATCGCCAAGTCCGGCGTTCCCGATGTCACCGCCGCCTGGCTGCACGAGGTCGGCACCGCGCGCATGCTGGTCGCGGTGTCGATCAAGCAGCGTTATCCCGGTCACGCCAAGCAGGCTGGGCACATCGCCGCGATGTGTCACGTCGGCGCCTATGCCGGGAAATACATCGTCGTCACCGACGACGACATCGACGTGTCGAACCTCGAGGAGCTGACCTGGGCGATGCTCACCCGCTCCGATCCCGCGACCTCGATCGACATCATCCATGGCGCCTGGTCGACGCCGCTCGATCCGCGCATCTCGCCGGAGGACAAGGCGAAGGGCAATTTCACCAACAGCCGCGCCGTGATCGACGCCTGTCGCCCCTTCCATTGGCGGAACGAGTTCCCGAAGGTCAACGCGCCGTCGCCCGAGCTCGCCAAGGAAGCGCGCGAGAAATGGGGCTGGCTCACCAAGTGAGCCGGCGCGGTGCAGGCGATGGGACCGGGAGGGGCGGGTCGTCGATCCGCCCCTTCGCGTAGTCGAGGGAGGACGAGCCCATGAGCAACGCGGTGCAAACCGATCTCCGCGCCTTTCTCGCCGCGGTCGAGAAGGGCGGCGAGCTCAAGACGGTGAACCGGGCCCATTGGGACAAGGAGATGGGTGCGGTCACCGAGGTGCTCTACCGCGAGAAGGTCGATCGCTCGCCGCTCCTACTCTTCGACGACATTCCGGGCTATCCCAAGGGCTTCCGCTGCATCTACGGCATGCTCGGCTCGCCCTTCCGGCTCGCGCTCGGCTTCGGTCTCGATGCGAGCGTCGCGAGCCGCGACCGCATGGCGCTCCTCGACCAGTTCCGCAAGCAGATCAAGACCAACAAGCCGATCCCGCCACGCATGGTCGAGCGCGGCCCGGTGATGGAGAACATCGCCGAAGGCGCGGCGGTCGATCTCCTCAAGTTTCCGGTGCCGATCCACCACGAGCTCGACGGCGGGCGCTATATCGGGACCGCGTGCGCCGTCATCACCCGCGATCCGGATACCGGGCGCATCAACATGGGCACCTATCGCGTGCAGGTGATCTCGGGCAATAGCTGCGCGTCCTACATCTCGAACGGCAAGCAGGGCCGCATCCATCGCGACAAATACTTCAAGAGCGGCAAGCCGTGCCCGATGGCGATCGTGGTCGGCATCGATCCCGTGAGCTACATCGCCGCGCGCTACACGCTCGCCGACACGGTTGCCGAGCTCGATTGGGCGGGTGGCATCGCCGGCGCGCCGATCGATTGCGTGCCCGGCCCGATCACGGGTCTGCCGATCCCGGCGCAGTCCGAGATCGTGCTGGAGGGCGAGTGCGTTCCGGACGAGCAGGTGCTGGAAGGTCCGTTCGGCGAATGGACCGGCTATTACGCGGGCGACGCCAAGATGGAGCCGCTGATCCGGATCAAAGCGGCCTATTGGCGGAACGACCCGATCCTCACCTGCGCCGCGAGCCAGAAGCCGCCGCACTCGCATCTGTTCGAGCGTTGCTTCATCCGCTCGGCGGCGTTGATGGACTCGCTCGAGGGCGCGGGCATTCCCGACGTCAAGGGCGTGTGGGTGCACCAGGCGGGCTCGGGGCGCACCTTCGTCGTCGTCGCGATCCGCCAGCGCTATTTCGGCCACTCGACCCAGGTCGGCATGGTCGCCTCGCAGGTCAACCCGGTCGGCTATGTCGGGCGCTACATCGTCGTCGTCGACGAAGATATCGACCCCTCCGACATCCACGACGTCATCTGGGCGATGGGGACGCGCTCGGACCCGAAACAGGACATCCAGATCCTGACCAAGACCTGGTCCTCGCGCCTCGACCCGATGGTGACGGGGAAGGAGCTCTACAACAGCCGCGCCGTCATCGACGCCTGCATCCCCTATGAGCGGCTCGAGACCTTCCCAAAGGTCGCCCAGACCTCGCCCGAGCTCGCCCGAGCGGTGCGTGCCAAGTTCCCCGACGTGTTCGGGTGAACGGCGCTCGCACGATGCGGCGACCCGACATGCATCGACGCCGTCTCCGGGCGTTCATCGGGTCGCATCGCGAACCGGGACGCCGTGTTCTGACCGGGAGACCGTGCACCAGATCACGTTCGCGGCCGCTCGGGCTATTCGCAGCCGCGCCGGCGCACCATATTCTCCCGTTGATGATCAACCAGACCGGAGGGACACGATGAAGACGGTGGAGTCGATGATGGAGGCGGCCAATGCCGCGGTGCCGCGGGTCACGCCGGCGGACGCGCAGGCGATGATCGCCAAAGGCGGGACGCTCGTCGTCGACGTCCGCGATGCGGCCGAGGTCGCCAACACCGGCAAGGTGGCCGGCGCGGTCCATGTTTCGCGCGGCATGCTCGAGTTCCGCGCCGATCCGGATTCGCCCTATCACGACAAGAATTTCGACCGGGCCAAGACGGTCCTCGTCTATTGCGCCTCCGGCGGGCGCTCGGCGCTCGCCGGCCATGTCCTCAAGGAGATGGGCTATGGCCGGGTCTTCAATCTCGGCGCGTTCAAGGACTGGGCCGAGGGCGGCGGCGCGGTCGACAAATAGGTCGCGGCCGCGAACCGGAACGACAAAGGGCGGCCCGCGGGCCGCCCTTTGCCTTGGGCCGTCCGGTCGATGGCCTAGGGCTTGTCCTTGCCCTCGAGGAGATAGCCGAAGCGCTCGCGCGCCCGGCGCGCCTCCTCGGGCGAGGGGGCGTTGACCTTGGGGAACTCGTTCCGCCAATGGAAGGGCCGGCAGGCGTCGATGATCGCCCGGCTGTTGGTCATGTTACCCTTCTTCTTTTCGTCGGGCGGAATGCGCGGATCGAGCGGCGTCGACCAGGCGCCATGGATGATGTCGATCGAGGTCGCGGGATCGGAGCGGGTGAGCATCGCCCAGGTGAGCTCCTCGAGGTTCGACACGTCGATGTCCTCGTCGGTCACCACGACATATTTGCCGGCATAGGCGCCGACATGACACATCGCGGCGACATGGCCGGCCTGCTTGGCGTGGCCGGGATAACGCTGCCTGATCGCGATGCCGAGGAGCATCCGCGCGTTGCCGACCTCATGCGCCCAGGCGGCGGCGACATCGGGCACACCCGCCTTCTCGACATTGGAGCGGAGCATCGCCGAGCGCGTGATGGCGCGATAGCGGCACATCTCGTCGGGCGGGCGCTGCGGCGGGCAGCCGAGGATGATCGGGTTGTTGCGGTGATAGACCGCCTTCACATGCATCACCGGCTCGTCGCGCATGTCGGAGCCGTAATAGCCGGTCCACTCGCCGAACGGCCCTTCGGGGCGGCGCTCCCTGGGGTCGACGAAGCCCTCGATCACGATCTCGGCGTCGGCCGGGAAGGGAATGCCGGTGTATTTGCCCTTGATGCACTTGAGCGCCTCGCCGCGCATGCCGCCGACGATGTCGTACTCGCACTGACCCTGCGGCATCTCGGTGCAGGCGGCGAGGAAGGTCATCGGGTCACCGCCGCAGACGATCACCGCCGGCATCGGCTCGCCGCGCGCCATCCACTTGTCTCGATGGACCCGGCCGTGCTTGCCCGGCGAGATGTAGAAGCCGACCGTCTTCTTATCCATCACCATGACGCGGTAGGTGCCGAGGTTCATCCACCGCGAATCGGGATCGATGGTGACGTCATATGAACCGGTGCCAAGATAGCGGCCGCCATCGGCCGGATGCCACATCGGCGCCGGGAAGGCCGTGACGTCGATCGCATCGCCCTCCTTGATGTTCTCGGTCACCGGACCGCTCTCGACGATAACGTGAGGGATCGACGGCAATTCCTTGATCTGGCTGGAGTAGTAGGCCTCCGAGAGGTCGATCTTCGAAAGCTCGGTTGGGAAGCCGAGCGTCATGTTCTTGCGCTTGCCGCCGAAGAAATTGACGAGCACGCGATGGCCCTTGGGGTAGCCCGGGATCTCGTCGAACACGACGCAAGGCGCATCGTCGCGCTGCATCACCATCTCGGCGGCGGCGCCGATCTCCTCCTCGACACCGAGGCCCTTGGCGATGACGACCTCGCCGAGCTTCTTCGCTTCCTCAAGCCATTGCCGCAAGTCCTTGTACGGCAGGACAGCTTGAAGGTTGCTCGCAGACTTGCCGCCGGGGACTATGTCCCGCAGGGACTTCGCCATCGCTCTCTCCCAAAGTGTCGATCCGTGCCCGCCTCACATGCGTCAGTCGGCGGTCGGTGTCAAATGATAGTCTATTCCGCCTTGATATTGTTGGCCTTCGCGACCGCCGACCAGCGCGCCCGCTCGGCCTCGAAGAACCGCGCCGTCTCGGCCGGGCTCAGCGTCCACGGCTCGTAGCCCGAGTTCTGGATGCGCGTGATGGTGGCCGGGTCCTTCATCGCGAGGGCGATCTCGCCGGCGAGGCGGTCGATGATCGCGGTCGGGGTTCCGGCCGGCGCGACAAGGCCGTTCCACACCGACCACACGCTGTCCTCGAAGCCGAGCTCGGCGAGCGTCGGCACGTCGGGCGCGGCCGACCAGCGGGTCCGGCTGGTGACGGCGATCAGCCGCCCATTATTGCCGCGGAGCGCGGCGAGGGCCGAGATCGGCGCGCCGAACCCCCATTGCACCTCGCGCTGGAGGATGGCCTGGGTGAAGGGCCCCTGGCCGCGGAACGGAATATGGACGCTCTCGAACCCCAGGCGCGCGCGGAACAGCTCGGCGGCGAGATGCGGCACCGTGCCGACGCCGGGCGAACCGTGATTGAGCCTGGTCGGGTTGGCCTTGCCATAGGCGATGAAGTCCTTGACGGTCGTCATCGCAATGTCGGCGGCGATCTGGATGATCATCGGCGCTTCGGCGAGGACGGTGACCGGCGCGAAGGCGGTCGCCGGGTCATAGGTCATGTTGTCGTTCATCGCCCGGGCGGTCGCGATGATGCCGGGGCTCACGACATAGAGCGTGTGGCCGTCCGCGGGCGAGGCGATCAGGATCTGGCCGGCGACGATCCCGCCGGCGCCGGGCTTGGCCTCGACGATGAAGGGCTGGCCGAGCGCCTTCGACAGATGATCGGCGATGATCCGCCCGAGGAGGTCCTGCGCGCCGCCGGCGGCGAAGCCGTTGAGGATGCGGACCGGCTTGGTCGGATAGGCCTGGGCGTTCGCCGCGCCGGCGACGGCAAGACCGCCTGCGAGCGCGAGCACGGCGAGCAACAACCGACGTCGGACCATGGCGTCTCGTTCCCTCGGTCAGCGTTTCGGGTCGAGCGCGGCGAACAGCGCATCGACGCTCTCGACGGCGGCATAGGTGGCCTCGAAGCCCGGCCGCGACGCGCCGTAGGAATCGAAGTGGGCGAACAGCGCCATCAGCGGGCGCCAATAGGAATCGATATCGAGGAACCAGGTTCGCTGGGCCTGGATGCCGGTGACGGCGAGGTTCATCATCTCGCTCACCTCATCGAGCGTGCCGAGCCCGCCCGGCAGCGCGACGAAGTGGTCGGCGAGCGCCGCCATCACGGCCTTGCGCTCATGGAATGTGTCGACGTGGATCTGCTCGGTGATCTCGGCGGCCGGCATTTCCGCCGCGATGAGGCCGCGCGGGCGGACGCCGATCACCTCGCCGCCCGCCGCCATCGCCGCGCGCGCCGCGGCGCCCATCAGCCCGGACCGGCTGCCGCCATAGACGAGCCGCCAGCCGTTCCGGACAGAGCCAGCGCCGAGCGCCTCGGCGGCGGCACGGAAGCTCGGCGGGAACTTCTCCGAGGCGCCGCAGAACAGGCAGAGCGCGCGCCGGCGCGGCAGACGCGATGACGCCATGGGGCTCACACCATCAGATGCACATCGAGCCCGATGTCGGCGGCCGGCGCCGACTGGGTCATGCGTCCGACCGAGATGTAGTCGACGCCCGTCATCGCCTTGTCGCGGATGGTCTCGAGCGTGATGCCGCCCGAGGCCTCGAGCTCGGCGCGGCCGGCGACGATCTTCACCGCCTCGCGCATCATGGCGGCGTCCATGTTGTCGAGCATGATGACGTCGGCCTTGGCGGCGGCGGCCTCGGCGACCTGCGCGAGCGTGTCGCACTCGACTTCGATCTTGGTGAGCGAGGGCGTCAGCGCGCGGGCGCGGGCGACGGCGGCGGTGATCGAGCCGCACACCGCGATGTGGTTGTCCTTGATGATGATGCCGTCGTCGAGGCGGATGCGATGGTTCCGCGCGCCGCCGACGACGGTCGCGTATTTGGAGAGCGCGCGATAGCCGGGGAGCGTCTTCCGGGTGTCGATGAGGGTCGCCGGCGTGCCCTTGACGAGATCGGCATAGCGCGCCGTCAGGGTCGCGATCCCGGTCAGGAACTGGAGGACGTTGAGCGCGGTCCGCTCGGCGGTGAGAAGCCCGCGTGCCGGCCCGCTCACCTTCAAGAGCGCCTGGCCCTTGGTCGCGCGTGTGCCATCCGTCATCAGGATCTGGATCGCGGCCTCCGGCACGTGAAAGCGGAACACCTCCGCCGCGATGTCGATGCCGCAGACGACGATGTCGTGGCGGGTGTTCATCACGAACTCGGCCCGCGCATCGCGCGGGATCATGTACTCGGTCGTGATGTCGAGCCGGCCGATGTCCTCCCTGAGCCACGCATCGATCTGGGCGTGCAGTGCGGCGCGTGGCGGCATGAGGGACTTCAGATCGGCGTCGTTCGGTCGGTCGGACAATGTCGCGGACATGGTCCGGGCTCCTTTCTGCGGTTGTCGCGGCCGGTGTCGGACAGGCCTATTTCTGGTCAAGCGCGACCTTCACCTTGGCCAGCACCTCGGGCTTCGTCGTTACGATCTGGGTGGTGAGCTGTTGCAGCTTCTGCCAGGTCGCGGTGTCGAAGTCGACATTCCGCCGCTCGGCGTCGGCCTTGACGACGGGATCGGCGACCATCGCGTCGAAGGCCTTGCGCAGCGCCGCGAGCCGGCCCGGATGCGTGTCGGGGGGCGCGAACAGCGCGCGGCCGATATCGGCAGAGGAGGCAATGAAGTGGAGCACCGCGGTCTCGTCGGCATTGCGGCCGAGCTCGCCGAGCGCCGGAATGTTGGGAAGCTCGGGGTGCTTCTCGACCGCGGTCTGATAGATGAAGTTCACCTGCTTGTCACGCACCCATTGCGGCCGCGTCGACTTGATCGACGGCCAGCCGATGGAGGCCACCATGTCGACCTCGCCGCGCTCCATGGCGAGCGAGATATCGGCCGAGCCCTTGTAGCCGGTGACGATCTTGAACTGGGTGCCGAGGATGTGGTTGAGCGCCTTGGGCACCTGGACCGAGGGTGAGGCGGCGCCGGTGCCGCCGACGACGACCTGGCGCGCCTGGGCGTCGGCGATGGTCCGGACATTGGTGGTGTGCCAAGTGACACCGACGTCGACGTTCGAGGTGATGCGGCCGAGCCACTGGAACTTGTTGACGTCGTAGTCGAACTCGGCGTCGCCGAGCGCGGCCTCGTGCGGCACCGATTGCGCCACCATGCCCCACACGGTGCCGTCCTTGGGCGCGACCGAGTAGACGAATTTCGCCGCGCGCTTGCTGCCTGCACCCGGCATGTTCTGGGTGACGATGGTCGGGTTGCCGGGGATGAACCGGCCCATGTGCTCGGAGGCGAAGCGGGCGTAGAGATCGTAGCCGCCGCCTTCGCCGAAGCCGACGATGATCCGGATGATCTTGCCCTTGAAGAAGTCGGCGATCTCGTCGGCCTCTGCACGCGGGGCGGCCGCGAGGGCGCCGCTCAGCAAGGCGGTGACGGCGATGAACGACGCAGAGGCGCGGCGCATGACGGACTCCTCGACCGGATGACGGGCACAGGACGACGGGCACAGGACGACGGGCACAGGACGACGCGGAAGTGTGCGGGATTCGGCCGGGCTTGTCAGCGGCCAAGTGGTGGCGCGATCAGCGGAGCGAGCGCCGGTGCGCGATCTGGGCGGCATAGACGGCGAGGATGGAGAGCAGCGAGGTCAACGCCGAGAACCAGAACACCCATTGCGGATGGCCGATGTCGTTGAACCACCCGAACAGCGCCGGGGCGATCGCGCCACCGACCGAGAAGCCGGTGGTGACGAGCCCGAACACGGCCCCGACCTGGCCCGGTGGCGAGATGTTCCGCACCATGATGTCGCGCGAGGGGCTGACGCAGGCGTTGAAGAGGCCGCCGAGGAAGAGGAGGGCGACCGCACCCCAGATGCCGACCACGGGAAACGCGACGGCGGCGATCAGGACCGCGCCGATCACATAGGCGATCGCGGTCGCGTCCTCGTGGCGGTCGGTCTTGTCGGCGATGTAGCCGCCGATGAGGATGCCGATGCCGCCGGCCGCGAAGAAACCGGCGAGCGCGATGTTGGCGACGCGGAGATCGGCGCCGTAGAGCTCGACCAGCGAGGTGACGATGAAGCTGTGGAGCCCGGTGCCGCCGAGTGCGAGCAGAAGGAAGAACAGGAAGAACAGAAGGATGGGCGGGTTGCGCACCATCTCGAACGGCGTCATCGGCGCCGGTGCGTCCTTGCCGCGCGCGACGACGTTCTTGCGGTCGTCGACGCAGTCGCGCTGCCAGATCATGACGGCGAGGAAGACGAGACCGGCGGCGCCGGTCACGATCAGCGCGTTGCGCCAGCCGACGATCTCGTTGAGGGCGATCATGACCGCCGGCGCGATCATCCAGCCGATATAGGACGCGAACAGATGAACCGAGAACGCGCGGCCGAGACGGGGCCCACGGATCCGTGCCGACAGGATCGCGTAGTCCGCCGGATGGAACACCGAGTTGCCGAGCCCGGCGATCACGGTGAGGACGAGGAGGAGCACGAAAGTGTCGGCGAAGCCCGACAGCATCGTCGCGCCGGCCATGATGCCGAAGCCCCAGAACAGCACCGGCCGCGCGCCGATCTTGTCGACCAGGAACCCGAGCGGAACCTGGGCCACGCCCATCGCGACGCCCGAGAGCGTGAGGATGCCGCCGAGCCACGCCCAGCTCACGTCGAACTCGGTCTTGAGGACCGGGAACAGCGGCGGCAGCACCAGCATGTAGAAATGGCTGATCGCATGCCCGATCGAGATGAACCCGATCGTCTTGTTCTCGACCCGATGGTCGGCGTGGGCGACGGCCGAGGTCATGCGGGCACGATGCTGCTGGTGCCGGTGCCGGTGCCTGTGCTGGCGGAAGGCCGTCAGCGCGGCAGGCGCACCATCTCGAGGATCTTCTGTATCGCCGGGTCGTGCTTGCCCATCGGATCGACGCGGCCGAGACTGTCACGCTCCTTCTTGCGCCAGGTCGGCGGACGGGTCGCATCGATCGCGAGCTTGCCGCCGACGCGCATCACCGTGTACTCGTCGCCGATCTGCGGGATCGAGACGTCGAGCGGGTGGAGCCGCGAGTTCGGATGCACCCAGACATCGGTCTGCGGGTTGCAGCGGGCGGCGATCGCCCACAGGACGTCCTCGGCGTTGTAGAGATCGACGTCCTCGTCGACGGCGATCGCGACCTTGACGTGGAGGTTGGGGCCCGACAGCGCCGACATGAGCATATCGGTGACCTGGCCGTCCCATTTCGCCTCGACCTGGACCACCATCATGAACTGCGACGCCCAGGGCGGCACGAACACGTCGAGGACCTTGGTGTTGCCGTGGGTGTCGCGCAGCCGGTTGTAATAGGCGGCCTCCATGGGAAGCGTGATCAACGGCTGGTGGTCGGTGAACCACGTCGCCTGCATGTGGCGGAAGATCGGGTCTTTGCGGTGGGTGATCGCGGTCACGGTGAACACCGGGGCCGGTCCCTCGGCGCCGGTGCCGAGGGTGGTGAACTCGCCGAACGGACCCTCGGGCATGCGCTCGGTCGGATGGACGAGGCCTTCGATGACGATCTCGGCATGCGCCGGAACCTCGAGGTCGATGGTCTCGCATTTCACGAGCTCGACCGTCTCGCCGAGGACGCCGGCCGCATATTCGAGCTCGTCGAAGTCCTCGTGCCGACCCGACCAGTTGGCAATGATCTCGTAGACCGGGTGGAGGCCGATCGCGAACGCCATCGGCATCGATTCCCCGCGCGCGACGTATTTCAGATAGTGGCTATAGTTGTGTCGTGCCGCCATCCAGAACGGGCATTTGTGCGGATCGTCGGTGAGCTGCATCCGGAGAATGGACTCGTTCCGGATGCCGGTCTCGGGGTCCTTGGTGATCGTGATGCCGGAGCCGAGATAGCGCCCGGCATCGCCGTGGCTGTGCTGCGGGATGGGAAGCTTACGGATATCGGCGTTCTTGCCGATCAGCTTGACCTCCTTCACCGGACCGTCTTTGACGATGGTGGAGCGTCCGGGGCCGGCCGACATCTGCTTGGCGAGGAACGGGCAGACCTCCTTGATGTTGTCGAGGCCAAGAGCGGCGGCCTGGCCGCGCCGGTCCTTGATCAAGATGTCGGTCAGCTTGAAGCCGGGATAGCCGACGAGATTGTGGAACATCAGCGGGCTCCGGCTCTCCGAGCACAGGATGCCGATCTGCGTTTCCGGGCGCACCGGATCGTGGATGTTGAGAATCCGGTTATGGATGTTGTCGAGGAACGACCGGAGCGTATGCGGCATGGCGAACTCCAAGCTTGTCGGTTGGCGGCGTCGCCACCATCGCAGGGGCCGCTTGAGCGAGTCAACTTGATCGGCTCGGCGCGGCCGATCGCCGGCCGTTTGGCGTTGCCCGAGGCCGATGAGACGTTATAGTCCGGCCTTCGAGAACATGAGTTGGACTGGCTGCCAGGGCCGCCGCCATACCGACGCGGCTCGCATCGACCAAGGGAGAGCGCGACGATGAGTGGGATCAATCGCCGGACGATGTTGGCCGGCACCGGGGCCGTGGCCGCGACCAAGCTTTACTCGTTCACCTGGGCCGGTGCGGCCCGGGCGCAGGCGGAGGAGATGCTGCTCGGCATCCCGGTCGAGACCTCGAACAGCCTCCAGTTCATGGTCGCTTCCGCCGCCGGCTACTTCAAGGACGAGGGCATCAACGGCCGCGTCGTCACCGGCGCCGCCGGCACCAACACCCGCCAGATGGTCGCGGCCGGGCAGATGCCGTATGCCCAGGGCGACGTGATCCATCCGCTCTATCTCACCGGCGCCGGCAAGTCGGCCAAGATCATGATGGGCCTCGACACCCGCGCCACGATGACCCTGATGGTTCGGAACGAGTTGTGGGAGAAGGGTATCCGCACCGTCGAGGCGCTCGGCAATCTGAAGAAGCCCGACGGCACCAAGCCGCAGATCGCCGTCACGCGCGTCGGCGCGCAGAGCTGGCTCTATGGCTCCCACATGTTTCTGAAGGCCGGTCTCCTCGACAACGTCAACTTCGTCTCGACCGGCGACGGCGCGCCGATGATCGGGGCCTTCAAGAGCGGCAAGGTCGACGCCTGCATGGCGAACACCCTGATCTTCTTCGCCATCGCCGACGAGAAGCTGGGCGAGGCCGCGTTCAACGCCACCGACGATGCGCTGTGGAACAAGTTCTTCGGCTCCGCCTTCGCGGGCCAGTGCCTGTTCGCGCTCGAGGAGCAGATCAAGGCCAAGCCCGCGCTGACCCAAGGCATCGTCAACGCCGTCTATCGCGCCCTCCAGTTGATCAAGAACAGCACGCCCGAGCAGCTCTACAAGACCGTCGAGGGCCGGTTCATGGGCAACTTTAAGCCCGAGGTGGCGATGCGCGAGATCGCGTATCTCAAGCCGATCTACGACTACAACGGCGTGATCACGCGGGCTCAGTTCGAGAATGGCGGCAAGGTCTGGTTCAGCGAGGCGACCAAGGTCAAGACGCAGACCTACGAGACCATGGTCGACCTCAGCTTCCTCGATGCGGCCAAGAAGAAGTTCGGCTGACCGGATCCGCCGCGCACCACGCGCACCAAAGGAGCACGCGATGGCACTAGACGCCGCGACGGCCGGCCCCAAGGTCAAGAAGTGGGCGAATTTCCAGTGGGAGGATCCGCTCCTCTTCGACGATCTCCTCGGCGAGGACGAGAAGCTGATCCGCGATGCCGCGCGCGAGTTCGCGGCCGAGAAGCTGATGCCCGGCATCGTCCAGGCCAACCGCCACGAGACCTTCGATCGCGCGCTCCTCAACCAGATGGGCGAGATGGGCTTCCTCGGCTCGACGCTCGACGGCTATGGCTGTGCCGGCGCGAGCTATGTCGCCTACGGGCTGATCGCGCGCGAGATCGAGCGGGTGGACGGTGCCTACCGCTCGACGCTCTCGGTCCAGTCCTCGCTCGTGATGTGGCCGATCTACACCTATGGCACCGAGGCGCATCGGGTGAAATACCTACCGCGTCTCGCGACCGGCGAGCTCGCCGGATGCTTCGGCCTCACCGAGCCGGACCATGGCTCCGATCCCGGTGGCATGAAGACCCGTGCCCGCAAGGTCGACGGCGGCTTTGTGCTCAAGGGATCGAAGACCTGGATCTCGAATGCGCCCTTCGCCGACGTGTTCGTGATCTGGGCCAAGGACGACGAGGGCACGATCCGCGGTTTCATCCTCGAGCGCGGCATGAAAGGGCTCTCGACCGTCAAGATCGACGGCAAGTTCTCGCTCCGCGCCTCGCAGACCGGCACGATCGCGCTCGATGACGTGTTCGTGCCTGCGGAGAACATGCTGCCCGAAGCGCGCGGGCTCGGCGGACCGTTCGGCTGCCTCAACAACGCCCGCTACGGCATCTGCTGGGGCGCTCTCGGCGCGGCCGAGTTCTGCTGGCACGCCGCGCGCCAGTACACGCTCGACCGCAGCCAGTTCGGTCGCCCGCTCGCGGCCAACCAGCTCATCCAGAAGAAGCTCGCCGACATGCAGACCGAGATCACGCTCGGGCTGCACGCGTGTCTCCGTCTCGGACGGCTGATGGACGAGGGCAAATGCGCGCCCGAGGCGATCTCGCTCGTCAAGCGCAATTCGACCGGCAAGGCGCTCGACATCGCGCGCTTGGCCCGCGACATGCACGGCGGCAACGGCATCGTCGACGAGTACCACGTCATCCGCCACATGATGAATCTCGAGACCATCAACACCTACGAGGGCACGCACGACATCCACGCGCTCATCCTCGGCCGCGCACAGACCGGCATCCAGGCGTTCACCGGCTGATGAGCGGTCCCCTCGTCGGCATTCGCGTGCTCGATCTGAGCCGCGTTCTCGCAGGCCCGTGGTGCGGTCAGCTGTTGGCCGATCTCGGCGCCGACGTGATCAAGATCGAGCGCCCCGGCGCCGGCGACGACACCCGCGCGTGGGGCCCGCCTTTCCTCAAGGGGCCGGACGGACGGCCGACGACCGAGGCGGCCTATTTCCAGTCGACGAACCGCGGCAAGCGCTCGGTCACGCTCGACATCGCGACACCCGAAGGCCAGGACGTCATCCGTCGTCTCGCCGCGACGTCCGACATCCTGATCGAGAACTACAAGGTCGGCGGTCTCGCCCGCTACGGCCTCGGCTATGACGACCTCCGCAAGCTGAACCGCGGCCTCATCTACTGCTCGATCACCGGCTTCGGGCAGACCGGCCCCAACGCCGAGCGCGCCGGCTACGACTTCATGATCCAGGGCCTCGCCGGCATGATGAGCGTGACGGGCGAGGCCGACGACAAGCCGGGCGGCGGGCCGCAGAAGATCGGCGTCGCGCTCTCAGACATCCTGACCGGGCTCTACACGGCCGTGGCCGCGCTCGCCGCGCTCCGCAGCCGTGCTGAGACCGGCGAAGGCCAGCACGTCGATATGGCGCTGTTCGACGTGACGACCGCGTGCATGGCGAACCAGGCGCTCAACTACCTCGTCACCGGCGTCGCACCGGTGCGGATGGGAAACGCCCATCCCAACATCGTGCCCTACCAGGCGTTCCCGACCGCGGATCACTATCTCATCATCGCGATCGGTAACGAGGGCCAGTTCCGCCGCTTCTGCGAGATCGCCGGCCGTCCCGAGGTCCCGGCCGATCCGCGCTTCAAGGACAATGTCTCGCGCGTTGCCAATCGCGACGCCCTCGTCGCCATCATCACCGACTTCATGCGGACGCGGCCGCGCCAGGTCTGGATCGATCTCCTCGACAAGGCAGGCGTGCCGTGCGGCCCGATCAACGATCTCGCCCAGGTCTTCGCCGATCCCCAGGTCGCCGCGCGCGGGCTGCGGATCGAGTTGCCGCACCCGACCGCCGGCTCGGTGCCGGGGGTGGCCAACCCGATCAAGCTCTCCGGCACGCCGATCGCCTATGAGCGCGCATCCCCGACCCTCGGCCAGCACACCGAGGAGGTGCTGCGCGGTCTCGCGGGCCTCTCGCCAGCCGAGATCGCGGCGCTCCGGTCCAAAAGCATCGTCTGATCCTTGACAGGCCGGGTCCGGCTCCGACATCGTTCGTGTACGAACGATTGGCGGCGCGATGGACGGGGCGGGACGACCGACCGGCAAGGCCGTGGCCGAGGCCGGATACCGGCTCGAGGCGCAGGTGGGGCATCTGCTCCGCCGCGCCCATCAGCGCCACGCGGCGATCTTCCTCGAGAACATCGGCGCCGCGCAGCTGACGCCGCTCCAGTTCGCGGCGCTGGTCAAGCTCCGCGACGTCGGTGAAACCTCGCAGAACCAGCTGGGCCGGCTCACCGCGATGGACGCCGCCACCATGCAGGGCGTGATCCAGCGTCTCGCCGCCCGCGGCCTCATCGCGCGCCGGCCCGACCCCGACGACCGGCGGCGGCTCATCCTGTCGCTGACCGAGGCGGGCCACGCGCTCATGACGGCGGCGATCGAGGGCGCGCGGGCGATCAGCGAACGGACGCTCGGCCCCCTCGACCCGGCGGAGCGGAAGACGCTCGTCCGCCTCCTCGCCCGGATCGCGGAATAGGGCTCAGGCTGCGACGACGGCCATCAGGTCGATCTCGATCATGAAGTCCGGGTGCGACAGCCTCGTCACGCCGACCAGCGTCGAGGGCGGCGGCCGGTCGGGGTGCCACGGATAGGTCGTCGACGGATCGGTCTGGACCTTGATGAAGGCGTCCATGTCGAGGACGAAGATGCGGCGGAAGACGACGTCGTCCCAGCCCGCGCCGGCGGCCCGGAGTTGGAGATCGAGTGCCTCCATGACGCGCTCGTACTGACGCTTGAGATCGCCCTTGCCGATTGGACGGTAGGTCTCGTCGGACGGTGTCTGGCCGGCGATGAAGACGAGCTTGCTCGGTCCCTGGACGGTGACCACGCGGGTATAGCTCGGATGCTTGAAGAGCGCGGGCGGATTGATGTGCTGGCGTTCCATCGCGCGGTCTCCCTCTGGCGATACGGGCAACGGTAGGCAGCGGCGCCGACAGGTGTCAAACCGCGCCGGCCGGTGTATGGAGATCGGATCGAACCGGGGAGAGGGCGATGTACATCGACGGCGAGTGGCGGAAGGCGCGGAACGGTGGCGTGTTCGAGGTGACCAACCCCGCCAACGGCGCGGTCATCGGCACGGTGCCGGCCGGTGGGCGCGAGGACACGCTCGATGCGGTCGCCGCCGCGACACGCGCCTTCGCGACCTGGTCGCGGCTCACCGCCTATCAGCGCTCGGAATTCCTCTACAAGGCCTGGACCCTGATGGTCGAGCGCAAGGAAGAGCTCGCGAAGACCATGACCGCCGAGCAGGGCAAGCCGATCCGGGCCGCGCGCAACGAGGTGCAGTACGGCGCCGATTTCCTCCTCTGGTACGCGGAGGAGGCCAAGCGCGTCTATGGCGAGACCATTCCCGCGCCGCGCAGCGATCAGCGTTTCATCGTCGCGAAGCAGCCGGTCGGCCCGGTCGGCGCGATCACGCCGTGGAACTATCCCATCTCGATGCTGACGCGGAAGATCGGGCCGGCGCTCGCCGCCGGCTGCACGATCGTCCTGAAGCCGGCCGAGGCGACGCCACTCTGCGCGGTCGAGATGTTTCGCGTATTCGCAGATGCCGGCATTCCCAAGGGCGTCGTGAACCTCGTCACAGCGCTCGACCCGGCGCCGGTCGGCGATGTCTTTCTCACCGATCCGCGCATCCGCAAGCTCGCCTTCACCGGCTCGACCGAGATCGGCAAGATGATCGCCGCGCGCGCCGCGGCGCAGATGAAGCGCGTCAGCCTCGAGCTCGGCGGCCATGCGCCCTTCCTCGTCTTCGACGACGCCGATCCGCTCCACGCCGCGCGCGGCGCCTCGCTCGTGAAGTTCCTCAACACGGGCCAAGCCTGCATCAGCCCGAACCGGATCTTCGTCCACCGCTCGATCGCCGAGCCGTTCACGCGCGAGTTGACCGCGCGGGTCGAGAAGATGCGCGCCGGCGACGGCATGGAGGAGAACGTCGCGATCGGCCCGCTAGTCGATGCCGATGCGATCGCAAAGGTGGATCGCCAGGTTCAGGACGCGGTCGGCAAGGGCGCGAAGCTCCTCTGCGGCGGCCATCGGCTGATCTCGAACGGCCTCGACAAGGGCACGTTCTATGCACCGACCGTCCTCGCCGAGGTGCGTCCGGACATGCTGATCTACCGCGAGGAGACCTTCGGCCCGGTCGCCCCGGTAATCACCTTCGAAACCGAGGAGGATGCGCTCGCCATGGCGAACGACACCCATTACGGGCTCGCGTCCTATATCTACACCCGCGATATCGGCCGCGCGTTCCGGATGTTCGAGGGGCTTCGTTTCGGGATCGTCGGAATCAACGACATCAACCCGACTGCTGCGGCGGCGCCGTTCGGCGGCGCGAAGGAGAGCGGGCTCGGCCGCGAGGGCGGCCACGACGGCATCGCGGAATATCTCGAGACCAAGCTCGGCGGATTCTCGATCTGAGCCGCGCCATCTGAGCTGCGCCAATGGTCCGGTCGGCTCGCAGCGGTTGCGCCCTCCGGCGCGATCAGGCCGCCGATGCCTTGTCGAGCGCGGCCAGCATCTCCGCCGGCGTGATGAATTTCCGCCGCGGTGCGCCCTTGGGCGCGTTCGCTTCTTCGAGCTTCTGGATCTTCTGCCAGTCCGCGAGCCCGACGACGCGCACCTTGCGCGCGGCCAGAAGCCGGTCGAGCGCGGCCGCGCCCGGCTTGTCGGGCGCGGCCATCTCCTTCAGCATCAGATCGACGACGTCGTAGGAATCGAGCCGGTTCGTGCCGATCGTCCCGGTGGCGCCGCGCTTCACCCAGCCAACGGCGTAGAGACCGGGCCGGACGCGCCCCTGCTCGTGGCGGACGATGCCGGCCTTTTCGTCGAACGGAACCGATTCGATCGCCTCCGCGCGCGAGCCGATGCAGGTGATCACGAGGCCGCACGGCACATCGAAGGTCTCGCCGGTCCCGATCGCGCGTCCCTTCTCGATCCGGGTCTTCTCCATCCGGATACCCTCGACGCGCTCGCCGCCGAGAACGGCGACGGGTGAGGCGAAGAAGGCGATGTGCATGCGCTTCTTCTTGCTGCCGGCGTCGGCGCCGGTGAAGCCGCGCATGGTCTCGAGGTTCTTCGAGCGGACGCGAAAATCCTTGTCGTCCATGCCGACCGAATCGATCGCGGCCGGAAGATGCGCCTGATCGACGAGCGTGGCGCAGTCCTCGAGCTTGCCGAGCTCGCGGAGCTCGACATTGGTGAACGCCGCCTCGGCCGGACCGCGCCGGCCGAACATCCAGATGTCCTTGATCGGCGCCGCGTGGATACGCGCGGCCGCGTAGGTGGCGAGATCGGTCGTCGCCATCTCCTTTGGCGTCTTGGCGAGAACGCGGGCGCAGTCGACGGCGACGTTGCCGACGCCGACGACCGCAACGCCTGCGACGTCGAGATCGGGGTCGAGGTCCTTGAAATCGGGATGGCAGTTGTACCAGCCGACAAAGGCGTTGGAACCGAAGACGTTCTTCTTGTCCTCGCCGGGGATGCCGAGCTTCCGGTCCCACGGCGCGCCATAGGCGAGGATGACGGCGTCGTAGATGATCTCGAGCTCGGCGAGGCTCACGTCGTGACCCATCGCGACATTGCCGAGATAGCGCACGCGCGGATCCCGGAGGGTCTTCTCGAACGCGCGGCTCACGTTCTTGGTGGTCTGGTGATCCGGCGCGACGCCGCCGCGGATCAGTCCGAAGGGAGAAGGCAGCCGCTCGATCACGTCGATGCGGCAGTCGCCGCATTCGTCGAGCACGCGCTGGACGGCGTACATGCCGCCCGGACCAGACCCGACCACCGCGACGCTACGGCCCATTCTCGCCTCCCCAGACGCGAGCCGTTCCTTGCTGTCTGGCATCGGCCCGCGCGCATGATAGCGAAGGCCTTCGGGGCATCAAGCGGTCTCCGGTCGGCCGGAAACGAAAAGGGCGGGTCGAGGACCCGCCCGATCGCATCGCCGGCCGCCGCGCGACGGTCAGGTGTTCACCGTCCAGGTATTGCCGCGGCGGAGGAGTTTGTTGAATTCGATCGCCGGTGTCTTCTCGATCACCTCGCGCATCTGCTTGTGGACCGCGACGTCATAGCTCTCGACCGGATTGCAGTAGATGACCCCCATCGCGACCGGGAGCGCCCCGCCGTCCATGCCTGCGAGGAGGAGCGCCATGGCGCGGTTCTTCTCGTCGTGGACCAGGATGTCGGCCTCGGTTACGCCGTTCTCGCCGATCGTCACGACCTCGAGCTCGAGCGCGCCCGGCTTCATGCGCACACCCTTCTTCCCGTCCTTGCCGAACACGAGCTTCTTGCCGTGCTCGACCACGACCTGACGGTCGGGCGCGACGTCGCGCTCGGTCACGTCGGAGAAGGCCCCGTCGTTGTAGACGATGCAGTTCTGCAGGATCTCGACGAACGAGGCGCCCTTGTGCGCGTGCGCGCGCTTCAGCATCTCCGGCAAGTGCTTCTGGTTGGTGTCGACCGAACGGGCGACGAAGCGCGCACCGGCGCCGAGCGCGAACAGGATCGCGTTGACCGGCTGGTCGACCGAGCCCTGAGGCGTCGAGGGCGAGCGCGTGCCGACCTTCGAAGTCGGCGAGTACTGGCCCTTGGTCAGCCCGTAGATCGCGTTGTTGAACATCAGGAGGTTGAGATCGACGTTGCGCCGGATCGCGTGCAGCGTGTGATTGCCGCCGATCGAGAGCGCATCGCCGTCACCCATGACGACCCAGACATCGAGATCGGGATTGGCGAGCTTGGTGCCGGTCGCGATCGCCGGCGCGCGGCCATGGATCGTGTGGAAGCCGTAGGTCGCCATGTAATAGGGGAAGCGCGCGGCGCAGCCAATGCCCGAGATGAACACCGTCGTGTCGAGCGGGGCCTGCAGGTCGGCGAGCGCCTTGTGTACGGATTTCAGGATCGCGTAGTCGCCGCAGCCGGGGCACCAGCGGACGTCCTGATCGGAGGCGTAGTCGTTGGGCGTGAGCTTCGCGACGGGGGTCTGAACGTTCATCTCACTTCTCCAGGCGAGCGCTGATCTCGGCCTCGAGATCGGCGACCTTGAATGGCAGTCCGGAAATCTGGTTGATGCCCTCGGCCGGCACCAGATACTGCGCCCGCAAGAGCGTAACGAGCTGGCCGTTGTTCATCTCGGGAACGATGATCTTGTCGTAGCCCTCGAGGAGCGCGCCGAGATTGCGCGGCAGCGGCCAGATGTGGCGGATCTGGATGTGCGAGACGTCGAGCCCGCGCGCGCGGCTCCGCGCCACGGCCTGGTTGATCGCCCCGAAGGTCGAGCCCCAGCCGACGACCGCGAGCTTGCCGCGCTCGGTGCCGCTCGCGACTTTCTGCAGCGGGATGTCGTTGGCGATGCCGTTGACCTTGGCCGCGCGGACCTTGGTCATGTGGTGGTGGTTGTTCGACTCGTAGGAGATGTGGCCCGAGTTGTAGTCCTTCTCGATGCCGCCGATGCGGTGCATCAGCCCCGGCATGCCGGGCGTCGCCCAGTTGCGCCCGAGCGTCGTCTCGTCGCGCCGGAACGGATGGAACCCCTCGGGATCGATGTCGAAGCTGACGGGGAACGGTTCGATGTCGTCGACATTGGGGATCAGCCACGGCTCGGCCGCGTTGGCGAGATAGCCGTCGGTGAGGAGGATCACCGGCGTCATGTACTTGGTCGCGAGCCGCACCGCCTCGACGCCGACATAGAAGCAGTCGCCGGGCGTCGACGAGGCGATGACGGGAACGGGCGTATCGGCGTTCCGGCCGAACACGGCCTGGTAGAGGTCGGACTGCTCGGTCTTGGTCGGCAGCCCGGTCGACGGTCCGCCGCGCTGGCTGTTGACGATGATCAGCGGCAATTCGGTCGCGAAGGCGAGGCCGATCGCTTCGGTCTTGAGCGCGACGCCCGGGCCCGACGACGAGGTGACACCGATCTGGCCGGCATAGGATGCGCCGATCGACGAGCAGACGGCCGCGATCTCGTCCTCGGCCTGGAAGGTCGTGACGCCGTATTGCTTGAGATTGGCGAGCGTGTGGAGGAGGGAGGAGGCGGGCGTGATCGGGTAGGAGCCGAAGAAGAGCTTGAGGCCCGCCTTGTGCGCGCCGCAGACGAGACCCCACGCGACCGCCTCGGTGCCCGTCACCGCGCGGTAGATGCCGGGCGACGAGCGCGCCTTCGGCACCTCGACGGATTCGAAGCCGGAGAGCTCCGCCGTCTCGCCATAGGCGTGGCCGGCCTTGAGCGCGGCGAGGTTGGCGGCGGCGAGCTCGGGCCGTTTCTCGAACCGCTTGTTGATCCACTCGACCGTCGGCTGCAGCTCGCGTCCATACATCCAGCACATCAGGCCGAGCGCCCAGAAGTTCTTGCAGCGGAGCGCATCCTTCTGCGACAGCCCGGTCTTCTCGACCGCATTCAGCGTCAGCTTGGAGACATCGATCGGGAGCACGCGGAAGCCGCCGAGCGAGCCATCCTCGAGCGGGTTCGCCTTGTAGCCGGCCTTCTGGAAATTGCGGTCGTTGAAGGCGCCCGTATTCAGGATCAGCGTGCCGCCCTTGCGCACGTCCTTGAGGTGGACCTTGAGCGCGGCGGGGTTCATCGCGACCAGGACGTCGGGCGCATCGCCCGGCGTCATGATGTCGTAGGACGCGAAGTTGATCTGGAACGCGGACACGCCATAGGTCGTGCCGACCGGCGCCCGGATCTCGGCCGGGAAGTCGGGGAAGGTCGCGAGGTCGTTGCCCATCAGGGCGGTCGATTGGGTGAACTGGGTCCCGGTGATCTGCATGCCGTCACCCGAATCGCCGGCGAATCGGATGACGACGGACTCGACCGTCCGTCGCGCCGGGCGCTCCGAGGGTTCTGACGCGAGCTTGGTGGCCATCGTTAGGCTCCGCTACGATGAATACGCGTTCTGCCGCATGGCCGCGGATCGGGCGGTCTGGGGTCTCCCGTGAACGGATGTCTTTAGAACGGACCGTTCTCCGCGGCCGGAATGCTATATACCGCGCAGGGTTGCCAAAGCCAATCGAAGGCGGCTCAGCTAACCTGCCTTGTTTGCCGGCGCGAACGCTTGACAGCCGGCGAGCCGGGCGGAACTATTGTATGTATACAAACAAATTTTTCAAGCCGGGAGCGCACCGAGGATGGGTTTCTATCTCCGCCCCACCGCTGTCGAGGAGGCCGTCCGCGCGCTCGGCGAACGGCCGTTGGCGATCGTCGCGGGCGGCACGGATTTCTACCCGGCGCGGGTCGGACGCGTGGTCGACGAGGACGTGCTCGACCTCTCCGCGCTCGCCGAGCTCCGGCGGATCGAGGATGCCGGCGATCACATCCGGATCGGCGCGCTGGTCACCTGGAGCGGCTTGATCGCGGCCGACCTGCCGGCTTGGTTTCGCACCCTGAAGCTCGCCGCGCGCGAGGTGGGGGGCATCCAAGTCCAGAACGCCGGCACCATCGCGGGCAATATCTGCAACGCCTCGCCGGCCGCCGACGGCGTGCCGGCCCTGATCGCGCTCGATGCCGCCGTCGAGCTCGCCTCGGCGCGGGGGACGCGCCGGGTCCCCTTGACCGAGTTCATCATCGGCAACCGGCGCACGGTCCGCATGCCGGGCGAGCTCGTCACCGCGATCCGCATCCCGAAGCCGAGCGGGGTCGCGACGAGCACGTTCCTCAAGCTCGGCGCGCGACGATATCTCGTCATCTCGATCGTGATGGTGGCCGCCGTGATCGAGCGCGCGGCGGACGGTACGGTCGGCGCCGCGCGCATCGCCGTCGGCTCCTGCGCGCCGGTCGCACGTCGGCTCCCACTCCTTGAGGCCGCGCTCGCGGGCCGCCCGATCGGGCGCGCGCTTGCCGATGTCGCGACCGCACGCCATCTCGAACCTCTGGCGCCGATCGACGACGTGCGCGGCACCAGGGACTATCGCCTTGACGCGGCGCTCACGCTGGTGCGCCGTGCGCTTGCCGAGCTGGGGACCGCCACATGACCACCATCGCCTTCACGCTCAACGGCCGCGCAACCTCGGTCGAGGTGTCGCCGGTCCGCCGCCTCGCCCATGTGCTGCGCGAGGATCTCGGATTCACAGGAACCAAGGTGGGCTGCGATGCCGGCGACTGCGGCGCCTGCACCGTTTTCCTCGACGGCGCGCAGGTGTGCGCGTGCATGGTTCCCGCCGGCCAGGTCGCCGGCCGGCGCATCGAGACGGTCGAGGGCCTGGCGAAGGACGGCAAACTCACCGCGCTGCAACAGGCCTTCCACCATTTCAACGCCGCGCAGTGCGGCATCTGCACGCCGGGCATGCTGATGGCGGCGGCGGATCTGTTCCAGCGCACCGCGCGCCCGAGCGAGGACGAGGTGATGGACGCGCTCGGCGGCGTCCTCTGCCGCTGCACCGGCTATCGCAAGATCGTGGACGCCGTTCTCCATGTCGCCGGCCGCGTGCCGGCGGCGGCGCTCGACAACACGCCCGATGCGGGCCGCGCGGTCGGTGCGCGCTTTCCCAAGGTCGATGGTCTCCAGAAGCTCGACGGCCGCGAGATCTTCGGCGCCGATCAGGCGCCCGCGGACGCGCTCTGGCTCCGTGCCGTGCGCTCGCCCCATTTCAGCGCGACCTTCACCGTGGGCGCGTGCGATGCGCTCCACCGCAAATATCCCGGTCTTGTCCGCGTCTTCACCGCACGCGACGTTCCGGGCAATAACGGCTTCGGCGTCTATCCGCAGGTGAAGGACCAGCCGGTGCTGGCGGACGGCGATGTGCGTTTCCGCGGCGAGGCGGTCGCGGCGCTGGTCGGCGACCGCGACACCGTGATGACGATCCGCGACGACGAGGTGCCGATCCACTACACCCCGCGCACCGCACTCGTCGGCGTCGATAGCGCGCTCGCCGAGGGTGCGCACCGCCTCCACACCGACAAGCCCGGCAACATCCTCGCCTTCGGCTATGTCGAGCGGGGCGATGCCGATGCCGCGCTCGCGGCCGCCGATGTCGTCGTCGAGGGGACGTTCGAGACCGCGTTCGTCGAGCACGCCTATATCGAGCCCGAGGCCGGCTGGGCGCGGCGCGTCGGCGACCGGGTCGAGGTCACGGTGACGACCCAGACGCCGTATATGGATCGCGACGAGGTCGCGCAGGTGCTCGGCATCGCCAACGAGGCGGTCCGTATCATTCCGACCGCATGCGGCGGCGGCTTCGGCGGCAAGCTCGACATCTCCGTCCAGCCGCTCGTCGCGCTCGCGGCCTGGCATCTCGACCGGCCGGTGCGCTGCGTCTACCACCGGATCGAGTCGATGTCCTCCACCACCAAGCGCCATCCGGCGCGGATGACCGCGCGATACGGCTGCACCAAGGACGGCGCGCTCAGCGGCTTCACGTTCTTCGGGGACTTCAACACCGGCGCCTACACATCCTGGGGCCTCACCGTGAAGGACCGCGTGCCGATCCACGCGATGGGTCCCTATCACGTGCCAGCGGTGCGGGCGAAGACGCGCGCGGTCTTCACCAACGAGACACCGGCCGGGGCGTTCCGCGGCTTCGGCGTGCCGCAGGCCGCGATCACGCACGAAGCGCTGATGGACGAGATGGCCGAGCGCATCGGCATGGACCCGCTCGAGTTCCGCTGGAAGAACGCGATCCGGGTCGGCCAGCCGACCGCGTCGGGCCAGGTGCTGAAGGCGAGCGCGGGCCTCGCCGAGTGCCTCGCGGCGCTCCGGCCGCACTGGCGGAAGGCGCGTGCCGAGGCGGAGGCCTTCAACCGCACGGGCGACGGCGTGCGCCGGCGCGGCGTCGGCGTGGGCGCGATCTGGTATGGCTGCGGCGCGACCTCGGCGCCCAATCCCTCGACCATGCGCATGGGGGTCGCCGCCGACGGCACGGTGACGCTCTATTCGGGCGCGCAGGACATCGGCCAGGGTACCAACACGACGATGAGCCAGGTCGCGGCCGACGGGCTCGGCATCGCGGTCGACCGTCTCCGTCTGGTCTGGGGCGATACCGACCTGACGCCGGATTCGGGCAAGACCTCGGCCTCGCGCCAGGCCTATGTATCCGGCGGCGCGGCCAAGCGCGCGGGCGAGAACCTCCGCGCCGAGATCCTCCGCCTCGCCAATGCCGGCCAGGACGCGTGGCTTCGCTTCGAGCCGGGCGCGATCGTGGTCGAGGACCGCGGACGGATGCAGACGATCGACCTCCGGCGGCTCGAGGCCGGCGGGCCCAACGGGGACGTCATCATGGCGGAGGGCTATTTCGATCCGCCGACCGAGCCGCTCGACGAGAAGGGCCAGGGCGTGCCATACGCGACCTACGGCTTCGCGGCGCAGATCGCCGAGGTCGAGGTCGACGTCGAGCTCGGCACCGTCAAGGTCCGCCGCATCGTCGCCGCGCATGACGTCGGCCGCTCGCTCAACCCGACCCAGGTCGAGGGCCAGATCCACGGCGGCGTCGCGCAGGGCCTCGGTCTCGCGCTGATGGAGGAATACATCCCCGGCCGCACCGAGAACCTGCACGACTACCTCATCCCGACCTTCGGCGACGTGCCGGAGATCGAGACCATCCTCGTCGAGGATCCGGAGCCGACCGGGCCCTATGGCGCCAAGGGTGTCGGCGAGCACGTCCTGTGCGCGACCGCGCCCGCGATCTTCGGCGGCATTTACCAGGCGACCGGCGTCCGCATCCGGCGGGCGCCGGCGACACCGGATCGCGTGCGCGCGGCGATCCTGGCGCGGAAGGAACAACGGCCATGAACGACATCACCGAAGGCGGCGGCAAGGCGGACGGCATCATCACCTGCGATGCCTGCCCGGTCCTGTGCCGGATCAGGCCGGAGAAGACCGGCGCCTGCGACCGCTACGGCAATAGCGCGGGCGTGCTCGTCCGCATGGACCCGCTGGTCGTGACCCAGCGCGCGGTCGACGACAAGGGCGCGGTCGTGCCCTTCCTCGAGGCGGCGGAGCGTTGGGACGGCTCGCTCGTGCGCCCCGATGCGCCGGTCTTCGTCACCGGCATCGGCGCGACGACCACCTATCCCGATTACAAGCCGGCGCCCTTCATCGTCGCCTCGCGGCATGACGGCGTCGACATGGTCACCGTCGTCAGCGAGGGCGTGTTCAGCTATTGCGGCGTCAAGGTCAAGATCGACACCGACCGCTATATCGGCCCGGAGCCGGCCGCGGTGCGCGTCGACGGCGAGCAGATCGGTCACGTCACGACCGCCGAGTACGGCTCGCAGATGCTGGCGCTCGGCGGCGTCCGCCATCTCACCGGCGGCAGCAAGAAGGAGGGGACGGTGACCTGCGCAGCGCTCCTCGCGCTCTGCAACAAGGAAGCCGTCGAGATGACGATCGACGACGGCGCGACGATCGTCGTCCAGGCCGGCAAGCCGCCGATCATCAACGGCGTGCAGGAGGCGCGGATGCGCGTCGGCTGCGGCTCGGCGACGCTCGGCATCTTCGCGCCGCAATGGCACGGTCATGTCGACGAGGTGATCGTGGTCGACGACCATATCACCGGCGTCCTCACCGAGCACCAGGCCGGCCGCTTCCTCGACATGCCGCATGCCGGCATCCGTGTGCGCGGGCGGAAATCGACACCCGGCCGCTATTTCCAGGTCGCCGAGCCCGGCAGCGGCTGGGGCGGCACCGACGTCAAGGACCCGCTCACCATCGTCGAGAGGATCGACACCAAGACCGCGTGGCCCGGTCTCCGGCTCCTGATGGTTTCGACGACCGGCGAGGACTCGGCCTTCTTCGTGCTCGATGACCAGCTCAAACCGAAGCCGGCGGCGATGCCCGATCCGATCCGGCTCGTCGTCGACCGCATCGGCGAGAACTGCGAGCCGGCGCTATGCACGGTCCTCTTCATGGGCGGCGCCGGCGGCAGCCTCCGCGCGGGCGTCACGGTGAACCCGGTCCGGCTCACACGGTCGATCAAGCATCTCCGCACCCGCGTGACGGTCGGCGGCGCGCCGGTCTATGTGTGGCCGGGCGGCGGCATCACCGTGATGGTCGACGTGACGCGTCTTCCCGATCGCGCCTTCGGCTACGTGCCGACGCCGGCCCTCGTCGCGCCGATCGAGTTCACATTGCCGTACCAGGACTATGTCGAGCTCGGCGGCTACACCGACCGGATGAAGCGGATCGAGGAGGTCCTGCAGATGCCGCGCGCCAAGCCGTCGGCCTGGCGGCCCGACAATCCGTGGCCATTCGACCGGAGCGCCGCGCTCGCCTAGATCTGAGCCCGAGTGCGAGATGGCGGGCGGGCCGGTCGCGGCGCTGCTGCCGGACGGCCGCCGCCTCCACCTCCAGCACGGCCCGATCGATCTCGTCATCGAGGCGTTCGGCGCGCCGGACGAGATCGCGGCCGCCTACCGCCAGGCCGTCGCGCGCTTCGCCGACATCCTGCCGACGCTCGTCGCCGAGCTCCCTGCCTTGCGCACGCCGCTCGCCGAGCCGCGCTGGCAGCCGGAAGGGCCGGTCGCGCGGCGGATGGTGGCGGCGTGCTGGCCCTATCGCGACCGGCTCGTGACGCCGATGGCGGCCGTCGCCGGCGCCGTCGCCGATGAGATGATCGCCGCGCTTGTCGGCGGCCGCACGCTGTCGCGGGCCTATGTCAACAATGGCGGCGACATCGCGATATATCTCGCGCCCGGCGAAGAGCTCCGGCTCGGCGTCGTCGGCGATATCGACAATCCCTCGATCGACACGACGGCGCGGCTCACGGCGGCGCTCCCGATCCGCGGCATCGCAACGAGCGGCTGGTCGGGGCGGAGCTTCTCGCTCGGCATCGCCGACGCGGTGACGGTTCTCGCGGACGACGCAGCCGCGGCCGATGCGGCGGCGACGATGATCGCGAACGCGACCGCGATCGACCATCCTGCGATCGCGCGCGCGCCGGCGAGCACGATCGAGCTCGACAGCGATCTCGGCGATCGCCTCGTCACGGTCTCGGTCGGTGCGCTCGATGCGCGTTCGATCGAAGAGGCGCTGGGGCAGGGCGCCGCAGAGGCCGATCGGCTCCGTCGGGCTGGACTCGTCACGGGCGCGGTGCTGGTATTGAAACGGCGGTACAGGGTCGTCGGCACGGTGCCCGCGGCCCTCGACAACGGAGGAGAGCGATGAACGAGGTGAAAGCGGTCGCGCGCGATGCGTCGGCGACCGAAGGGGGCGGGCTCGTCAAGGTCCGCAAGTTCGTGCTCCATGTCGAGGAGGTGCTGCACGAATTCGGTCCGTCGGCCGATCCGCCGCAGCTCAAGGGCTATATCGCCGCGGTGACCGCGAACCCCTATGCCGGGCGCCATGTGAAGGACCTGCTGCCGCTGATGGAGGCGTTGAAGCCGCTCGGCATCCAGATGGCCGAACGCCTGATCGCGGCACTCGGCGGCAAGGAGCGCATCAAGGCCTACGGCAAATCGGCGATCGTCGGCGAGAACGGCGAGCTCGAGCATGCCGCGCTGTGGCACGATCCCGGCGGTTATGGCATGCGCCAGATCATCAAGCCGTCGAAGGCGATCGTGCCGTCGACCAAGAAGGTCGGCGGACCCGGCACGGTTGTCGACGTGCCGCTCGCGCATGTGAATGCCGCTTATGTGCGGAGCCATTTCGACTGCATCGAATGCCGCATCGCGGATGCGCCGCGGGCCAACGAGATCGTCTGGATCCAGTCGATGGCGACGGGGCCGCGGATCTACGCGCGCGCGGGCGGGCTCGAGGACAAGGACGTCAAGGGCGAGGACGGCTTGAAATGAGCGCGGTGATCCGACGCCTCGTGACCGTGGTCGACGAGACCCGGCGCGAGATGGGCAAGGCGCTCGCGACACCGACGCGCAAGGCGGCGGCGATCGCGGTGATTGAGAACCCCTGTGCCGGTCGCTATGTCGAGAACCTCGACGAGCTGATCGGGATCGGCGAGGAGCTCGGCGCCATTCTCGGCGGCATGGCGGTCGAAGCGCTCGGCATCCAGCCGAGCCGGGCCGAGGGCTACGGCAAGGCCGCGATCGTGGGCGAGAACGGCGAGTGGGAGCACGCCGCAGCGATCCTCCACCCGAAGCTCGGCGCACCGCTCCGCAAGGCGGTCGAGAAGGGGGCGGCGCTGGTGCCGTCGGCCAAGAAGATGGGCGGACCCGGCTCGCGCATCGACGTTCCCCTCGGGCACAAGGACGCGGCCTTCGTGCGCAGCCATTTCGACGCCATGGAGGTCGGGCTCCCCGACGCGCCGCGCGCCAACGAGATCCTGGTCGCCGTCGTCGTTACGGATTCGGGCCGACCGCTGCCGCGCGTCGGCGGCCTCAAGAAAGAGGAGATCAAGGGCGAGGACGGATTGCGCTGATCCCGTCGACAAATTGTCGACGATCACGAAACAAGGGGGCGGCCATCCGTGCCGCCCCTTCGCGTGTCTGCGCAGCCCTCATCGCACGGCGATTCGCGCCCCATCGCATGTTCATTCGATCGCGGCTTTGTGAGTCGCTTTGGCACTTCGGTTCGACACGTAAGATTACGCAGAATATTGTCGCACGGTTGGACGCAAAGAACAGCAACACGGGGAGATACCATGGACATCACGCGACGCGATGCTTTCACGCTCGGCGCTGCCGCGCTCGCCGCTTCGGCGCTATCCGCGACGATCGCGACCGCCGCGGCGCAGGGCGCGCCGGCGGCTGGCCAGGCACCCGGGTTCTACCGCCGCAAGATCGGCGATTTCGTCGTGACTCAGCTCTATGACGGGCAGGGCAGCGCGCCGATCCCGCAGACCTCGTGCGCAACGTCGCGCTCGGCGACGTGCAGAAGGCGATGGAGAGCCTGTTCCTGCCGACCGACGTGTGGACCAATTCGTTCACGCCGCTCGTGGTCGACACCGGCACGCGCCGCATCCTTCTCGATACCGGGTTCGCCGATAACGGCGCTCCGACCACGGGCGCGCTCCGCACCAACATGGCGGCCGCCGGCATCGATCCCATGGCGATCACGACCGTGGTGATCAGCCACTTCCACGGCGACCGCATCAGCGGTGTTCGCGACAAGGCGGGCGCGCTTGTCTATCCTAACGCCGAGATCATGGTGCCGGCGCAGGAATGGGCGTTCTGGATGGATGATGCGCGCATGGAGGCCGCGCCCGAGGCGCAGAAGCCCGCCTTCCGCAACGTGCGCCGCGTCTTCGGCCCGATCGCCAAGGACGTGAAGCAATACGAGTGGAGCAAGGAGATCGTGTCCGGGATCACGACGGTCGATGCGAGCGGCCACACGCCGGGACACACCGCCTTCGTCATCGCGTCGGGCAACGGACGGATGATCTTCGTCGCCGATCTCACCAACAATCCGCTGATCTTCGCGCGCAATCCGGAGTGGAAGTTCCGCGGCGACCAGGACCCCGACAAGGCAATCGCCGCGCGGAAGAGGGTCCTCGACATGGTGGCCGCCGACCGCATGCGGATCGCCTTCTATCATGCGCCGTTCCCGGCGACGGGCCATATCGCCAAGAGCGCTTCGGACTATGACTTCATCCCCGAACGCTGGAGCTCGACGCTCTGAGACCACAACGGGCGGCGGGGCGGGTTGCCGCGCCGCCGGCCACGCCGGCCGCCGCCCAGCCGAGCCAGCCGGGCTTCTTCCGCTTCAAGCTCGGCGATTTCCAGGTGACCCAGCTCCACGACGGCACGACGCGCGGGCCGATCCCGGACGGTTTCGTCCGCAACGTGTCGAAGGAGGACTTCCAGGAGGCGCTCGGCGCGATCTTCATGCCGACCGACCAGTGGTCCAATACCTTCACCCCGCTCGTCGTCAACAATGGCTCGCGCCTCGTTCTCATCGACAGCGGCTTCTCGAACAACGGCGCACCGACAACGGGCAACCTCGTCGCCAACATGCGCGCGGCCGGCATCGATCCGAACGCGATCAATACCGTGGTCATCAGCCACTTTCATCCCGACCACATCAACGGGCTCCGCACCAAGGAAGGCGCGGCGGTCTATCCCAATGCCGAGATCATGGTGCCGGCGGCGGAGTGGGCGTTCTGGATGGATGATGCGCGCATGAGCGCGGCGCCGGACGCGATGAAGCCCCTCTTCAACGTCATCCGCCGCGTGTTCGCCCCGATGGCGAAGGACGTCAAGCAGTACGAGTGGGGCAAGGAGCTCGTCCCCGGCATCACCGCAGTCGATGCCAAGGGCCACACGCCGGGCCACACCGCGATCACGATCGCCTCCGGCAATGCGCGCCTCCTCTACGTCGCCGACACCACGAACAATCCGCTCCTCTTCGCCCGCAACCCGGAGTGGCGCCTGATGTTCGACATGGACGGCGACCAGGCGATCGCGACCCGCAAGCGCCTCCTCGACATGGCGGCGGCGGACCGCATTCAGGTCTCGTTCTATCACGCGATCTTCCCGGCGACGGGCTTCATCAGCAAGACCGCGTCGGGCTACGATTTCGTGCCGGCGTTCTGGAGCTGAACGTCCTCGAGACGAAGGCGAAGGGCGGGCCACGGCCCGCCCTTTGTCGTTTCGGCTGATCGCGGACCGCGTCAGCGCGACGCTGCCTGCGTTCCGCTCAGTGGCCGCCGCCGCCGCCGCCGCCGCTGCCGCCCGAGACGATCTCGGGCGCGTTCTCGGCGGGCGGTGTGTTCCGGCTCCGCGCGCAGCGGACGATCCCGTCGATCACCACCATGCCGACGCCCGGGATGTCGCCGAGCTGGACCGAGTCGAGGAGATCGCGGCCGGCCGAATGCTGCGCCTTATCGATGAAGACGAAATCGGCCGGGCGGCCGACCTCGAGAATCCCCTGGTCGAGATTGCGCATCCGCGCTGTGTTGCCGGTCGCGAAGCAGAACGCGATCTCGGCCGGCACGTCGCCGAGCGCGGAGAGGAGCGCGATCAGCCGGATGATGCCGAGCGGCTGCACGCCCGATCCGGCCGGCCCGTCGGTGCCGAGGATCACGCGGTTCATCTGGCGGAGCTCGCGCGCGATCCGGAGCGCGTAGAGCCCGGCGCGCTCGTTGCCGTTGTGGACGATCTCGATGCCGCGCGCTGAGAGCTCGCAGAGCGCGCAGATCTGCGGCAGCGGCAACGCGGTGTGACCACCGTTGATGTGGCCGATCACATCGGCGTCGGCCTCGAGCACGACGTCCTTGTCGATCAGGCCGGAGCCCGGGATCGAGGGCCCGCCGGTGTGGATGGTGCTCTGGATGCCGTATTTTCGCGCCCAGGCGACCATCTTCTTGGCCTCGTCGCCGGACTTCACGCCCCCGAGCCCGACCTCGCCGAGGAGCTTGACGCCGGCCTTCGCCATCTCGGCGAAGTCCTCCTCGACGAGACCCTTCTCGAGGATCGGCGCGCCGGCCAGGACCTTGACGCCGCCCGGCCGGAAGGCATCGAACGAGCGCTGCGCGGTGATGGCGAGCGCCTTGACGCCGACCGGGTCGCGGGCGCGGCCGGGGAAATGCGCCTCGCCCGCCGAGATCATCGTCGTCACGCCGCCGTTCATCGAGGATTCGATCCAGTCCACCTGGCGCTGGCGCGGTGTCCAGTCGCCGGCGACCGGGTGCACGTGGCTGTCGATCAGCCCCGGCGCGATTGACGAGCCCTTGGCGTCGATGACCGTCGTCGCATGGCCGGTATCGACGTCCTTCTCACGCCCGATCGCTGCGATCTTGCCGTCGACGGCGACGATCGTATCGGCATCGAGGATCGGTTTTTCCATCCGGCCCGAGAGCATGGTCCGGACGTTCCTGATGACGAGCTTGGTGGCCACTACGCCCTCTCCACTGGTCCCCTGGTGTCGCCGTCCGCGTCGGCGCGTCAGTTCGGCACGAACGCGATCGCCTCGATCTCGACCATCCACTCGGAATCGACCAGCGCCGCGACCGCCACCTGGGTGCTCGCCGGGTAGGGGGCCTTGAAGGTCTCGGTCCGAACCTGGTTGATCTGGTCGCGAAACCGGATGTCGGCGGCGAAGACGGTGATCTTGATCACGTCGTCGAGCGTCGCGCCGGCCTCGGCGAGGACGGCGGCGATGTTTTTGAACACCTGCCGGGTCTGGCCCGCGACGTCGCCCTTGGCGACGACACGGCCCTCTTCGTCCCACGGGATCTGGCCGGCGACGAAGATGAGGCGGCCGTTCGAGACCTCCCAGCCGGGGCTGTAGCTCCCCTTCGCCCGAACGGAGGACGGCTTCAGTGCGCGCTTGCCCATCGTCGTTCTCCGTGTCGTCGCGGCCAGCCTACTCGGCCGCCTGGTTGCGCCGCGCCGAGGCATCGAGGCGGGCGATGATCTCGTCGGTCGTCTGCACGTCGCCGAACTGGATGTAGAAATTGGAGAGCGAGGCGTGGTGCTCCTCGTCGGTCGCCGTGGCGCAGCCGTCGGAGACCATCATCGAGCGGTAGTTGAGCATCATCGCGTCGCGCGCGGTCGACTCGCAGCACACATTGGTCGCGACGCCGGTGACGATGATGGTCTTGATATTGGCGTCGCGGAGCACGTTCTCGATGTCGGACGAGCCCTGGATGAAGGCGCTGAAGCGGCGCTTGACGACGCGCTTGTCCTCGGGCCGCACGTCGAGGCCGGGCCATAGCTGGAACGGCTCCGCATCGCGCTGCATCGCCGCCCAGCGGCGGTCGATCTTGTCGTCGGTGAAGCGCTCGCGGAGCACATCCCAGCTTTCGAGGGATTCATAGGGCGCGAGGTTCTGGATCCAGATCACGATGCCGCCCGACCGCCGCACCGCATCGGCGAGGCGGTTGACGTTGGGCACGATCTCCTGCGCTATCGGGTTGGCACCGAGCTGGTCCTCGCGCATGAAATAGATCTGCATGTCGACGACGACGAGGGCGGTGCGCTTGGTGTCGAAGCTCTCGACCGTGTGGGCGCGACCCTGGCGGTCGATCACGCGCTGGACATAGTCCTTGGGCATCTCGAACTTGTGCATTCTGGCCTCCCTCATTCGTCGCGTGTGCCAGGCCCCGCGTGTGCCCGGCCCGGCGTGTGCTGTGCGCTATCGGCACTATAGCGTGCCAAGGGCGGGCGTCAGCCGAAATTGGACCCGCCATTGACGTGGACGACCTCGCCGGTCATGAAGCTCGCGCCGTCCGAGATCAGGAAGCAGCCGACGGCCGCGATCTCCTCGGCGCGGCCGAAACGCCCGAGCGGGAAGCGCTTTACCGCCTCGCGGCGCAAATTGTCCGAGAACACGCCGATCATGGGCGTCTCGGTGATCCCGGGGCTGACGGCATTGACCCGCACGCCTTTCGGCCCGAGGCCGCGGGCGAGCGAGCGGGTGAGCCCGATGATGGCCGCCTTGGATGCGACATAGGCCGGCCCGACCTGGCCCTCGCCGCCGGCGCCGCCGAACAGGACCGAGGTCGAGCTCGTGAGCACGATCGCACCGGCGCCCTGGCGTACCATCGGGCGCGCGGCAGCCTGGGCGATCAGGAACGCGGCCTTGACGTTGATCGCCATGACGCGGTCCCACTCGGCCTCGCTCATGTCCTCTAGCGTGCCGCCATCGTGGATGCCGGCCCAGTGGAGGAGCGCATCAAGGCGGCCGAACTTCTCGAGCGCGACGGCGACCGCCTTGTCGCAGTCGGCCTTCCGCGTCACGTCGCCGGCGACGGTCGCGATCTTCGGATCCTTCGGCACGTCGCGCGCGAGCTTGTCGGCCTGGATGTCGCAGGCGACGACGTTGTGGCCCGCGGCATTGAGGAGGCCGACGCTTGCGAGGCCGATGCCGCTCGCGCCGCCGGTGACGAGGACGGTCTGGGTGGTCATCGTAGGGTCTCCTTGTCAGGGTTGCTGATGCCCTGGCGCGCGGCGAGCCAGTGATCCTTGAGCGCGGCCCGTCGGATCTTGCCGCGGTCCGAGCGCGGCAGGCTGTCGACGAAGTGGACCTCCTTCGGCACCTTGGAGGCCGGGAGGCTCGTCGCGCAATGGGCCTTCACCGTCTCCGTCGTGAGCGCGGCGCGCGCCACGACATAGGCGACGACCTCCTCGCCGAAGATCGGATCGGGCACACCGACGGCGGCTGCCTCCTGGATCTGCGGATGGCGCATCAGCACGCGGTCGATCTCGAGCGGCGCGATGTTGACCCCGCCGCGGATGATCAGGTCCTTGGTCCGGCCGGTGACGGTGATGAAACCCTCCGCGTCCATCACCGCGAGATCGCCCGCGCGCGAATACTCGGTCTCGCGCGTCGGCACGCGGTCCTCCCAGGCCCCGTCGGGCGAGATCGAGGCGTTCGCCGTGCAACGGCCGCGAAAGCCGACCTCGCCCTCGACACTGGGCGGCACGACATTGCCCGCGTCGTCGAGGATCGCAAAATCGGTGTACATCGCCGGCTGGCCGACGGTGCCGAACTTCCAATTGTAGTGACGATTGCCGGTGAACCAGCCGACCTCGGAGGCGCCGAAGAATTGCAGGAGGCGGATGCCGTACATCGTCTCGAAGCGCTGCCATTGCTCGGGCGAGAGCGGCGCCGTCGACGACGTCATGATGCGGACGCTCTCGAGCTCGTTCGAGCCGATCTCGACCGGGCGGTTGAGCAGCATGTTGATCACGGTCGGCACGCCGGCGACGACGGTGATCCGGTGGTTCCGGATCCAGTCGAAGAACCGGCTCCGCGAGAAGCCGTTCGCGAGATAGAGCGAGAAGCCCAGCATCACGAACGGCGACAGCGAGATGATCTGCGGTGACAGCCACGAGAACGTTCGGTACTCGAGCATCCGGTCATCGGCGTTCTGGCCGGTGAAGTCGATCGTGTTGAGCGTGGTGAGCCAGAGCGCGAGATGGTCCCAGACGACGCATTTCGGCTTGTCGGTGGTGCCCGAGGTCGAGAAGATGCAGGCGATGTCGTCGGGCCCGTTCTCGACGTCGGGGGCGGCGCCGGCTGGCTCGCGGGCGAGGCGGGTGAACAGCTCGGCCGCGTCGGCGCCGGCGGCCGGCCAACGGTCGAAACGGACCACCGGCACACGGAGATGGCCGGCGAGCGACGGCCCGTCGACGCTCTCGTGCCAGAACACGATCTTCGGCGCGATCGTGGTCAGGATGAAGCGGAGATGATCGAGGTTGATCTCGGTGTGGAACGGGCAGGCGACGGCGCCGAGCCGCCACGCCGCGATCATCAGGACGAGCTTCTCGATCCGCTCGTCGGCGAGAACCACCACACGGTCGCCGCGGCCGATGCCCTCGGCGTGGAGAAAGCACACCACGCGTTCGGTGAGCGCATCGAGCGTCGCGAAGTCGATGCCGCGCTCCTCGTCGAGGGAGTAGAGCGCGAGCTTTGCCGGGTGCCGGTCGCGGTACTTCCGGAGGAGGGCGCGGACGGACTCGAAGGGGAGGAACGGCTCCGTGGCCGGCGGCCAGGCCGTCGTCGTGACGGGTGCGGCGGTCATGCCGGATTGTCGGAACCGGGCCGGCCCGGGTCAAGCTTGCTCTCGGGCGCCGCCGCGTAGAGAGTACGCCGCGTCAATCGAGGGAAGGGGACCATGGAAGGGCTTGCGGGCAAGGTTGCGATCGTCACCGGCGGCGGCGGCGCGATCGGGCGGGCGATCTGTCGGCGTCTGGCGCGCGAGGGCGCGGTGGTCGCCGTGCTCGACATCGATGAAGCGGCCGCCGCCGAGACGGCGCGGCTGATCGGAAGCACGGGCGGTCGTGCCGTCGCGCGGACCGTCGACATCACCGACTACGCCGCGGTCGGCGCAGCGGTCGCGGCCGTTGAGGCCGCGGCCGGGCCGGTCGACATCCTGGTCAACAATGCCGGCTGGGACCGCTTCCTCAACTTCGTCGACAGCGATCCCGCGTTCTGGGACAAGGTGATCGGGATCAACCTGGGCGGGCCGCTCAACGTCACCCACCACGTGGTGAAACGGATGGCCGAGCGCGGTCGCGGCGCGATCGTCTCGATCGCCTCCGACGCCGGCCGGGTCGGCTCGTCGGGAGAATCCGTCTATTCCGCCTGCAAGGGCGGCATGATCGCCTTCACGAAGACGCTGGCGCGCGAGATGGCGACGCGGAGCATCACGGTCAACTGCGTCTGTCCGGGGCCGACCGATACGCCCATCCTCCGCTCCTTCGTCGGCGAGGGCGAGCAGGGCAAGAAGGTCTATGACGCGCTGCAGCGCGCGATCCCGATGAAGCGTGTCGGCCAACCCGAGGACATCGAGGGCATCGTCGCGTTTCTGGTCAGCCGGGACGCGGGGTTCATCACCGGCCAGGTCATCAGCGTCTCGGGCGGCCTCACGATGCACGGCTGAGACCGCCGTCGAGCGCTGCGTGCCGGCATGGACCGCTCCCTCCAGTCTGCGACGCGGATGGGCTGGATTTGCCTCGTCATCAGCGTACTCAACTATGCGATCCTGTGGCCGCTCATGCGGGTCGGGGCGGTGACCGCGCCCGCCCTCTGGTTCGGCGCGTGGCGGATGACGACCGGTTTCGCCGCTCTCTTCATCGTGCTCGCGGCGATCGGTCAGCTCCGTTGGCCGCGCTGGCAGGACGCGCCGGCGATCATCTCGGTCGGCGTGTTCATGCTCGGGATCTATCTATGCCTCTGCATGCTGGGTCTCCAATATGTCGGGGCGGGGCGGGCGACGCTCCTCGGCTACACGACCACGCTCTGGGTCACGCCGATCGCGATCTTCGTCCTCGGCGAGCGTCTCGACCGGATGAAGGCGGCCGGTCTCGCGCTCGGCATGGTCGGGCTCGTCATCCTGTTCAACCCGCTCGACTTCGACTGGTCGGACCGGAACGTCGTGATCGGGAACGCGCTCCTCCTCGTCTGCGCGATCTGCTGGGCGATCGCGATGATCCAGCTTCGGGTCCACAAGTGGAACCTGACGCCCCTCCAGCTCGTCCCGTGGCAGCTCATCTGCGCGATCATCGTCACCAATGGCGCGGCCTTCATCTTCGACGGCGACCGCGGCATGACCTGGACGACCGAGATGCTGGGTCTGATCACGATCGCCGGCCCCGTGTGCACGGGGCTCGGCATCTGGGCGGTCAATGTCGCCTCGCGCAACCTGTCGCCGATCACCGCCTCGATCGGCTATCTTGCCGCGCCTGTGCTCGCCATGCTCATCGGGATCGTCGCGCTCGGCGAGCCGGTGTCGGTGAACCTCATCGCCGGCATGGCGACCATCATCGCCGGTATCGTGCTGGTGATCCTCTCCGGTCGGGCGGCGCGGGCGTGAGGGCGTTTGCGTCGTGGGCCGGCGGCCTGTAGCCTGCCGGCGCGGGAGGACGATCAATGGGCTTGCTGTTCGAACAAAACGCCCGGCTCTTCGACGGGCTCACCTACGACATGGACGTCTACGGCAAGCGGCCCGGCTGCGATCCTGAGCTGATCTGTCACGGCCTCGAGCCCGTGACCGAGATCGAGCGCCGCGGCATGGAGCGCGTATCCGAGATCGACGCCGATCTGATGATCCACAAGCTCTCCTCGATCGTCGAGGAGGGGCGCGACGTCTATATGGCGCTGTCGATCTCGGAAGGGATCATCACCGGCGACATGAACTGCGGGATATTCACCGCCTCGGGCGATCCCGTCGCGGTCGCGACCGGGATCTACTTCCACACGCTCCTCAACAACGGCCAGATCAAGTACATCAACAAGTACTACCGGCCGAACCCGACGGTAGGTCTTCAGGACGGCGACATCTATTTCTTCAACGACGAGCTCGGCGGCGGCATCCATGTCTTCGACATGTTCACGGCGATGCCGATCTTCTACAAGGGCGAGCTGATCGCCTGGGCCGAGGTCGGCGGCCACCAGGGCGAGACCGGCTCGACGACGCCGGGCGGCTTCGCGCCCAAGGCTTCGACCCGCTACGAGGAGGGGCTCCACATCCCGGCGATGCGGATCGGCTCCGACTTCCGCCTCAACCAGGACGTCCTCGACATGATGGGCGGCGCGGTGCGCAACCCGTTCGTGTTCATTGCCGATCTCAAGTCGCGCGTCGCCACCATGTTCCAGATGCGCCAGCGGCTCATCCGCGAGGTCGAGCGACGCGGCGTCGAGGTCGTGGTCGGCTGCATGCGCCGCATCCTGATCAAGGGCGAGCAGTCGGCGCGCGGGCGGCTCCGCGAGATCAACGACGGCATCTTCCGCTCGGTCGTGTTCAACGACGAGCACGGCAACTATCTCGGCCTGACGCGGGTGCCGCTCACCGTCTTCAAGGAGGGCGACGGGCTCACCGTTCTCGTCCAGGGCACCTCGCCGCAGAACTCGATCGGGCCGTTCCACGGCTCCTGGCATCTCGCCCGTGCGGTGACGGGCGTCTACCTGTTCTCCTACTTCTTCCGCGGGCTGATGCCGAATGCCGGCCTTCTCGAGCCGGTGCGCTATCTGATCGAAGGGCCGTCGATGGTGAATGCGACCGATGAGGTCGCGCACGGCAACTCGCCGTCGGCCTGCGCCTTCATCACGCAGAACCTCTTCATCGCCGGCGCCAAGATGCTGTTCGGGAGCCCGTATCGTGAGGCCGTGCAGGCCTCGCACTCGCGCAACTACGTGGTGCCGTCGATCGGCGGCGAGAACCGGCGCGGCTACTACGCGGCGAACATGACGGGTACGGTCAATGCCGGCGGCGGCGGCGGACGCTTCGACATGGATGCCGAGGACGCGGTCGGCTTTTACTGGGGCCCGTTCTGCGACGCGGGCGAGGTCGAGGACGCCGACGACCGCATGCCGCACATCATCCTGTCGCGCAAGCTCGATACCAATTTCCACGGCTTCGGCAAGTTCCGCGGCGGCACGCCGCTGGTCGAGATCGGGATCGGCTGCGTCGATCGCAATTGCCTGGTCGCGACCTGGGGGCAGGGCAACAAGGTGAGCCACAATATGGGGCTGTTCGGCGGCTATGCCGGGCCGCCCAACCCGCGTTTCGTCCTCAAGAAATCGGACATCCAGGAACGGATCGCCGCCGGCGAGGACATCGAGCTCGGCCAGTACAAGCTCCTGACCGAGCGGACGGTCGAGGGCGAGTACATCCTGTCCTCGAGCGCCAAGGGCGCCGAGCGGTTCACGGATGCCGACATCTTCATCCACTCCTGCGGCGGCGGCGGCGGCTACGGCGACGTGCTCGAGCGCGAGCCCGAGGCGGTGCTCGCCGACCTCGATGCCGGCATCATCACCACGGACGTCGCAGAGAAGGTCTATCGGGTCGCGATCACCCCCGAGACCGGCCTTCTCGATCCCGCAGCCACCATGAAGCGCCGCGCCAAGGCGCGCCACGAGCGGCTCACCAAGGGAAAGACCTTCGACCAGTTCATCAAGTCGTGGTCGAAGCTCAAGCCGCCCAAGGATGTGCTCACCTATTACGGCAATTGGCCGGAACCGCGCCTCGAATCCTATAAGGAACCGTTCTGGGGATTGTATCGCAACGGTGCGTGAGCGCGCCGTGCGGCGGGCAGCGTCGGGCCGGGAGGGAGGACCATGGGCGCCCTGTTCGATCATCACGTCCGGCTCACCGCGGGGCTCACTTATGACCGTGACGCCTATGGGCGCGGGCCGGGCGTCGACCCCGATCTGATCTGCCACGGCCTCGAGCCGGTCACGGCGCTCGAGGCCGAAGGCATCGGGCGTGTGAACGATCTCGACGTCGAGCTCCTTCACCACAAGCTGACCGCGATCGTCGAAGAGGCGCGCGATGTCTACATGGCGCTTTCGATCACCGAGAGCGTCATCACCGGCGACATGAATTGCGGCCTCTTCACCGCCTCGGGCGATCCGGTGGCGGTCGCGACGGGCATCTATTTCCACACGATGCTCAACAACGCCCAGCTCAAATACGTCAACAAGTACTACCGTCCCAATCCGACCGTCGGGCTCCGCGACGGCGACATCTATTTCTTCAACGACGAGACCGCGGGCGGCGTGCACGCCTTCGACATGTTCACCGCCGCACCCGTGTTCTTCGGCGAGGAGCTGGTCGGCTGGGTGAGCTGTGGCGGCCATCAGGGCGATTCCGGCTCGCCGACGCCGGGCGGCTTCAACTCGAAGGCTCGCTCGCGCTACGAGGAGGGTCTCCACATCCAGATGATGCGGATCGGGAGCGACTGGCTTCTCAACCAGGACGTCCTCGACATGATGACCGGGTCGGTCCGCAACCCGTTCGTTTTCGCCGCCGATCTCCGCTCGCGCGTCGCGACCCTGAAGCTGATCCGCGACCGCCTCATGCGCGAGGTCGAGCGGCGCGGTGTCCACATGGTCGTCGGCGGCATGCGGCGGATCCTGATGCGGGCGGAGATCGAGGCGCGCGCGCGGATCGCCGAGCTCAACGACGGGATCTTCCGCGCGGTCATGTTCAACGACGACGATCTCGGCGGCGCGCTCGGGCTGACGCGCATACCCGTGACGATGATCAAGGAGGGTGACGGGCTCACGATCCTGGTCCAGGGCGTCTCGCCCGAGAACAAGGTCGGGCCGATGCACGGCACCTGGCATCTCGTCCGTGCGGCGAGCGCCGTATACCTCTTCTCCTACTTCTATCGCGGGCTCAAACCGAACGCCGGCCTTCTGCAGCCGATCCGCTATCTCGTCGAGGGGCCGTCGATCGCGAACTCGAGCTACGACGTCGCGCACGGCATGGGAACCTCGATCGCGGCCTGCGTGGTCAACGGCGCGCATGTCCTCGGCTCGAAGCTCCTGTTCGACAGCGCCTATCGCGAGGCGGTCCAGGCACCGCATTCGCGGAACCAGAACGTCTTCGTGTTCTCGGGCGAGAACCGGCGCGGCTATATGGCGGCGAACTTCTCGGGTGCGACAAATGCGGCCGGGCAGGGGGCGCGCTTCGATTCCGACGGCGAGAGCGCGATCGGGTTCTTCTGGGGACCGTTCACCGATTCGGGCGAGACCGAGGAGACCGACACCCGTCTGCCGCATTTCGTGCTCGATCGGCGGATCGACCGCAACTATCACGGCTACGGCAGATATCGCGGCGGCGCGCCGCTCGTCGAGGTGTCGACCGCGTGCGGTCATCTCGGTTGTGTCCTGAGCTCATGGGGCAGCGCCGACAAGCTGAGCCACAATCCCGGCCTGATGGGCGGCTATTACGGCCCGCCCAATCCGCGCATCATCATCAAGAGGTCCGATTTCTTCGCGCGCATCGCAGAGGGCGAGGACGTCGATCTCAGCTACTACGCGCTCCTCACCGAGCAGAAGCTGGCCGGCACCTACCGCATCGAGCCGTCCGGCCAGCGCGCGGAAAAGTTCGAGGAAGGCGACTTAATGATCTTCAGCATGGGCGGTGGCGGCGGCTATGGCGATGTGCTCGAGCGCGAGCCCGAGGCGGTCGTCCGCGACCTCCGCGACGGCATGATCACCGAGGCCGTCGCACGCGACATCTATCGCGTCCTGATCGATCCCGAGACCGGCCTCGTCGACCGTGCGGCGACCGAACGGGCCCGCGCCGCGCTCCGTCGCGAGCGGCGGCGCAAGGGCAAGCCGTTCGATGCGTTCATGAGGGCTTGGTCGAAGCGGAAGCCGCCGGACGAGGTCGTCCGCTACTACGGCGCGTGGCCGGAGCCGCGTTCGCCCGGCTACAGCAAACCGTTCTGGGGCCTTCACGCCACGGGCTGACAACCTCCTCACTTCCGGTTCCGCGCCGCCTCGGGTAAAGAGACGGCTCCGCCCGCTTTCGCCACCCGCTTTTGCCAGAGGTATCGCATGCCCGACGACAGCGCCCTGGATCTCGTCCGCTTCGGCATCGGCCAGCCGGTCCGCCGCACCGAGGACCCCCGGCTCCTCACCGGGCGCGGGCTTTATTCCGACGACGAGAGCCTGCCCTGCCAGGTTCACGCCGTCATGGTCCGTTCGACGGTGGCGCACGGGCTCATCCGAAAGCTCGACCTCGCGGCGGCGAAACGCGCGCCGGGGGTGGTCGACATCTTCACCGGCGCCGACATGGCGGCCGATGGCCTCGGCGGCTTCCCCTGCGTCGTGCCGCTCAAGAGCCGCGATGGCTCGCCCCTCATCATCCCGCACCGGCCGGCGCTCGCCGTCGACCGGGTCCGCCATGTCGGCGACGCGGTCGCCGTTGTCGTCGCCGCGACGCGCGACCAGGCGCAGGATGCGGCCGAGCTCGTCGTGCTCGAGATCGAGCCCTTGCCGGCGGTCACCGATGCGGTCGAAGGGGCGAAGCCCGGCGCGCCGCAGATCTACCCCGAGATGCCGAACAATGTCTGCCTCGACTGGCTCCTCGGCGATCCGGCGGCCGTCGACGCCGCCTTCGCCAAGGCCGCGCACGTCACGCGGCTTCGCCTCGACAACAACCGCGTCGTCGTCAACGCGATGGAGCCCCGCGCGGCGCTCGCGACCTATGACGCCGCGTCGGACAAGATGACGCTCTGGACCGGCTCGCAGGGTGTGTTCGGGCTCCGCAACAACATCGCCCAGAGCGTGTTCAAGATCGATCCCAAGAAGCTCCGCGTCGTCAGCCAAGACGTCGGCGGGTCGTTCGGCATGAAGGGCCAGCCTTATTCGGAATCCGTCTCGGTGCTCTATGCCGCGCGCAAGCTGATGCGGCCGGTCAAGTGGCGTGCCGACCGGACCGAGAGCTTCCTCTCCGATCACCAGGGGCGGGCCAGCATCGTCGATGCCGCGTTGGCCCTCGACAAGGACGGGAACTTCCTCGCGATCCGGATCACCGGGCACGGCAACATGGGCGCCTATCTCACCTCGATGGGGCCGGCGCCGCCGACCAACGTGCTGAGCCGCAATATCGTGAGCGTCTACAAGACGCCGGCGGTCGCCGTCGCGATGAAATGCGTGATGACCAACACGGTGCCGACCGGGCCTTATCGCGGCGCGGGGCGGCCCGAATCGAAATACATCCTCGAGCGGCTGATCGATCAGGCCGCGCGCGAGACCGGGAGCGACCCGGTCGCACTGCGGCGACGCAATCTGATCGGGCGGGATCAGATGCCCTACAAGACGCCGCTCGACATGACCTACGACTCGGGTGATTTCGTCGCTGTCCTCGACAAGACGATGGAGCGCGCCGACCGGGCGGGATTCGCCGCGCGCCGGCGCGAGTCCGAAGCCCGCGGCCGGCTCCGCGGCTTCGGCATCGGCGCCTATCTCGAGCTCACCGCGCCGCCCGGCAAGGAGCTCGCGGACATCCGCTTCGAGCCCGACGGCACCGTCACGCTGTGGACCGGCTCGAAGGATTTCGGCATGGGGCACGCGACCACCTTCGCCCAGATCCTCTGCGAGAAGCTCCAGGTTCCGTTCGACCGCATCACGGTCCGCCAGGACGATTCCGACCAGATGGTGATCGGCGGCGGCTCGGGCGGATCGAAATCGGCGATCCATTCGGGCACCGCAATCCTCGCCGCCTCCGAGAAGGTGATCGAGAACGGCAAGAAGCTCGCCGCACACGTGCTCGAGGCGGCGGTCGAGGACATCGAGTATCGGGGCGGTGCGTTCCACGTCGCCGGCACCGACCGCACCATCGGGCTGATCGCGCTGGCCCAGAAGGTGAAGACGCTCGCGACCGTGCCCGAGGGCCTGCCGACGTCACTCGACGTCGCGCTCGCGCACGACACCGCGCCCGCGACCTATCCCAATGGCTGCCATGCCTGCGAGGTCGAGATCGATCCTGAGACGGGCGAGGTCGACATGCTGCGCTACACCGTCGTCGACGACTTCGGAACCATGCTCAATCCGCTGATCGTCGAGGGACAGGTGCACGGCGGCATCGCCCAAGGCGCCGGCCAGGCGCTGATGGAAGGCGCCGTCTACGACGAAGACGGCCAGCTTTTGACCGGGTCCTACATGGACTACGCCATGCCACGCGCCGATACGCTGTCGAGCTTCGCGTTCTCGACCCATGCGGTGCCGGCGCGGACCAATCCGCTCGGCGTCAAGGGCTGCGGCGAGGGCGGCAATGCCGGCTCGCTGCCGGCGGTGATGAACGCCGTGCTCGATGCGCTCGCGACCCGCGGCGTGACCCATCTCGACACGCCGGCGACGCCGGCCAAGATCTGGGCCGCGTTGAAGGCGGCCAAGCGTGCGTGACTGGATCGATCGAAGCAGCAAGAGGGAGGAAGCGATGAAGCTCTATTACTCACCCGGCGCGTGCTCGCTGTCGCCGCACATCGTGATGCGCGAGGCCGGGATTCCGGTGTCGCTGGTGAAGGTCGATATCCGCGCCAGGAAGATGGAGGACGGCGGCGACTACACGGCGATCTCGAAGAAGGGCTATGTGCCGACGCTCGAGCTCGACGACGGTCAGCGCCTCACCGAGGGCCCCGCGATCGTCCAGTACCTCGCCGACAAGGCGCCGCAGTCCGGGCTCGCGCCGACGAACGGCACCGTCGAGCGCTACCGCGTGCAGGAGTGGCTCAACTTCATCACCTCGGAGCTCCACAAGAACTATTCGTGGCTCTTCAACCCGACGGCGCCCGATTCTGTGAAGGCGACCGTCAAGGAGCGGCTCGCGCAGCGCTACGCCTATATCTCGGGCGAGCTCGCGGGCAAGGATTACCTGATGGGGAAGAACTTCTCGGTCGCCGATGCCTATCTGTTCACGGTGATGAACTGGAGCGCGCGCGTCGGCGTCGAGATCAACGACCAGCGTCTTAAGGACTACCACGCCCGCGTCGGCGCGCGGCCGAAGGTGCAGGAGGCGATGAAAGCCGAAGGCCTCCTGAAATAAGGCTCCTGAAACAAGGCCGGCCGGGAAATAAGACCAGCCGGGAAATGAGGCCAGCCGGGAAACAAGGCCGGGGCGGGCCGATGGCCCGCCCCGTCGCCGTCATGCCGGGTCCTGATACTCGACGTTGTTGACGAGGTCGATGACCGCGTTGGCGACCGCGTTGCCGTTGGTCTTCTCCTCGTAGATGTGGGAGACGAGGCCGGCCGCGCGTCCGATCACCGAGACGCCGCGCATGACCGGGATCGGGAAGTCGATCTCGCAGAGAAGGGCGCCCATCGCCCCGGTGACGTTGAGCGTGAGGTGCTTGCCGCCCTTGTCGATCTCCTCGCTCACCAGCTTGATCAGCCGTATGTATTTTCCATCGACACCGGCTTCCCGCGCCACCTCAAACAGGCGCGCGGCGCGCGGATCGTCGGGGAAATAATAGGGATGGCCGAAGCCCGCGATCCGTCGCTTGGCGGCGCGCGCCTTGGCGACATAGTCGGCCGCCCAGGCCCGGTGGTCCGGCGCCTTGATCCCCTCGCTCAACATCACCGCCGCGCCGGTCATCGTGCCGGCATATTTGTTGCCGACCATGAGGAGCCCGGCCGCGATCGGGATCTGGACGTCTTCCGGACAGGCTTCCTCGACCATCCGCGCGACCAGCGCGTTGGGCGTGATGCCATGATCCATCAGAATGATCAGACAGGCGTCGAAGACCTTGGTCTGCATGGCATTAGGCAGCTTGCCGGTCACGATGAAATAGAACGTCTCGGTGAAGGACCGCTTGCCGACGATATCGCTGAGCGTGTCCTTGCCCCGCATCTTGAGGACGTCGGTGCGCGACGTCGGCGTGCCGATGCGGGTGACGGGCTTTGCCATTGTTCTTGCTCCCTCTGCGTTCCGGTGGCGAGACCTTATCGGCGGCGGCGGAGGCGGGCAAGCGGCCGGGCCGATCGCGAATTGCGCAAACCGGCCGAACGGCTAAACTGTCGGCGACCGTGACGGTTCGGATTCGGGGAGCGCCATCATGAGGATCATCATCGCGTTGGGGTTCGTGTTGTCAGTTCTGTTCGGCGCCGTGTCGAGCGCCGACGCCCAGACCAAGCTCCGTCTGCTGTCGAGCTGGAACAAGACGAACTGGCCGGCCTATGCGGCGGTCGACTACTACCAGAAATACGTCCACGAGATGAGCAAGGGCGCGATCCAGATCACGATCTTTGCCGACGACGTCGTGCCGCCGTTCCAGCAGCTCCAGCCCGTCTCCTCCGGCGTGTTCGACATGCTCTTCACCCACGGCGTCTACCACGCCGGCGCCAAGGGCATCGCGCTCGTCCTCGACGCGATCGACCACGATCCGGACAAGCGGCGCGCCTCGGGTGTGTGGGAGTTCGTCAGCCGCTACTACCAGCGGCACCACAACCTGCGTGCCGTCGCCATACCGGCGGCCAGCAATCACGGCTACCACGTCTTTCTCAGGGAGCCGCTGTCTCCGGCCGGCGACTGGGCGGGACGGAAGATCCGCGGCACGCAGAGCTATCACGGCGTCATCAGGGCGCTCGGCGGTTCGCCGGTCGTGCTGCCGCCGGGCGAAATCTACACCGCGCTCGAGAAGGGTGTCGTCGAGGGAGCGGCCTGGCCGGCGGCCGGCATGCTCAGCATGAAGCACTACGAGGTCGCGAAGTTCCGTGTCCGGCCGACCTTCGGCACCTCGAACGAGCCGATCCTGATCAACATCGCGAAATGGGGCACGCTCACGCCGGCCGAGCAGCAGGTTCTGCTCGACGCCGGGCTGCGGCTCGAGCGAGAGATGCCGGCACTCGGCGATGCGATCCTCAAGAACGAGGATGTCGAGCTCGCCAAGCTCGGCGTGAAGGACCTCCAGCTCTCGCCGGAGAAGGCGGAGCTCGTGAAGAAGGTCTGGTCGGAGAGCCTCTGGGAGCTCGCCAAGCAGTGCTGTGGCGACGGCGCGCCGGAGCTCCGCGAGATCGCGCTCAAGGCGGGCATGACCAAGTAGCGGCCACCGCCGAGACCGATATTGTACGGCCCGCGGTCACATGGTTAGACTGCGGACCATCGCGATATGACCAACAGGGAGTGAATACGATGCGACGTCTGCTGGCGCTGGGACTGGCGCTCTGCATCTTCGTGGGCCTGCCAATGTCGGCCGACGCCCAGACCAAGCTGCGGCTCCTGAGCAGCTGGGGCAAGAACAACTGGCCGACCTACGTGCCGATCGACAACTACCAGAAATGGGTCGCCGAGACCTCGAAGGGGCAGCTCGAGATCCAGATCTTCTCCGAAGAGGTGGTGCCGCCGTTCCAGCAGCTCCAGCCCGTGACGTCGGGCGTCTTCGACATGCTCTTCACCCACGGCGTCTACCATGCCGGCGCGAAGGGCATCGCGCTGGTCATGGATGCCATCGAGTATGATGTCGATAAGCGCCGTTCGGCCGGGGTGTGGAACTTCATCGACCAGTATTATCAGAAGCAGCACGGGTTGAAGCTCGTCAGCCTGCCGGCGAGCAGCAACCAGGGCTACCACATCTTCCTCAAGGAGCCGCTCACGGCCGAGGGCGATTTCAAGGGCCGCAAGGTCCGCGGCACGCAGAGCTATCACGGTGTCATCCGGGCGCTCGGCGGCTCGCCGGTCGTGCTGCCCGGCGGCGAGATCTACACGGCGCTCGAGAAGGGTGTGATCGACGGCGCGGCCTGGCCGGCCGCGGGAATGCTCACGATGAAGCATTTCGAGGTCGCGAAGTTCCGCATGCGGCCGACCTTCGGCACCTCGAACGTGCCGATCTTCGTCAACCTCGCCCGCTGGGGCCGGTTGAAGCCCGAGGAGCAGAAGATCCTCCTCGACGTCGGCCTCCGCCTCGAGAAGGAGATGCCCGCCCAAGGCGATGCGATCCAGAAGCTCGAGGACGACGAGCTCATGAAGCTCGGCGTCAAGGACGTCATGCTGCCCAAGGACAAGATCGACCTCATCAACAAGGTGTGGTCGGAGAGCCTGTGGGAAGTGACCAAACAGTGCTGCGCGGACGGTGCGAAGGAGCTTCGCGAGATCGCGCTCAAGGCCAATCTGACGAAGTAAAGCGGTCATGCGACCGTGATCGAGGCGGGCCGCCGGCGACAGTCGGCGGCCCGTTCCGTTCCGGCGGCATCCTGCACTAGACTGCGCCGAGCCCAGGACCCGGGGAGAGAGCCATGGACCTTCCGACCAGCGAGCAGTACTACAAGCACAGTGTCGAGAGCTTCGACACCACGACGCTCCTCGCCAATGCCGCGCGCCAACGCGACGAGCGGAAGTTCCAGGACGTCCTGATCATCGATGTCGACTCGCACCATTACGAGAGCGATTCCTACGGCGAGATCATCGAGTTCATCGAGGACCCGGTCCTCAAGCAGCTCGCCGAGGCGAGCCGCCTGGTCAACCAGCGCGGTGGCATGTTCTCGATGGGCCGCGTCGGCTATCAGGACATCGGCGGGCGCGTCACGCGCTATCCGTTGCGCCGGATCGAGCCGACGCCCAAGGACGGCCGCCACCGCGACGTCCATCTGACCCATCGCTGGATGGATGCGATGGGCGTCGACTACACCTGCATGTTCCCGACCCCGATGCTCGGTCTCGCCATGCACCCGCAGGCCGAGGTCGAGGCCAACCTGGCGCGCGCCTATAACCGCTGGCTCGTCGAGAAGGTCCTGCCCGGCTCGTCGCGCATAAAGACCATGCTGTTCCTCCCGCTCAACGACCACGAGGCGGCCTATCGGATGGTCCAGGACTTCGGCGACTGCCCGGGCGTCATCGGCTTCATGGTGACGACGGTCCGCCACAAGCCGATCCACGACAACGACTACATGAAGATCTATGCGCTCTGCGAGGAGATGGGCAAGCCGATCGGATTCCATTCCGGCTTCAATTGGGACGATCCGCTGCTCAAGAACTGCAACCGCTTCATCGCCGTCCACGCCCTCGGCTTCACCTGGCACAATGTCGTCCACTGCACCAACTGGGTGGTCAACGGGCTCCCCGAGCGGTTCCCGAAGCTCAAGACGATCTGGATCGAGTCGGGGATCGCCTGGGTGCCGTGGCTGATGCAGCGGATCGACACCGAGTTCCGCATGCGTTCCTCGGAGTGTCCCTCGCTCAAGCGGCTGCCGTCCGAATACATGCGCGAGATGTATTATACGACCCAGCCGATGGAACGGCCCGACCACGCCAACGACACCTACCTCCTCGAGGCGACGTTCCGGGCCATCAACGCCGAGACGCAACTTCTCTACGCCTCCGACTATCCGCACTGGGATATGGATCTGCCCAACACCGTATGGGACCTTCCGTTCCTGTCGGAGAAGGCCAAGCGCAACATCCTCGGCGAGAACGCGCGACGGCTGTTCAACCTCGACGTCAGCGAGCGGTTTCCGAGCTACAAGCCGCCTGCGTGACCGGGAGGGCATACGCGACCGGGGCGCGCGGCGGTCGCCGTCGCCTCGACCGGCGAGGGGGGCGATGATGGCCGACCGGGCGAGGGACGCGAAGCGCCACGAGCGCCTGTACAAGAAGATCCCGTCCTTCATCTGCATCGAGGGCTGCACCGATTGCTGCGGGCCGGTGCCGTGGACCGCGCACGAGCTCCGCCGCGGCGGTCTCGACGCGGTGCCCGCGCTCCCCGACGACGGGCGCTGCCCGTTGTCGCTCCAGGGCCGCTGTGATATCCACGATCGACGACCGTTCATGTGCCGATTGTTCGGCGCCGTCGAGGACATGCGTTGCCCGCACGGTCGCGGGCCACTCGAGCCATTGTCGCGCGCGGCCGGTCACGATCTCGCCCGCCGCTACAAGCTCCTCGACCCGCGCGAAGCGGGCGAGCCGCACGACCGTCAGTCCGTCACCAAGGGCATCGGGAGCAAGCGATGATCGAATATCCGGTCGACCAGCATAAGATCATGGGGACGGCGATCACGCCGCCCAATCCGTTCGAGACGACCCGCGTCGCCGAGTACTTCCAGGCGATCGACAATTTCAACAAGGTGTTCGCGATCCGGCCCAGCGACAAGGTCGTCTTCCTGTCCGACCCGCTGATCGATCCGCGCGTGTTCCACGCGATCCGCGGGCTTTGCCGGGCTCGCGGCGTGCAGCCGGACGAGTACATGCGCCACGACTGGAACTCCGGCGTGTTTCCCGACGAGCTCAAGCAGGCCTATGAGAAGGCGACATTCGTCGTCACGACCTGGTTCGCCTCGATCGGCGACGACTATTGCCTCAAGGTCCGCCGCGACACCGGTCAGCGCTCGGTCAAGATCACGTATTTCCGCAATCTCGACATGCTGAAGACGCCGCAGGCACGCTTCCCGGTCGATCTCGTCGGAGAGATCATCCGCGCCACGCGGGACATGTATCCCGAGAACGAGAACTTCGAGCTGAAGATCACCGATCCGCGCGGTTCCGACTGGCGGGCGCGGTTCACCCCCGACATGCGGAACCGGATGCTCGATCAGACGCGCTGGCGCGGCCACATGACGGCGGACGAGCCCGGCGCCTATGTCCACTGGCTGCCGACGCACGGGCCAAATGTCTATGACCGCCAGACCAAGGCCGACAAGCACGCGGTCAACGACGTCGAGGGCGTGTTCTATCCGCAATGGGCGGTCGGCTTCCCCGAGCCGTTCAAGGAAAAGATCGCCGTCATCTTCGAGAAGGACAAGATCACCCGCGTCGAGGGACGCTCGAAGGAGGCGGAGATCCTCCGCGACATGCTGGTCGGCGGCGTGTTGCAGGAGCTCGGCTGCGGTTTCAACCCGAAAGCGCCGCGCACCGGCATCTATCCCGCGGGCTCGAACAATACCGGCGCGTTGCACTGGGGGATCGAGCTCGCCAAGCCCTCCGAGTACGTCAAGAAGGTGATTCCGCACTGGGAGGAGCCGCCGGTCCACATGGACCTCATCAGCCTCGATTCGACCGTCACGGCCGGAAACAACGTCCTGATCCGGGACGGCTTCCTGACCGCGCTCCGGACCGAGCGCGTGATCAAGGCCGCGCGCCAGTACGGCGAGCCGATCGAGCTTCTGGAGGCCTGGCCGGACTAGGTCTGTCGCGTTCAACCCATCGTCGGGCGGGCGGCGCGTCGGCGTCGTCCGGGAGGAGGCTCCATGACCAAGCGTCGTTCGGTACTGGCGTTCGCGTTGGTGCTGGCTGCAATGGCCGGCCCCGCGAACGCGGCCAATTTCTACGAGGGCAAGATCCTCGCCGTCGTCGTCAACTACGGCGCCGGTGGCAACATCGACACCGAGGCGCGCGTCTATGTCCGCCATCTGGCCAAGCACATCCCGGGCAATCCCACCATCGTCGTTCAGAACGTGGCAGGTGCCGGGGGCATGTCGGCGATCAACCAGCTCGGGATGGGGGTGCTGGGCAAGCCGGACGGGCTGACCGTCGGGTTCGTCACGCTCAACCCGATCGCCCCGATGGTCGACGACCCGGTGCTCCGCGTGCCGTACGAGAAGTTCGGGCTCGTCGCCGGTCTCGGCGGCTGGATCGTCGCTTATGGTCGGAAGGACATCAAGCCGGGGATCGCCAAACCCGCCGACATGGCGAAAGGGTTCGATGTGTTCGCCGCCGGCTACGCCGCGTCCTCGAACCACGATGTCCGGCTCCATCTCACGCTCGACATGATGGGCGCCAAGTTCAAGGTCGTGACCGGGTTCCAGTCGGCGGGCGAGGTGAACCAGGCGATGGAGCGGCGCGAGATCAATTTCACATCGAGCTCGGCGCCCGCGTTCTACAGCCAGGTGCTTCCCAACCTGATCCGGCCCGGCCACGCGATGCCGATGTGGGTCTATGGCGTCTCCACGCCCGACGGCCGCGAGATCGGCAGCGCCGAGCACGAGCGGCAGGGGATCAAATCCTTCGCCGATGTCTACGCCGAGGCGCACGGTAAGAAGCCGTCCGGCCCGCAATACGAGGCCTACCGGGTTATTACCGACGTCTCGACGCGGCTGTCGCGCGGCATACTGATGCCGCCCAACACGCCGGCGGAGCCCATAAACGAGCTCTACAAGGCGTTTGTTTCACTCATGAAAGACAAGGATTTCCTCGACGACCATGTGCGGGTGATCGGGGTGCAGCCGGAGCTCGTGAGCCCCGAGGATGGGCGGAGCTATCTCGCCCAGCTCGCCAAGACCTCGCCGGAGGCCAAGGCCGCGGTGAAGCAGGCGATCGGCCGCAAGTGACATGACCCGGTGATCTTGCCCGGTGACATGACCCGGTGACCTGACCCGGATCGGGGCCGCGCGGCGGGCCCTGGACCGGTGACGCCGAACGTCGCAGCGCCGGGCCGTTCATATCCGCGTATTGACAGCGCTGGGTGTTTCGGCTCGGATCGCGAGCCGCAAAAACGGCGCGCGACCATACGCGACGGCGACATCGACGCCGACCAAAGGTCCCGCCGAGAGGGCTATGGCCACAGCCAGGAACGGGGAGAGGTTCATGGAAGTCGACATGCTGGGTTCCGCGCTGACGGCCCTCGGCATCCTGTTCGATCCGCCCCGGCTCGTCTTCCTGGTGCTGGGCGTCGCGATCGGCCTCTTCGTCGGCATCGTCCCCGGCATCGGCGGCATCGTCGCGCTGTCGATCCTCCTGCCGTTCTCCTTCGACATGGACCCCTATGCGGCGCTCGCGATGATGGTGGGCGTGCTCGCGGTCAACGTCACCTCCGACAGCATTCCGGCGATCCTGTTCGGGGTCCCGGGCAGCGTCGGCTGTGCCGCGACCGTGCTCGACGGCTATCCGTTGGCGCGCAAGGGCGAGGCCGGCCGTGCCTTCGGCGCCGCCTTCGGGGCGTCGGTTCTCGGCGGGCTGTTCGGGGCGCTCCTCCTCGGCCTTCTCGTGCCGGTGCTCCGGCCGATCGTGCTCCTGGTCGGCTCGCCGGAGCTCTTGTCGTTCTGCCTGTTCGGCCTCTCGCTGGTCGCCGTGCTCAGCGGCTCCTCGCCGCTCAAGGGCCTCTCGGCCGCGGCGATGGGCATCCTGCTCGCGACCGTCGGTGACGACCCGCAGACGGGAACGCTGCGCTGGACCTTCGACACCCTCTATCTCTGGGACGGGCTCTCCGTCGTCCCGATCGCCCTCGGCGTGTTCGCGATCCCCGAGATCGCCGATCTCGCGATCACCCAGTCGACGGTTGCCAAGAAGGCGATGATCACGACCAAGGCGGCCCAGATTGAGGGCTTCAAGGACGTGATGAAGCACTGGTTCCTGATGTGCCGCTGCTCGGCGATAGGCGCAGGCCTCGGCACCGTCCCCGGCATGTCGTCCTCGGTCGTCGACTGGATCGCCTACGGCCATGCCGCCCGGACCGAGAAAGGCGCGCAGGAGACCTTCGGCCGCGGCGATATCCGCGGCGTGATCGCCTCCGAGGCGTCCAACAACGCTCGCGAGGGCGGCGCGCTCGTTCCGACGGTCGCCTTCGGCGTGCCCGGATCGGCCTCGCAGGCCCTCATTCTCGGCGCCTTCCTGATCCACGGCATCGTGCCGGGTCCGGAGATGCTGACCAAGAATCTCAACATCACCTACACGCTGGTGTGGTCGATCGCAGTCGCCAACATCTTCGGCGCCGGCATCTGCTTCTTCTTCGCCAACCAGCTCGCCAAGCTCGCGCTGGTGCGCGCCAGCATCCTCGTGCCGCTGATCATGGGCATCACCTATATCGGCGCGATGGAGGGCTCGAAGTCGTGGGGCGACCTCTATGTTCTCCTCGGCATCGGCGTGCTCGCCTGGATCATGAAGCTTCTCAAATGGCCGCGGCCGCCGATGCTGCTCGGATTCATCCTGGGCGGCCTGATTGAGCGCTACATGTTCATCTCGGTCGAGCGCTATGGCGCGAGCTGGATGTGGCGGCCGGTCGTCGTCGTCATGCTGCTGCTGACGCTCTACGGCATCCTGTCGCCGATCATCCGCTCGTTCATGGCGCGCGGCAGCGGCGGGCCCCGGCTGCGCTGGAGCCCGGGCAATATCTCGCCCGATCTCGTGTTCACGTTCCTCGTGTTCCTGTTCTTCGCCTATGCGCTGTGGTCCTCGCGCGGCTGGGAGTTCGGCGCGCGGCTCGTGCCGCAGGTGATCGCGTGGTCCGGCGTCGTCTTCACCGTCGCGATGCTCGCGATCGGGTTTCTGTTCAAGCCGGTGCGCGGCGATGTGCCGGCCGACAAGCCCAAGGAGGCGTTCCTCGCCTTCGATCCGCGTCGCCAGCAGCAGGTCGATACCGGCCACCTCGACCTCCAGACCGACTACAGCAGCCTCACCAAGCAACAGTTCTGGGGGCGCACCTTCGCGTTCTTCGCCTGGCTTCTCGGCTATCTCGCGATCGCCGCGACGATCGGGATCCTGCCGGGGATGCTCGTCTATCTGATCGCCTACATGCACATCCAGGGCAAAGAGAGCCTGGTGACGACGCTCAAGATCGTGGTGCCTGTCTGGATCTTCGTCTACGTGCTGTTCCATCTGATCCTGGTCCAGCCATGGCCGCAGACGCTTCTGGGGGATCTCTTCCCGGGCCTCCGCTCGATCTTCTATCTCAACCTGATCTGAACCCCGACAGGACGAGGGTCGCGGCGCGCGCCGCGGCCCTCTTCCGTTGCGACAGGCTCAGCCGGGAAAGCCGAAGATGTCGCGCATGCGCTCGATGATCGGCTTCGGTGTCCGGTAGGCGCGCTCGGTGATGCGGGCAAGCTCGTCGGCCGCGATCGGGCCGAACTCGAGCCCCTTGGAGACGACGGACTCCTTGAAGGCCGCATCCTTCATCAGGTCCTCGAAGGCCTTGCGCATCGCGTTGTAGCGATCGTCGGGCACGCCGGGGGCCATGAAGAACGCCATGCCGATATTGGGCGAAACCTCGAGGAGGTCGACGATCTGGCGTTCCTCGTCGGTCTTCACGAGGTCACGGAAGCTCGGCACGTTCGGGAGATCGGCGATCTTCGGCCCGTATTGCAGGAAGTGGAAGAGCTTGCCGTCGCGGAGCCAGTCGGCCTTCACGCTGGTCCAGCCGCCCCAATACTGCATGCGGCCGTGCACCTCGCCGCGTTCCATCGCGATGTTGATATCGGCGCCGCCCTGATAGCCGGTGACGATCTTGAGCTTGGTGCCGAGCATCTCGTTCATCAGCGCCGGGGCGAGATAGGTCTCCGAGCCCTTGCCGGAGGAGCCCAGGATCACCTCGGTCTTCCTCGCATCCGCGAGCGTGCGGGCCGGCGCGTTGTCGAGCACCGAGACGACCACCGGGCGCTGCGTGATCGAGCCGACCCAGCGGAACTTCGAGGCATCGAACTTGACGTCGCGGAAGAGCGGCATCACGACGCTCGGGGCGAGGATGAGGCAGAACACCGTCCCATCCTTGGGCGCGACGTTGAAGACATGGGCGACGCCGACCGTGCCGCCGCCGCCTGGACGCGGCTGGATGATGACGGTCGGATTGCCGGGGATGTATTTCCCGATCTGGTCGACGACGAGCTGGCCGTAGAGCCCGAGCGAGGCGCCGAGGCTCGAGGCGACGACGAGCGTGACCGTCTTGCCGCGGTAGAAGTCCGCGGCCGTATCGGCGCGCGCCTGCGTGAGCCCGAGCGTCGCGACGAGCGCCGCCGCCGCGGCCGCCGCCGGAAGCCTCCCTGTGATCTTCATTCGTTCCTCCCATCATAGGTCGATGGCATCAAGGTAGGGCCGGCCGCGGATTTAGGAAAGCAGCTCCGGCGCGACGCCCGATTGACACCTGTCGGTGTTCCATCCGACGCTCACGGAGGCCGCCACCGGGAGGGGGATCACGCATGTATTTCGGCAAGGCGCTGCGCCGTCCGGAAGACCGCCGTTTCATCACCGGCCGCGGCCGCTATGTCGACGACATCCGGCTCCCCGACATGCTGCACGCGGCCTTCGTCCGGAGCCCGCACGCGCACGCCCGTATCCTCTCGGTCGATGCGTCCCCGGCGCGCGCGCACGCCGGGGTGCTCCGGGTTCTGACCATCGCGGACTGGGAACAGGCGGGCCTCGGCAAGCTCGTCTGCGTTCATCCGATGCCGTTCAGCGACGGCCGGCCGATGAATGAGAAGCTCAAGCCGATCTTCGCCAAGGACAAGGTCTGCCATGTCGGCGATGTCGTCGCATGCGTGATCGGCGAGACGCGCGATGCCGCGCTCGACGGCGCCGAGGCGGTCGCCGTCGCCTACGCGCCATTGCCGGCGGTGACCGAGACGATGCGGGCGCTCGATACCGACGCGCTCGTCCTTCACACCGAGATCGGCTCCAATCTCGTGTTCGAGATCGAGAAGGGGAACCAGGCCGCGGTCGAGGCGATCTTCGCCGACGCCCACCACGTCACCGAGCTCACCCTCGTCAGCAACCGCGTCCTCGGCAACCCGATGGAGACGCGGTCGTTCCTCGCCCAATACGAGGCCGAGACCGAGCGCTTCACGCTGTGGTGCACGACGCAGATCCCGCATTATTTCCGGCGTTGGCTCGCCAAATTCCTCCTGTTCGAGCCCGAGCACCGCATCCGCGTCGTCGCGCCCGACGTGGGCGGCGGCTTCGGGCTCAAGATCCACATCGCCGAGGGTGCCGTCGTCACCTGGGCCGCGAAGCTGATGGGCCGACCGGTCAAATGGACGTCGAGCCGGTCGGAGGCGTTCATGTCCGACAGCCAGGCGCGCGACCACCATACGAGGGCCGCGATGGCCTTCGACCGCGAGGGGCGCATCGTCGCCATGAAGGTCGACACCATAGCCGCGCTCGGCGCCTATCTCACCCAGTTCGCGCCGTCGATCCCCGGCAACTCCTACCCGCAGACGGTGACCGGGCTCTACACCACGCCGGCCGTGCATCTCCGCGTGCGCGGGGTCTACACCAACACGGTCTCGGTCGATGCCTATCGCGGGTCGGGGCGGCCGGAAGCGACGTTCGTCAACGAACGGCTTCTCGAGAACGGCGCGCGCGAGATGGGGCTCGATGTGGTCGAGGTGCGGCGGAAGAACCTGATCCGGGCCGACCAGTTCCCTTATCCCAACCTCCTCGGACGGACCTACGATATCGGCGATCCGCCGGCACTCCTCGACAAGCTCCTCGCGGTCGCCGACTACGCGGCCCTCCGGCGCGAGCAGGCCCGTTGCCGCGCCGCGGGCATCTGGATGGGGATCGGCCTCGCCGCCTTTCTCGACAAGTCGGGGACCGGATCGAGCCGCAACCTCGCGACGCGCGGCGGGCTACATGGCGGCTATGAAAGTGCGATCGTCCGCGTCCACAGCGACGGCAAGGTGACGCTGTTCTCCGGCAGTCACAGCCACGGCCAGGGCCACAACATCACCTTTCGCCAGATCGCCGCCGACGAGCTCGGCATCGACATCGCCGACATCGACCTCGTCGAGGGCGACACCGACCAGGTGCCCTATGGCAACGGCACCTGGGGCTCGCGCTCGGCCTCCGTCGGTGGCGTCGCGATCGCGCTCGCCTGCCGCAAGGTCCGCGACAAGGCGCGGCGGATCGCGGCGCATCGTCTCGAATGCGCGGCCGAAGATCTCGACTACGAGGCGGGCGTCTTCCGCGTCGGCGGCACGGACCGCGCGGTCGGCTTCGCCGAGGTCGCCGATATCGCCTATCACGCGGCCCGGCTTCCTCCCGACCGCTCGATCGCGCCCGGCCTCGAGGAGACCGAATTCTACGAGCCGACCGATACCAACGATCCCGAGGCGATGCACCTCGCCGTCGTCTTCGTCGACATCGAGACCGGCGCGATACGTGTGCGCGACTACTTCACCGCCGACGACGCCGGCCGGATCATCAACCCGATGATCGTCGAGGGCCAGGTGCACGGCGGGCTCGCGCAGGGCATCGGCCAGGCGATGCTCGAGCACATCGTCTACGATCGGGAGAGCGGCCAGCTCGTCTCCGGCTCGTTCGTCGACTACGCGATGCCGCGGGCCGACGACATGCCCGAACGGCTCGCGCTCGTCTTCCAGGAGATCCCGTGTCCGAGCAACATCCTCGGCGTCAAGGGCGGCAGCGAGACCGGAACCATCGGGCCGCCGGCGACGATCGGCAACGCCGTCGTCGACGCGCTATGGCCGCTCGGCGTCCGCCATGTCGAGCTCCCGCTCACGCCACAATCGGTGTGGCGCGCGGTTCAGGCGGCGCGGCAGAAAGGCGGGCGCTGAGGGTTCCTCACGCCGCGGCGCTGTCGCGCCCGCCGAGGCGGAGCGTGTATTTCAGCATGTCGTCGTACATCAGATGCTGGATGTCGAGCATCCGCTTGGCCGTCTTGAGGACGAGGCGCCGGTCGTCGACGGTCGGCGCGAACTGGTCGAGGAGGCGGCGCCCGACATCGGAGTGCTCGGCATCCGCCTTGTCGTGGATGACCCAGTAGGCGACCGCCTCGTCGCTGAGGCCGAACTTCCGCTGCAACTGCTCGGCGATCCGGATGTAGAGCCCGGGGATCGCCGCCTCGCCGGCCAGCATGTGCGCGGCGACGCCCTCGAGGAACGTCTTCGAGCAGATATAGGCGAACCAGGCCTGGAACGCGGCGACGCCCGGGCAATAAGGTGGGTCGTACATCTCGTGCGGCTCGAGCCCGAGGCCCTTGGCGAAGTTGAGATAGAGGCGGTGATGCGAGACGCCGTTCGACATCAGCCGTCCCGTCGCCTCCTCATAGGCGACCTCGGCGATCATCTCGCGCCACGCCGGATCGGGGCAGATCACGTAGAGATTGCCATGGTAGTTGTGGTTATGGAGCGGGATGCCGCCGTGCTGCTTGCAGAGATAGCGGGTCTGCTCGAGGTTCCAGCGTCCCTCGACCATGCCGGTCCACAGCGGATGGCCGTACATCGGCTGGTCCTTGTGCATCTGGGTGATCTGCTGAAGGACTGACTGGGTCGAGAGCGACATCGCGGTTTCCTCTCATGCTGGTACCGTGCCGGGTTATGATAGGAGGCTGCGGCGCGCCTGTCTCGCGGAGGATTGGAACATCTCCGCACAGGCCACCCGCGGCAGGTGCCTCGATTGACTTGCCCCGGACCGGCCGGTATTGATCGCCGCCGACAGCCGAGAAAGGACGAAGTGCGCATGGCGACCAAGAAGCGCGACGCCGCAAAGGAAGCTGGGCGTCGGGGCTACCCGGACCTTCACGATCACATCAAGGCGCTTCGGGAGGCCGGTCTCCTCATCGAGGTGACCCGCAAGATCAACAAGGACACGGAGATGCACCCGCTGGTGCGCTGGCAGTTCCGCGGCGGCATCCCGGAGCCCGAGCGCAAGGCGTTCCTTTTCACCAACATCACCGATTCCAAGGGCCGCGCGTTCGACATCCCGGTCCTCGTGTGCGGCCTCGCCGGCAATCGCGCGATCTACTCGATGGGCATGGGCGTGCCGATCAACAAGATCCGGGACACCTGGATCAAGGCGATGAACAACCCGATCGAGCCGCGGGTGGTCGAGAAGGCGCCGTGCCAGGAGCTCGTGTTCGAGGGCAAAGAGCTCCTCGACGGCAAGGGCCTCGACGACCTGCCGGTGCCGATCTCCTCGCCCGGCTGGGACAACGCGCCCTATACGTCCTCGTCTCACTTCATCACCAAGGATCCCGAGACCGGGATCCAGAACATGGGCAACTATCGCGGCCAGATCAAAGCGCCGAACCGGATGGGCATGAACCCATCGATCGAGCTCAGAACCGGCGGCTATCAGCATTGGGAGAAATGGAAGGCGCTCGGCAAGAAGATGCCCTGCGCCGTCGTCGTCGGCTGTCCGCCGGCGGTCTCCTACACCGCCGTCCAGAAGGTGCCGGAAAAGCTCGACGAGCTCTGGGTCACCGGCGGCCTCGTCGGCGAGCCGCTCAACGTCGTCCGATGCCGGACCGTCGACCTCCTGGTGCCGGCCGAGGCCGAGGTGGTTATCGAGGGCTATGTCGACACCGAGTATCTCGAGCCCGAGGCGCCGTTCGGCGAGAGCCACGGCCACGTGAATCTCCAGGAATATAACGGCTACATGGACGTCACCTGCATCACGCGGCGGAAGAACGCGGTGCTCACGTCATGGGTAAGCCAGGTGACGCCGTCGGAATCCTCCACGATCAAGCGGCCCGCCTACGAGGCGGCGCAGATCGAGCATCTGCGCGATCATCTCGGCATCAAGGGCATCGTGCATGTCGTCACCCACGAGCCGTTGACCTCGCTCCACAAGCTCATCGTCATCCAGTTCGAGCGCGGCGTGCCGCGGACCGAGATCTGGCGTGCGCTCTACGGCGTCGCCTCGTTCCGTCGCGCGGAAGGGAAGTGGGTCGTCGCGGTCAACGACGACATCGACCCCGACAACGCGGACGCGATCTTCTGGGCCATGTCGTATCGCTGCAAGCCGCATCACGACGTGCAGATGCTGCAACACAAGGACGAGGGCCACGGCCCGCGGTCGATGATCGACAACGAGGATTCGGCGGTTCTCGTCGATGCGACGCTCAAGGAGACGTTCCCGCCGGTATCGCTGCCGAAGCGCGAATACATGGAGGCGGCGAAGAAGATCTGGGAGGACATGGGGCTGCCGCGTCTTACCCCGCAGGCACCCTGGTTCGGCTATGATCTCGGCGAGTGGAACGACGATCTCGAGCGGATGGCGCAGCTCGCGGTCAAGAGCGAGTACTGGGAGACCGGCAAGGTGATCGCACAGCGCCGGCGGAAGGACGTCAAGATGAACACCGAGGTCCGGACATTGCCGGACTATCCGGGGAACGACAGCCGCAAGAAATAGAGGCGGCAGGGGAGGACGCGATGGGTCGGCTCGACGGACGGGTGGCAATTGTAACCGGCGCGGCGCAGGGCATCGGGGCGGCCTTCGCGCGCCGTTTCGCGGCCGAGGGTGCCAAGGTCGCGATCGCCGACATCGATGCGGCGGACAAGATCGTCGCCGAGATCAAGGCGGCCGGCGGCGCGGCGATCGAGGTGCGGACCGACGTCGCCGACGAGGCCTCGACGCGGGCGATGGCGACGAAGACGGTCGCTGCGTTCGGTAAGATCGACATCCTCGTCAACAACGCCGCGATCTTCACCACCGTCGAGCGCAAATCCTTCCTCGACATCCCGGTCGCCGAATGGGACCGGCTGATGGCGGTCAATGTCCGCGGCGTCTGGCTCTGCGCCAAGGCCGTCGTGCCCGACATGCAGAAGCGCAAATACGGCAAGATCATCTCGATCGCGACCGGGCGCATCTTCAAGGGGATGCCGTATTTCCTGCATTACGACGCCTCGAAGGGTGCCGTCCTCGGCATCACGCGCTCGCTCGCGCGCGAGGTCGGCAGCGACAACATCGCGGTCAATGCGATCGCGCCCGGTTCGACCATGAGCGAGAACGTCCTTAAGCGCACCAACTGGGCCGGCGGCGGTCCGAAGGAAACGGTGCAGAGCCGCGCGCTCAAGCGCGACGAGGTGCCCGACGACCTCGTCGGCACGGCCGTATTTCTGGCCTCGGCGGAAAGCGATTTCATGACCGGTCAGACGGTCGTCATCGACGGCGGCTCGGCGATGTGGTGACGGCGGCGACGTTCGCCGTCCCCGGCTGCTGTCGCCATCGCCATCGCCGCACGGTCGCCGCGGAGAGAACAAGGGGAGTGAACGCGTTATGGCGACCAAGGTGAAGCCGGCGAAGACGGCGCGGGCCTATCCGGATCTCCACGATCATCTCAAGGCCCTCGACGACGCGGGCCTCCTCGTCACCGTGGACCGGCCAATCAACAAGGACACGGAGATGCACCCGCTGGTCCGCTGGCAGTTCCGCGGCGGGATCGCGGAGAAGGATCGGAAGGCGTTCCTCTTCACCAACGTTACCGACAGCAAGGGCCGCCGCTACGACATCCCCGTCGTGGTCGGCGCGCTCGCGGTGAGCCGCGAGGTCTATCGCGTCGGCATCGGCTGTCCGCTCGAGGAGATCGGCGAGCGCTGGACCAAGGCGATCGCCAATCCGCTGCCGCCGCGCCTCGTCGGGCGTGCGCCCTGCCAGGAGATCGTGATCGAGGGCGCCGAGCTCGATCGGCCGGGCAACGGGCTCGACCTCATCCCGGTGCCGATCTCGACGCCGGGCTGGGACAACGCGCCCTACACGACGCTGTCGCAATACATAACCCGGGACCCGGACACCGGCGTCCAGAACATGGGGAACTATCGCGGCCAGATGAAGGGGCCGCGCCGGCTCGGCATGAACCCCTCGCTCGAGCTGCGGCCGGGCATCTACACGCACTGGGAGAAGTACCGCAAACGCGGCGAGAGAATGCCGGCCGCCGTCGTCCTCGGCGCGCCGCCGATCGTCACCTTCACCTCGGCGCAGAAGATACCCGAGCGGCTGGACGAGCTCGCGGTCGCCGGTGGCGCGATCGGCGCGCCCGTCAATGTCGTCCGCTGCCGCACCGTCGATCTCGTCGTCCCGGCCGAGGCCGAGATCGTCGTCGAGGGCTTCATCGACACCGAATATCTCGAGCCGGAGGCGCCGTTCGGCGAGAGCCACGGCCACGTCAATCTCCAGGAGTACAACGCCTATATGGAGGTGACCTGCATCACGCGCCGGCGCGATGCGATCCTCACCTCGATCATCAGCCAGGTCACGCCGAGCGAATCGAGCCTGATGAAACGCGTCGCCTACGAGCCGATGTTCCTCGACCATCTCCGCAATCACCTCGGCATCAAGGGCGTGATCAAGGTCGGCATGCACGAGCCCTTGACCAATATCCGGAAGGTGCTGGTCGTCCAGCTCGAGCGCGACGTGCCGCGGACCGAGGTATGGCGCGCGCTCTATGGCGCCGCTTCGCTTCTCCGCGCCGCCGGCAAGTTCGTGATCGCGGTCAATGACGACATCGACCCCGACCACGCCGATGCCTTGTTCTGGGCGATGGCCTATCGCTGCAACCCGGCGCTCGACGTCCAGATGCTCCCGCACCGGGACCAGGGGCACGGACCGCGGAGCCTCCGGAACGGCGGCGAGGACGCATCCGTCCTGTTCGATGCGACGCTCAAGGAAGGCTTCCCGCCGATCTCGCTGCCCAAGCGCGCGTATATGGAGAACGCGCGGAAGATCTGGGAGGAACTCGGCCTTCCCGAGCTCCGCCCCGAAAGCCCCTGGTTCGGCTATTCGCTCGGCGAGTGGTCGGCCGAGCTCGACCACGCGGCCGAGCTCGCGGTCAAGGGCGACTACTTCGAGACAGGCACGCTCATCGCGCAGCGGCGACGGAAGGATGTGCCCATGAACACCGAGGTCCGCCGCCTCGAGCGGAGCGACGACGAGTAGGTCTCGTCATTTGTTAAGGCCGGCGCGCTAGGCTCGCGGACCGGCGGCACCACGGCGATGATGCGATGAGCGACGGCGAACTCCTGACCTGGGGCGAGGCGGAAGCGTCCGCATTCGGGCGCGACGTGCTGGTTGCGCGACACCGGCTCGCGAGCCTCGCTCTGTTCACCGACGACGGCATCGTCGAGCTCCTCGACCGCCACCCGCGCGAAAACCTCTGCGTCATGACCATGGGCGATGATCCGCGTCGGCCGGACTGGCGCCAGGGCGATGCGTCCGGCCTCGACGGTGCGCGGCTCCTCGAGGCGGTGCGCAAGGGACGGCTCTGGCTCAACATCAAGCGGGTCGACGTTCATCACGAGGCCTATCGGCGGCTGTTGGTGGATCTCTATGGCGAGATCGCACGCAAGACACCGGGCTTCGCGCCGATCTGGACCGCCGGCACGATGCTCGTGTCCTCGCCGCACGCCTGGGTCTACTACCACCTCGACATACCCGCCAACATGCTGTGGCACATCCGGGGGGCGAAGCGCGTCTGGTCCTATCCCGCCGATGATGCGCGCTTTGCGCCGCCCGAGAGCCTCGAGCGCATCATCGCCGCGGAGGCAGACGAGGGCCTCGCTTATGATCCGGCGTTCGATGCCGCCGCCACCGTGGTCGATCTCAAGCCGGGTGAGGTCGTCACCTGGCGGCAGAACGCGCCGCATCGGATCAGCAATCTCGACACGTTCAACATCTCGCTGTCGACCGAGCACATGACGTCGGCACAACGTCGCCGCGTCACCATGTTCCGCGCCAACCGGATGCTCCGGCGCCGCTTCGGCATACCGGCGCGGTCGCTCGGCACAGAAGGGCTCGGCCCCCGGCTCAAGGAGGGGCTCTATTTCGGTTTCCGCGCGCTCCAGCGTCTCGGCGGCGAGCGGCGGATCGAGACCCAGGTGGCGAAATCGTTCCGGGTCGACCTCCCGGCGCCCGACTGCATCGGCCGGCTCGAGACGCCTTAGGCGAGCCGGAAACCGCAGACCACGAGGAAGCCGAGGCGGCGCCAGACGATCCACGCGCTCGCCATCATGACGAGCGAGAACGAGATGGCCGTCGCCCAGGCCGCGCCGATCGGCCCCATCGAGGGCACCAGCGCGAAGCAGAGTACGATATCGAGAACCGCGCACGGGACGAGCGCGACCAGCGTGCGGTTTTGGTGTCCGGCCATGTTGAGGAGGGCGTCGACCGGCCCGAACGCCGAGCGGAGAAGCGTCCCGACGAGAAGGACGGTGACGATCGGCGCGCCCGCCGTGAATTCGGCTCCGAACAGCGCGAGCACCGGCGTCGCCGCCAGATAGAGGACGGCCACGATCGCGAGCGAGGGCCAGAACACCCAGACGCTCACCTGGCGGGCGAGGCGGATCAGGCCATCGCGGTCGCCGCTCGCGTGGAGCGCGGCGAAGCGCGGCACCGAGAAGGCCGAGATGGCGTAGAGAACGAGGATGACGAGGCCCGCCGTGCGCGCGGCGACGTTGTAGACCGCGACCGCCTCGGGCGACAGCAGCATGCCGATGATCATCACGTCGGCAAAGTGGAAGACGAGATGGCCCGCCTCGTAGACGAGGAGGGGGAGCGCGACGCGCGTCCATGTCCGGGTCTCGTAGACCGGGGTCGCGGCGAGGATCGCGCGCGGGAGCCGACGGTAGAACAGGACGACGAGGCCGAGAACGACGAGAAGATAGGAGAGAGCCAGCATCACCGTCGCCGGAACGGCCGTCCGCAGATCGGCGATTGCGATGCCGCCGCCGACGAGGATCAGGAACACGAGCGGGCGGACGAGGACGCTCGGTCCATAGGCGAGATCGACCCAGCCAGCCGCGCGCCTCGGACTCGACGAGCTCCAGAAGGGCGTAGAGCGGGATCGCCGCGAGCGCTACGAGGAGAGGAATGGCGTAATAGGGCGCGATCGCATCGGCCAAGGCGTGCGCGCTGCCGAGCGCGATCAGCGCGATCAACGCCGAGGCGACGATGACGATCTGGGCGGCGCGGCGGAGAAGCCCGCGCACCGCACCGAGTTCGCCGCGCACCTCGTGCTCGGGAACAAAGCGGACCACCGCGGCCGGAAAGCCGATCGAGGCGAGGGTGCCGAGCGCCAGCATCCACGACCACGCGTAAGTCACGATGCCGTACTCGGCCGCCCCCATCCAGCGCGCGAGAAGGACCTGGACGGCGAAGGCGAGGACGGCGCCGCCGCCCCGGATGGCGATGACGCCGAGCGCCCGGCGCGCGACCTTGGCGATGTCGGCGAGCCCGCGCGCGCGGCTCAGGTTGGTGGACGCATTCATGCCGAGGTCAGCTGTCCCGTGGCCGGGCTGGCGGCGGACGCCGGCGGCGCGATGCTATTCCCGATCGGTTAACGGCCGGGGTCCAAGGCGCGGGCGACCCGGTCGATCACCTCGCGCGGGGTAGCGAACACGGCCGCGACCCGATCCTGCATCGCGATACCGCTCTCGGGCTCGATCTCGAGCGAGGCCTTCTCGGCGGCGCTGCGGAACGCGGGATCGGCCATCGTGCGATCGAAAGCGGCGCGGAGCGCGGCGACACGGTCGGCCGGTGTCCCCGGCGGCAGCAGATAAGGCCGCGCGAAGGCGAGCTGGCTGCCGAAGAAGTCGACGGCCTGCCGTTCCGCCTCCGTCTTCACGAGATCGCCGATGAAGGTCACGTTGTAGGGGGCGAGCTCGGGGTGCGGCTTGAGCCCGTACTGGATGAGATAGATCATCGTCCGGTCGCGGACCCAGTCCGGGCGCTGCGATTTGAAGCTCGACCAGTTGAGCCCGCAAACGCCCTGCACCTCGTTGCGCTCGATGGCGAGCGATATCTCGCGCGAACCGGGATAGCCGCTGACGAGCTTGAACTTGGCGCCGAAGAGCCCGTTCAGGAACAGCGCGAAATCGCGTGTCGAGCCGCCAGCCTGCGTCGCGCCGAGGATCACCTCCTTGTCGCGCGCCTCTGCAAATGTCTTGGCCGGGCTCTGGCGCGACACGATGCAGAGATTCGTGCCGGTCTCGGGGCTGCCGAGATAGACGAATGTCCGCGGGTCGTAGCGCACGGCCTCCGTGCCCTTGATCGCCGCCTCCATGATGGCGCCGGGAAAGATCGCGCCGATGACGCTCCCGTCCTTGGCCGCCTGGGTGTGGAGATGGGCCGCGGCGCGGCGGCTGCCGGCGCCCGGCATGTTCTTGACGACGACGTCGGGTGCACCAGGGATGTGTCGGCCGATATGGGCGCCGACCACACGGGCGACGATGTCGAACCCGCCGCCGGCGTCCGAGCCGACGAGGATCTCGACGACGCGCCCGCGGTAGAAATCCTCGATCGCATCGGCCGACGCCGGGACGGGAAGAAGTGTCGCGGCGATGACCGCGACGATCAGCCCGCGCGCGCGCACCACAGCATCCTCCCTGATCGATCGAGCCCGAAGCCTAGCATGCGCGCGAGGCGGGGTCGATTGACCCTTCCCCGGCGCATGACGCGATCGGGCCGCGCCGCGCGCGCATCCTCTCCATCCTCATCTGGTCCATCCTCATCTGGTTCGGCGCGCAGACGATCGAGATCGTCGTCAACGGGTCGATCGCGCCGCCGGTCGCGTTGCCGGCGATTTCGTTGTTCCTGCCGAGCCCGATGGACTAGGCTCGCGCAGCCGAGCTCGCCGGATTCGCCTGGACAGCCCGGAACCGCTTGGCTAGACCACCGGTCACGACAAGAGCCGACCGGGGAGGGGCGTGTTGACCCATTTCGAGACGCTTCAGGAAATCTACCGCGAGGCGCGCCGGCGCCTGCCTCTCGACGTCTGGGACTACCTGTCGGGCGGCGCCGAATCCGAGACCACGCTGCGACGCAATCGGCACGGGCTCGACTGCATCGCGTTCCGCCCGCGCGTCCTCGTCGACGTGAGCGACATCGACTGCACGACGAATTTCCTCGGCGTGAAGATGCGCCTTCCGATCGCGCTCGCCCCGATCGGATCGCTGCAGACGATCGAGAAGGGCGGCGCCATGACCGCCGCGCTCGGCGCCAAGGCGGGAGGCATCTTCTCGATCGTGAGCTCGGTCACGCAGCCGGGCCTCGAGGAGGTGGCCAAGGCCGATAACCCGACCATGTTCCAGCTCTATGTCCGCGGCGATGCCGATTGGGTCGACGACTACGCGCGCCGCGCGATGCAGCACCGCTATTTCTCGTTCGCCCTCACGGTCGACACGGCCGTTTATAGTCGGCGCGAGCGCGACCTGATCAAGCGCTACGTCCCGGCCGGCCGCCGCAGTGCCGGCGGGCGCGATTGGCAGGCGGCACTCTCCTGGGACACGGTCAAGCGTCTCAAGGACCTCCTTTCGGTGCCCCTGGTCCTCAAGGGCATCGCGACCGCCGAAGACGCCGCGCTCTGCATCGAGCATGGCGTCGATGTCATCTACGTGTCGAACCACGGCGGCCGCCAGCTCGACCATGGGCGCGCCACGATCGACATGCTGCCCGAGATCGTCGACGTCGCGAAGGGCCGCGCCCGGATCATGGTCGACGGCGGGTTCTGTCGGGGCTCCGACATCGTGAAGGCGATCGCGCTCGGTGCCGATGTCGTCGCGCTCGGCAAGCTGCAAGGCTGGGCGATGGCGGCGGGCGGCGTCGCCGGCCTCGCGCGCATGCTCGACATCCTCGAGATCGAGATGAAGTCCGCGATGGGCCTCCTCGGCGTCACGCGCCTCGCGCAGCTCAACCGCGCCTATCTGCACCCGGCCTTGCCGGTGACGTCGCCGCACGCGGCGAGCGCCTACACCCATGTCCACATTCCCACGCCGGAGTATTGACGGATGCCAGACTCGACCCCCGATCTGACCAAGTTCGATCGCCCGAAACTCGGCGGCAACCGGCGCATGGGCTGGGCGAGCGACGTCGCCGCCGAGATGCTGCGCCGGCTCGACATCAAGTTCATCGCGCTCAATCCGGGGGCGAGCTATCGCGGGTTTCACGACAGCCTCGTGAACTATCTCGGCAATGTCGATCCGCAGATGCTCCTCTGCCTGCACGAGGACCACGCGGTCGCGATCGCGCACGGCTACGGCAAGGTCACCGGCGAGCCGATGGGCTGCGTGCTGCATTCGAATGTCGGGTTGATGCACGGGCTGATGAACGTGTTCAACGCCTGGTGCGGGCGCGTGCCGATGGTGGTGATGGGCGCGACGGGTCCGGTCGATTCCGAGCTGCGCCGGCCGTGGATCGACTGGATCCACACCGCGAAGGACCAGGGCGCACTCCTGCGGAGCTACGTCAAGTGGGACGACGAGCCGCGCTCGGCGCAGGCGATCGTCGAATCCATGCTGCGCGCCGTCCAGATCACCAAGACGGCGCCCCATGGGCCGGTCTATGTCTGCCTCGATGCCGGGCTGCAGGAGACCGAGCTCAAGAGGGACGTGCGCATCCCGGAGGTGGCCCGCTATCGGCCGGCCGATCCGTCGCCGGCATCGGCCGAAGCGGTGAAACGCGCGGTCGAGCTTCTGACCGCGGCCAAGAGCCCGCTGATCCTCGCCGGCCGGGTGTCGCGTCGCCAGGACGACTGGGTCCGCCGGGTCAAGCTCGCCGAGCTCCTCGGCGCCGGTGTGCTCACCGATCTCAAGTCGGCCGCATCCTTCCCGTCCGATCACGCCCTCATGGTCTCGCCGCCGGCGAGCCATATGACGGATGCCGCGAAGGCCGCGTTCCGCAACGCGGACGTGATCCTTAGCCTCGACTGGCTCGATCTCGGCGGTACGTTCAAGACCGCTCTCGGCTCCAAGGACAACGTGGCGGGCAAGGTCATCCACGCCTCGCTTGACAGCTATCTCCACAATGGCTGGAGCATGGACCACTTCCATCTGGCGCCGAACGACCTGCCGGTTCTGGCCGACCCCGATGTCTTCACCGGCCAGCTTCTCGATGCGCTGGCCGGGCGCCGATCGGCATGGGACGGCAAGCCCAAGGCCACCCGGGCGCCGATCCCGAAGATCGGCGACCGCGACCAGAACGCCCGCATAACACCCCGCGACGTCGCGCTCGCGCTCAACGAGGCGAAGGGCCAGCGCGCCGTCACGCTCGCGCGCGTGCCGCTCGGCTGGGCGGGCGATGCCTACCACTTCACCGGCCCGCTCGATTACATGGGCAATGACGGGGGCGGCGGCCTCGGCAACGGACCGGGTGCGGCGATCGGCACCGCGCTCGGGCTTCTCGGCAGCGGTCGGACGACGATCTCGATCCTCGGTGACGGCGATTTCATGCAGGGCGGCACGGCATTGTGGACCGCCGCCCACTACAAGATCCCGGTACTGTTCGTGATCTCGAACAACCGGTCGAACTTCAACGACGAGATCCACCAGGAGACCGTCGCCAAGGACCGCGGCCGTCCGGTCGAGAACCGGTGGATCGGACAGCAGATCGACCATCCGACCCTGGACCTCGCGGGCTTCGCGCGCGCCCAGGGCATCAAGGCCGAGGGGCCGGTCGAGACGATCGGCGCGCTCGTGCCGGCGATGCGCCGCGCGCTCGCCGCGGTCGATGCCGGCGAGCCGTTCCTGCTCGATGTTCATGTCGAGCCTGGCTATGCCGCGCCGATGGCGACACGGGCGAGCGGCGAGGGATCGGCCGGTTGAGGCACCGCCGGGGCATTGTGGACAACTCTGTTGGCAAATGGCCCGGTAGTTGAGCGCCCGACCGACCGGGTTCGCGCCAGGGTCGTGTCGGACGGCACCGCCGACGGCGGGGCGACCGGGTGCGGGAGCCCCTCTTGGTGTGGATAAGTCTGCGCCGGCGGCGGCCGATCGCCCCGGGAGTATCCGCAATTGACAGGGTCAGGGCGTTGGATAGATTGAAAACGCCGGTCGGGACGGCGGACGGATATATCCGCGGTGCGTCGGGCGGTGCCTGGTGCATGGCGATGGCCTGACGACCGATCCCGCCACATGCCCGGAACCTGAGCCTACCGAACGGCCGGACAACCGCAGGGAAGCATGACGAACATTCTTGAAATAGCGAGTGTCAGCAAAACGTTTGGGGATGGCCCTAATGCGGTGGTTGCGCTCGATGACGTCTCGCTCTCGGTGCGGCAGGGCGAGTTCGTCTCCGTCATCGGTCCCTCCGGTTGCGGCAAGTCGACCTTGTTCAACATCATCGCCGGCCTGATCGGCGATTATGGCGGCAGCGTTCGCATCGCCGGCCACGAGGTCAACGGCGTCCATACCGATGTCGGCGTCGTCTTCCAGGAAGAATCGACCTTCCCCTGGCGGACCACGCTCGAGAACGTCGCCTTTCCGCTCGAGGTTCAGGGCATGGCCAAGGCGGAGCGCGAGAAGCGGGCGCTCCATTTCATCAAGCTGGTCGGGCTCGACGGGTTCGAGAACCATTACCCGGCGCAACTCTCGGGCGGCATGAAGCAGCGCACCGCCGTCGCGCGGACGCTCGCCTACGAGCCGCGCTTGATGCTGCTCGACGAGCCGTTCGGGGCCCTCGACGAGCAGACGCGTCTCCTCCTCGGCGACAAGCTTCTCGAGATCTGGCGCACGCTCAACCAGACGATGCTGCTGATCACCCACAACATCACCGAGGCGGTTCAGCTCAGCGATCGCGTCGTCGTGATGTCGTTCCGCCCGGGCAAGATCAAGCGCGTCATCGACATCGACCTGCCGCGGCCGCGCAGCTCCGAGGTCATCACGACCGCGGCGTTCGGCCAATATGTCGGCTCGATCTGGAACGAGCTCCGCGAGGAGGCGACGCGCGGCATGCTCGACCAGGAACGGCGCATCGCCGGCCGCGCCGCGGCGCAGTAGCACGCGCGCATCGGTCGCAACCGGAATTTCAAGGCGGACTGGCTCCGCACAGGGAGAGGAAACACATGACACGTTGGAAAGCGTTTGGTTTCGCGTTGGCGACCTCGGCGATCGTCGCACTTCCGATCGCCGCGGAGGCCAATGACCGCGTGCGGCTCATCGTCAGCACCAAGATGCCGTTCGAGATGTATGCGCCCAACCAGGCGCTCGCCGAGGGCTATTTCAAGGAGGAGAAGCTCGACGTCTCGATCATCTACAGCGACGGTGGCGCGGCGACGCTCCAGACCATCATCACCGGCAGCCAGGACGCGACCAACGGCGTCGGTGTGCTGAGCGTGATCAGCGCCTTCTCCAAGGGCGCGCCGCTCGTTATCCTCGGAAGCACCAAGCGCGGCATCGGCGATACGGTCTGGTACGTGAAGGCCGACAGCGCGATCAAGACGTTCAAGGACATCGGCGACAAGGAGCTCGTCTTCTCGCGCAACGGCACGACCAGCCATCTCGGCGTGCTCGACATCAAGAAGACCCTCGCGCTCGACAGCGTGAAGCTCGTATCGGTCGGCGGCATGGCCGCCTCTCGCACCCAGGTCATGACCGGCCAGGTCGCGACCGGGTGGATGACGCCGCCGGCGGGTCTCGACCTTCTCCGCCGCAACGAGATCCGGATCATCGGCACCGGCGACGAGGCGTCGGGTCTTCGTGGCGCGACCATTCGCGTCTATGCCGCCAACTCCGAATGGGTGAAGAAGAACCGCGACGTCGCGACCCGGTTCATGCGCGCCATGTGGCGCGGGCTCGAGTTCCAGTACAAGGGCGGCGACCGCGCCTTCGAGCGTTATGCCAAGGAATGGGGCATGGACATCAACGACGCGCGGCGCGGGCCCGAGTTCGTGAAATATGACGAGGTGAGCTTCTCGCCGATCGGCGAGCTCGATCGTCTGGTCCAGATCGCGCTCGAGACCCAGCAGATCCGCGAGCCGTTGACCAGCGAGCAGAAGAGGCAGCTCGTCGACTTCGTGTGGCTGCCGCCCGGCGCGCAGCGCTAGATCGACCGGCGCAGCGCTAGATCGCCCGGCGCAGCGCTGATCCGATAACAAGCGGGAGGATCGCCACGGTGGAGACGATGCTGAGGAAGGTGTTCCTGTCGCCGATGATGGCGGGGTTCGTCGGCCTCGTGATCCTCGCGGCGATCCTCGAGTTCTGCGTCAACCAGAAATGGATCCCGGCGCTGATCGTCGCGCGCCCGACCGAGACGATCGAGTCGTTTCCGCCTCTCTTCCGCGAGATGGACCTCCTGGGCGCGTTTTTCACGACGCTCGGCATGACCGCGGTCGCGACCGCGATCGCGCTGATCATCGGTATCCCCTTCGGCTATCTTCTCTATCGCAACCACGTCCTCGGCGTCGCCTATGAGGGCTGGCTCGCCGCCGCCTTTTCGGCGCCGCTCGTCCTTCTCTATCCCTTGTTCCTGGTCCTCTTCGGGCGAACCCATCTGACCCTGATCGTGATGGGGGCTATCCCGGGCTGCATCCCGATCATCATCCAGACGCGTCAGGGCCTTCTCGGCGTATCGCAGACCCTGATCAATGTCGGGCGGACCTTCAACACGCCCGAGCGCGTCCTGTTCTGGAAGATCATGCTGCCAGCGGCGGTTCCGGCGGTGTTCACCGGAATCAAGGTCGGTGTCATGTATACGTTGGTTAACATCGTCGCCATCGAGTACCTGGTCGATTTCGGCGGGCTCGGCAGGGTCGTCTCGGAGATGTATTTCCGCTTCGAGATCCCCAGCACCTATGCCAGCATCCTCGCCGTGATCGCCGTGAGCGTCTTCTTCTTCTGGGGCTTCGGGAGGATCGAGCGATGGCTCAGACCGGCGTAATCCAGTCGACCCGATCGAGCTGGTTGTCCCGCGGCTGGACCGTCACGCGGGTTCGCGTCGTCACGGTCGTCGTCCTGTTCCTGATTTGGGAGGCGATGGCCAACTCGGGCCTGTTCTACCGCGACGTCATCCCGTCGACCTACAAGATCGTCATCGCCATCGCGCGCGAGCTGACGGACGGGAAGTTCTATTTCCATCTCGGCTACACGTTCCTCGAATACGTGGTCGGCTTCCTCGTCGGCTCCGGCATCGCCATCGCCACCGGGATCGTCCTCGGCGCGACGCCCTATCTCCGCCGCGTGCTCGAGCCCTATCTCAACGCGATCGGCTCGACGCCCAAGATCATCTTCCTGCCGATCCTGTTCCTGATGTTCGGTACTGGCATCGAGTCCAAGATGGCCAAGGGTGCGCTGTCGGCGTTCTTCCCGGTCGTGTTCTCAACCATTCTCGGCATGGTGACGATCAACCCGGTGCTGCTGCGGGTCGGGCGCAGCTTCAACCTGTCGGTCTGGCAGACTGTGGCGAAGATCTACATCCCGGCGATGATGAACCCCGTCATCACCGGGTTGCGCCTCGGCATGGCGATCACCGTGATCGGCATCATCGTCGCCGAGATCAAGTTCTCAGACGCCGGCGTCGGCCACCGCCTGATGCAGTACTACGAGCAGTTCCAGATCGCGCCGATGTACGCGATGCTCCTGATCATCTTCGGGCTGGCGGCGGCGGCCAATGTCGGCATGACGCGCTTCCAGGACAACTTCAACCGCTACCGGACAGGTGGTAAGGTCGTCCGCGGATCGTCGAACAGCCTCAGCACGCGATAACACCAAGTAAGAGACCCAGGGGACGAAGATGGCCAAGACCGAACTGATGGTGTGCAAGTCGGGCGAGCTCAAGGACGGGGATCGCAAGATCATCCCCAACGGCAAATCCGAGATCGGCGTCTATCGCGTCAAGGGCAAGCTCTATGCCTACCAGAACCTGTGCGGCCATCAGGGCGGCCCGGCCTGCGAGGGACTCCTGATGGCCAAGGTCGAGGAGGTCATCGCACCGGACAAGACCTATCAGGGCATGCGCTTCAACCACAACGAGATGCACATCGTGTGCCCGTGGCACGGCTGGGAATACGATCTCGAGACCGGCCACATGGTCGCCGATCGCAAGTTCCGCCTGCGCAAATACGACGTCGTCGAGAAGGGCGACGCCGTTTATGTCCTCGTCTGAGGCCGCGTCCGGCGCGCCGGGCGATCTCCTTGCGGATGCGGGCGAGGAAGGGGCGCTCCTCCGGGCCGCCGCGGCGAAGCTCGCCGCGCTGCCGCCGGGTGCCGAACTGCCGCCCGAGTTGATCCAGGAATTCATGACGGCGCTGGTGCGGCTCTACACCGTGCGTTTCCAGCTTGGCGAGCGCGTCGCGCCGTTCGATCTGTCGCGGCCGATCCCGGCGACGGCGGTCATGATCATGGCGACCGTGATGCTGCGGGCGGTCAATCTCGAACTGTTCGAGCTTGGAATGTTCCAGGCCTGGTCAGGGGTCTGAAGGAGGAAACGATGGAATTGCCGACCAGCGACATCCACAAGATGACCGTCGAGGAGTTCGATACCGCGAAGCTGCTCATCAACGCCGCGCGCCAGCGCGACGAGCGCAAGTACCACCAGTTTCCGATCATCGACATCGACTGCCATCACTACGAGAACGAGTCGATGGCCGAGATCGTGCAGTTCATCGAGGATCCGGTCATCCGCCACACCGGTCTCGTCTATTCCGGCAAGGGCACCGGTGCGCAGACGCCGCTTCTGCCCGGTGTCGTCGGCTACCAGGACATGGCCGGGCGCGTGACGCGCTATCCCTTGCGCAAGACCGAGAGAACGCCGGCCGACGGCAAGCACCGCGACGTCCATTTGTCGCTCAAGTGGATGGACGCGATGGGCGTCGACTATGCCTGTCTGTTCCCGACCCCGATGCTGCTCCTCGGCCTCCACCCGCAGGCCGAAGTCGAGGTCGCCATGTCGCGCGCCTATAACCGTTGGCTGATCGAGAAGATCATGGCCGACGAGCCGCGCATCAAGACGATGCTGTATCTCCCGTTCAACGATCCCGAAGCGACCTACAAGATGGTCAAGGACTTCGGCGACAAGAAGGGCGTGTGCGGCTTCATGGTGGTGTCCACCCGCTACAAGCCGGTGCACGACAACGCCTACATGAAGACCTACCGGTTGATCGAGGAGATGGGGAAGCCGCTCAGCTTCCACGCCTCGTATAACTGGAACGACCAGATGCTCTCCAACACCAACCGGTTCCTGGTCGCCCACGCGCTCGGCTTCACGTTCTTCAACGTCGTTCACTGCGCCAATTGGATCGTCAACGCGCTGCCGGAACGGTTCCCCAAGCTCAAAGTGGTGTGGATCGAGTCCGGCCTCGCCTGGATCCCGTGGCTGATGCAGCGGCTCGACAACGACTACAAGATGCGGAGCTCCGAGGCCCCCGGCCTCAAGAAGCTGCCGAGCGAGTACATGCAGGACATGTTCTACACCAACCAGCCGATGGAGATGCCGAGCGACATGTCCGTGCTCGAGTGCACCTTCAAGATGATCAAGGCGGAGACGCAACTCTTGTGGTGCTCCGACTATCCGCACTGGGACATGGATCTGCCGAGCGTCATCTACGACCTGCCGTTCCTCGACGAGAAGGCCAAGCGCAACATCCTCGGCGAGAACTCGCGGAAGCTGTTCGACATCGACGTGTCCGCCCGCTACCCGAACTACAAGCCGATGACCTGAGGCCGCGATGAACGCGACCGCCACCCCGAGGCTCGCCGAGCGGGACGCCGGGTCACTGACCCGGCGCCTCGTGACCCTGATCCGCACCAAGCCGATCCAGGCGGCCGACCTCGAGGTGACGGCGCTGTTCACCCTCGATGCGATCGCCAATGCCCTCGCCGGGCGGCGCTCGGCCCCGGGCGAGGTGCTCCTCAAATGGGCCAAGGGTCGCCAGGGCGATGCCGGGCGGCGCGCCTTCCTGATGGGCGCGCTCATCCACATCCTCGAGGTCGACGATCTCCACCGCGCCTCGGTCGTCCATCCCGGCTGCGTCGTCGTGCCCGCCGCGCTCGAGATCGGGCGCGCCAAAGGGGCCACGGGCGAGGCGGTCCTGCGGGCGATCCTGCACGGCTTCGAGGCGACGGCACGCGTCGGCATGTCGGTCGGCGGGGCCCATTACAAGGTCTGGCACAACACCGCGACCTGCGGGCCGTACGGGTCGGCGATGGCGGCGGCGGCGCTTCTCGGTCTCGACGACGACCAGGCGGTGCATGCGCTCGGCAATGCCGGAACCCAGTCGGCGGGGCTCTGGGAGTTCCTCGCGACCGGCGCCATGTCGAAGCACCTTCACGCCGGCCGTGCCGCGGAAGCCGGCGTGGTCGCGGCCGAGCTCGCCGCCGAGGGGTTCACCGGCCCGCCCACGATCCTCGAGGGGCCGGCGGGGCTCTATGCCGGCGCTTGCCCCGATCCGGACCCCGACGCGGTATTCCGGAGCCCGGAATCCCGCTGGCAGGTCCATGCGACATCGATCAAGCCGTGGCCGTCGTGCCGCCACACCCACCCGGTGATCGATGCCGCGCTCGAGCTCGCGCCCTCGCTCGCGACGCAGTCGGTTGCCGAGGTCGACGTCGTCACCTATCGCGCCGCGCTCGATGTGTGCGACCGGGCGGAGCCGGCGAGCCTCTACGAGGCCAAGTTCTCGCTGCAGCACTGCGTCGCGATCGCGCTCCTCGACGGCAAGGTCTCGTTCGAGAGCTTCGAGCCGGGCGCCCGCGGCCGGGCCGGGGCGCTCCGTCGCCTCATGCGGGTCCGCGCCGGCGAGCCCTATGCCGGCAACTACCCGCGCGCCTGGGGCGGCGAGGTCGCGGTCGTCTTCAAGGATGGCCGGCGCATCAGCGCGGCGCGCACCCACTGCAAGGGCGACCCTGAGCTCGCGCTGTCGGCCGCCGAGATGATCGACAAGGCGCGCGATCTCCTTCGTTTCGCGGGCCTCGCCGACCCGCAGTCGGTGATCGGGCCGGTGCTGGCGATGGCCGATGGTGGCCCGATCCCGGAGATCCGGCTTCTCTAACCACGGCCACCGGCGCCGTTAATCCCGGTTTAACCGCCATCCGAAACGATCGACCTGCCATCGTATGCCGAGGCTGGTCCATTGAACGCGCCCCGCGCCCGCGCTGCCTTGACCGAGCCGGCTCCGCCGGCCGAGGCCGCCGTTCCCGACCAACGTGACCCTTCGCTCGAAGCGCTCGCGACGGTCAGCCACGAGATGCGGACGGCGCTCGGCGGCATCTTCGGCATGACCACGCTCCTCGCCGACGAGGCGATCGATCCGACCCAGCGACGCCATGTCGAGGCGCTCCGCGGCGCGACCGAGACGCTCGCCCGCCTCCTCGACGACGTCATCGATCTCGCGCGGCTCGATAGGGACGGGTTCGCGATCGAAATGCGCCCGTTCTCGGCCGCCGATCTCATCGCCGGTCTCGTCGAGCTCGAACGGCCGCGGGCGGCGGCGCGCGGCCTCACGCTCGTTGCGACCATCGCGCCGGACGTCCCGGTGAGCCTCCTCGGCGACGGGGTCCGCGTCCGCCAGGTGCTCGCCAATCTCGTCGGCAACGCGATCAAGTTCACCGAGCGCAGCGGCATCGCCATCGATGTGGCGGTCGCGGCGCGCGGCCGGACGCAGACGACGCTCGGGTTCGCCGTGACCGATACCGGCCCCGGGATCCCGGCCGAGGAAGCGGCGACGCTCTTCGCCCGCTTCCGACAAGGCGAGGGCGGGCGGAGGCGGGGTGGCGCCGGGCTCGGGCTCTGGATCAGCCGGACGCTCGTCGAGCGGATGGGGGGAGAGATCGCGGTCGCGCCGGCGCCGGGTGGTGGCAGCCGGCTCCATTTCACCGTGCCGTTCGGCCGTGCGGCGGTCGAACCGCAGGACCACGCCCGGCGTGCGCCAGGCGCGCTCGCGTCGCTCAACCTCCTTCTCGCCGAGGACAACGAGATCAACCGGATGTTTCTCGCCACCATCCTCGAGCGGGCCGGGCATCGGGTCGATGTCGTCGCGACCGGCGCCCAGGCCGTCGCCATGGCCCGCTGGACCGTCTACGACGCGATCCTGATGGACCTCAACATGCCGGTAACATGTCGGTCCTCGATGGGGTTGAGGCGACGCGCGCAATCCGCGCGCTCGGCGATGCGCGCGGCCGGGCGCCGATCATCGCGCTCACCGCTGATGCCTTGCCGGGCGATCGCGAGCGCTGCCTCGCCGCCGGCATGACCGATCATGTGGCAAAGCCGGTCGAGCCGCAGGACCTCGTCGCGGCGCTCGCCCGGGCGACCGCTCCGACGCCCTAGTCTCACGCGGGAAGACACGGTCGTCGCCGCGCGCTATCCTTCACCGGCTCGACAGAAGGGTGCGGCGATGGACAATGCGACACAGACGGCGAGGGCGGAGGCGTTCCGCAGACTCCACCAGGGTCCCGACATCCTCCTCATCCCGAATGCCTGGGACGTCGCGAGCGCGGTCCTCCTCCAGGAGGCGGGCTTTCCTGCGGTCGCGACGACGAGCGCCGGCGTCGCCTTCGTCTACGGCTATCCGGACGGCGAGGTGATCTCGCGCGGTGAAATGATCGAGATGGTCCGTCGCATCGCAACCCGGCTCCGCGTTCCGGTCACCGCCGACATGGAGGCTGGCTACGGCCCGAAGCCCGAGCACGTGGCGGAGACGGTGCGCCAGACGATCGAGGCCGGCGCCGTCGGCATCAATCTCGAGGATGGCACCCACGACGCGAAGAGCCCGCTGATCGACCGGTCTCTCGCGGTCGAACGTATCCGGGCCGCGCGCGAGGCCGCCGGCAAGGCCGGCGTGCCGCTCGTCATCAACGCCCGCACCGACGGTTTCTGGACCGGCGGCACGGGGAGCGCGGTCTTCGACGAGGCGGTCGCGCGCGGCAATGCCTATCGCCAGGCCGGCGCCGACAGCATCTTCGTTCCCTTCGTGAACGACGCGGAATCGATCGGCCGGCTCGTGACGTCTATCGCCGCGCCGGTGAATATCCTCGCCACCCCGAAGACGCCGCCGGTGCCGGAGCTGCAACGCCTCGGCGTCTGCCGGGTCACCGTCGGCGGCTCCATCGCGCGCGCGGCCTACGGCATCGTGCGCAAGGCGGCGGCGGAACTGAAGGCGGGGGGGACCTACGGTTACATGGCGGATGCGGTGCCGCATCCCGAGCTCAACAAGCTTCTCGCCCGGTAGCCGACGGCAGCAATCGGCCCGAGCGCGGCGCGTGCGCCTCGTCCATGACCTACGCGCCGTCGCGGCGCTCGCCCGCGACAAAGGCTTCCGCTACGCGCTCGGGGCGGTGCGAAAGGTCGTCCTCTACCGGCTTCACTGGTGGTTTCACGACCGCGCGCTCGATCATCGCTACGGCGCGACGACGCGGGGCGGCGTGACGCCGGACCAGCTCACCGTCACCGGCCCCAACCGCGATCTCGGCATCGAATACATGCCGACACCGGGTTGGGTGCTCCGTCGCATCCTGCAACGGCTTCCCGGCGCGCCCGCCGAGTTCGTCTTCGTCGATGTCGGCGCCGGCAAGGGACGCATGCTGCTCGTGGCAGCCGAGCTCGGCTACAAGCGTGTCGTCGGCGTCGAGTTCGCCCGCGAGCTGATCGACATTGCGCGCGCCAACGCCGCAGGGCAGCGCCGCCGTCGCCCCGACGCGACCGAGGTCGAAGTGCTGCACGAGGATGCGACCACGTTCGCGGTTCCGGACGAGCCGTGCGTCTTCTTCCTGTACCATCCGTTCGATGCGCCGGTGCTCGAAGCCTTCGTCGAGAACGTGCGCCGCTTCTGGGAGCACCGCCCCAGGCCGATCTATCTCGTCTACGTGAACCCGGTGCACGAGGCGGTGCTGGCGCGCGCCGGTTTTCTGCACGCGGCGACGCACCGCTTCCGCGACGGCCTCACCCACGCCTTGAGCCCACACACCGTCACGGTCTACGCGGCCGATCGCTGAGGCCCCGTCACCCTTTCTTGCTCTTGGCGAGCGCGGCGTCGCGGATCGCGCGGAGCGTCGTCTTGGGCGTGATCGCTTCCGGGTCGACCCGAAGCTCGATCAGCGCCGGGCCGTCATGCGCGCGGGCGCGGTCGAAGGCGGCGGCGAAATCGGCGGTCCGCGTCACCAGCTCGCCATGGGCGCCGAAGGCCCGGGCATAGGCCGCGAAGTCGGGGTTGTTGATCCCGGTGCCGGAAATGCGCCCGGGATACTCGCGTTCCTGGTGCATGCGGATCGTGCCGTAGATCCCGTTATTGACCACGATGTAGACCACCTTGGCGCCGTACTGGACGGCGGTCGCGAGCTCCTGGCCGTTCATCAGGAAGCAGCCGTCGCCGGCGAAGGAGACGACCGGGCGGTCGGGGTGCAGGAGCGCCGCCGTGATCGAGGCCGGCACGCCATAGCCCATCGAGCCCGACTGCGGCGCGAGCTGGGTGCCGTAGTCGCGCCATTGGTAGAACCGGTGCACCCAGACGGTGTAGTTGCCGGCGCCGTTGGCGATGATCGCATCGCGCGGAAGCTGAGTGCGGAGCGCGATCACGATCTCGGCGAGGTCGACCGCGCCGGGCGAGCCCTCGGGAACCAGATGGCGCTCATAGTCGGCGCGTGCGGCGCGCGCCCACTCGCCCCACGGCCGCCCGGTCACGTGTGCCATCAGACGCGCGGCGTGCGCGAACCGGTTCATGCCCGCATTGATCAGGAGATCGCCCTGATAGACGCGCGCGAGCTCGTGGATGCCGGGGTGGACGTGGATCAGCGTCTGGCGCGGCTTCGGCATGTCGAACAGCGTATAGCCGCCGGTGATGATCTCGGTGAGCTGCGCACCGACGACGAGGAGGAGATCGGCTTCGCGCACCCGTGCCTGCAGCGCCGGATTGATGCCGAGCCCGATATCGCCGGCGTAGTTGCGGTGCGTGTTGTCGAAGACGTCCTGGCGGCGGAAGGCGGCGATCGTCGGGAGGTCGTTCGCTTCGGCGAAGGCGACGATGTCGCGACAGGCCGCCTTCGACCAGCCGCCGCCGCCGACCATCATCAACGGGCGCTTCGCCCGTGACAGGAGGTCGTGGAGGCGGATCATGTCGGTGGCATCGGGGGCGGGCTCGATCGGGTGATAGCGGAGACCGTCCTCGACCGCCGCCGTCTCGGTCTGCATGTCCTCGGGCAGCGCGAGGACGACCGGGCCCGGCCGGCCGGAGGTCGCGGTGTGGAACGCGCGGCTCACCATCTCGGGCACGCGCGCCGGATCGTCGATCTGCGCCACCCATTTCGTGAACTGGCCGAACATGCGCCGGTAGTCGATTTCCTGGAACGCATCGCGCTCGATCATCGACCGGCCGACCTGGCCGACGAAGAGGACCAGCGGCGTCGAATCCTGGTGCGCGGTGTGGATCGCGACCGAGGCGTGGGTCGCGCCGGGGCCGCGCGTGACGAAACAGATCCCGGGCCGCCCGGTCAGCTTGCCATAGGCCTCCGCCATGTTGGCGGCGCCGCCCTCCTGCCGGCACACGATCAGGCGGATCGCGTCCGCGGCGTCGTGGAAGGCATCGAGGGTCGCGAGATAGCTCTCCCCCGGCACGCAGAACACCATGTCGGTGCCGTGGAGGCGGAGCGCATCGACCAGGATCTGGCCGCCGGTGCGCATGTTCGGCCGGGTGTTCATCGCACGGGCGACCACGGCGCGGGCGAGAGGATCTTGTTCTCCTGGGTCAGGATCAGCGCGCGGAGCTTGCCGAGCACGATTTGCCAGTCCTTGTCGGCGGCAAGCGCGGCGCGCCGTCGCGTGCGGTCGGCGAAGTCGGCATAGCCCCACATGTGAACGACCTGGTTGAGCGGTCCGAAATCGGTCGTGTACCAGCCGACGAGATTGCCGAGGATTCGCGTCTGGATCGGCAACCCTTCCGTCTCATAGATACGCATGTAGTCGGGCGTGGCGCCGGCCTTGAGCGTGTAGATCCGTTCCTCGACGATCATGCCTTCCCTCCGCGGCGCCGTTCCGCCCGTTCATTGACCCGAGGGGTCGATGGGCTATGATGCGCGCCGCCAACGATACCGGTGAAGATTACATCATGATCGACCATACCGTCCGGGTCTATCCCTCCAAGGAGAAGCTCGCCAAGGAAGACCAACTCGCCTGGAAGATCGCGGCCGTCGCGAGCGATGCGGTCGAGGTCGAGCCCGCGGTCGTCGACATGATCGTGAACCGCATCATCGACAACGCATCCGTGGCGATTGCGGCGATCAACCGCGAGCCCGTCGCGGCCGCGCGCGCCCAGGCGGTCGCCCATCCGCGTGCGGGCGGCGCCGCGGTGTTCGGTCTGCCGCTCGAGCGGCGCGTCGAGGCAGAGTGGGCGGCCTGGGCCAACGGCACCGCGGTCCGTGAGCTCGATTTCCATGACACCTTCCTCGCCGCCGACTACTCGCATCCGGCGGACAACATCCCGCCGATCCTCGCGGTGGCGCAGCAATGCGGCAAGGACGGGCGCGCGCTGATCCGGGGCCTCGCGACCGGCTACGAGATACAGATCGACCTCGTGAAGGGCATCTGTCTGCATGAGCATAAGATCGACCACATCGCCCATCTCGGGCCCTCGGCGGCGGCCGGGCTCGGGACGCTGATGGGGCTTCCGACCGAGACGATCTATCAGGCGGTGCAGCAAGCGCTCCACGTCACCTGCACGACGCGGCAGTCGCGGAAGGGCGAGATCTCGAGCTGGAAGGCTTTCGCGCCGGCGCACGCGGGCAAGCTCGCGATCGAGGCGGCCGACCGGGCGATGCGCGGCGAGAAATCACCGTCGCCGATCTATGAAGGCGAGGATTCGGTGATCGCCTGGATGCTGTCGGGACCGGACGCGAGCTACAAGCTGCCGTTGCCGGCGAAGGGCGAGGCGAAGCAGGCCATTCTCGAGTCCTATACGAAGGAACACTCGGCCGAGTACCAGAGCCAGGCCTTGATCGATCTCGCCTTCAAGCTCCGGCCGAAGGTCCCAGACATCGAGGCGATCGACAAGATCGTCATCAGGACGAGCCACCACACGCACTATGTCATCGGCTCGGGGTCGGGTGATCCGCAGAAGATGGACCCGAAGGCGAGCCGAGAGACGCTCGATCACTCGATCATGTACATCTTCGCCGTCGCGCTGCAGGACGGCGCCTGGCACCACATCCGCTCCTATACGCCGGAGCGCGCCGGTCGCGCCGACACGGTGCGGCTCTGGCACAAGGTCGCGACGGTCGAGGACCCGGGCTGGACCAAACGCTACCACGAGCCCGACCCCAACAAGCGCGCCTTCGGCGGCCGGGTCGAGATCACGCTCAAGGACGGCCGCGTCATCGCCGACGAGCTCGCGGTCGCGAACGCTCATGCGGCCGGCGCGCGGCCCTTTGCACGCGCCGACTACATCAGGAAGTTCGAGACGCTCACCGAAGGGCTGATCTCTCCCGGTGAGAGCCGGCGCTTCCTCGACCTCGTCCAGCGTCTTCCCGGCCTCGAAGCGAAGCGCGTCGCCGAAATCAACGTCGTCCTCGACAAGGCGACGCTCACCCACGCCGAACGCGACAACCGCGGGATATTCTGATGCTGTTCACCAAGCTCGAGGCCGCCGCGAAACGCAAGGAGTTCCGCACGGCCCTCGCGTCGGGGCGTCTGTTGCGCTTTCCCGGCGTGTTCTCGCCTCTCGTTGCCATGCTGATCGAGGAGAAGGGGTTCGACGGTGTCTATATCTCGGGCGCCGTCCTCGCCAACGAGCTCGGGCTTCCCGATATCGGGCTCACGACGCTCACCGAGGTCGCGCTCCGCGGTCACCAGGTCGCCCGCGTCACCGATCTGCCGGCGATCATCGACATCGACACCGGGTTCGGCGAGGCGATGGGCGCGGCGCGGACGGTGCGCGAGCTCGAGGATGCCGGTCTCTCCGGCTGTCATCTCGAGGATCAGGTGAGCCGGAAGCGCTGCGGCCATCTCGACAACAAGCAGCTCGTCGACACCGCGACCATGGTCCAGCGCGTGCGCGCCGCGGCCGAGGCGCGCCGCGACAAGAACTTCCTGATCATCGCGCGCACCGACTCGCGCGCGTCCGAGGGCTTCGAGGCGTCGGTCGCGCGGGCGAAGGCCTATGTCGATGCCGGCGCCGACATGATCTTTCCCGAGGCGCTCCAGACCGAGGCGGAGTATGCCGCGTTCCGGAAGGCGATCGCGGCGCCGCTTCTCGCCAACATGACCGAGTTCGGCAAGACTCCGCTCTACGATACGAAGCAGCTCGCCGATCTCGGCTACAACCTAGTCATCTATCCCGTCACCGCGCTCCGCCTCGCGATGGGTGCGATCGATTCCGCCTATGACGCGATCAAGGCGCAAGGCTCGCAGAAAGGCGTGGTCGATCGCATGATGACGCGCGCCCGGCTCTACGACCTCATTCGTTACGAGGAATACAACGCGTTCGATCAGAGCGTCTTCAACTTCAAGCTCTGAGCGCCGCTGCACGGGGGCAGACGCACGACCATGGCCGAAGAACAGAAGATCTATCGCGGGCTCGATGGCGTCGTCGTCGATACGACGGCCGTCTCGAAGGTGATGCCCGAGACGAACTCGCTCACCTATCGCGGCTATGCGGTCCAGGATCTCGCCGCCCATTGTACGTTCGAGGAGGTCGCCTATCTGATCTACAATGGCGAGCTTCCGAACAAGAAGGAACTCGCCGCCTTCCGCCGCGCCGAACGCGCCCGGCGCGAGATCGGCGCCGATCTCCTCGCGGTCATCAAGCGCTATCCGAAGCGCGCGCACCCGATGGACACGATCCGCACCTCGGTGAGCTTTCTCGGTCTCCGCGAGGTTGCCTGGGGCGGCGAGACGCTCGAGGCGGACAAGCGCCGCGCGCTCGACCTCCTCGCCAAGATCCCGACCATGATCGCGACCGACTACCGGGTCCGGAAGGGGCTCCGCCGCATCGCACCGCGGAGCGATCTATCGTTCTCGGAGAACTTCTTCCACATGTGCTTCGGCAAGGTGCCGCCGAAGGAGGTCGTGCGCGCCTTCGACATCTCGCTCATCCTCTACGCCGAGCACAGCTTCAATGCCTCGACCTTCACCACCCGCGTCGTCGCCTCGACGCGCTCGGACATCTATGGCGCGACGACGGCGGGCATCGCCTCGCTCAAGGGGCCGCTCCACGGCGGCGCCAACGAAGCGGTGATGCACATGCTGCGCGAGATCGGCACCGCGAAGAAGGCGCGCGCCTGGATGGAGCAGGCGCTCAGGAACAAGCGCCTCGTCATGGGCTTCGGTCACCGCGTCTACAAGACCGGCGATTCGCGCGTGCCGACGATGCGGAAATGTCTCGAGGACCTGTCGCGCTGGGCGGGCGAGAACCGGTGGCTCGCGATCGAGGACGAGCTCCAGGACTACATGCTCAGCGAGAAGAACATCCACCCCAATCTCGATTTTCCGTCGGGCCCGGCCTACTACCTGATGGGCTTCGAGATCGACCTCTACACGCCGATCTTCGTCATGGCGCGGACCACCGGCTGGTCGGCGCATTATTTCGAGCAGAACGCCGACAATCGTCTGATCCGGCCCTTGAGCGCCTATGGCGGCGTCGCGCAGCGGCCGGTCGTGGCCCTCGCTTCACGCTGAGCCGCGCGGCCCGGCGCGCGGTCGGCGCCCCTCGACACGGGCGATGTAGAACGACGTCCCGATGATGATGACGGCGCCGAGCCCCGACAGAGCATCGGGGAGCTCGCTGAACCCGAAATAGCCGATCGCCGCGGCGACCGGGAGACGGAGATAGTCCATCGGCGCAATGATCGTCATCTCGCCGTAGCCATAGGCGCGCGCGAGGCATTCCTGGCCGAGCGTCGTGAGGACGCCGGCGGCGAACAGCCAGACGAACTGGAGCGCGGTCGGGGTCTGCCAGGTGTAGATCGCGGGCGGCGCGAGGACGACCAGCCCGAAGAGAAGGAACCAGAACGCGATCCGCGTGGGCGGCTCGGTCGAGGAGAGCTTCTTCACCTCGATCATCGCGAGATTGGTCGCGAGCGCGCTCAGAAGCGCGAGGACGGCTGCGGGTTCGACGCCGCCTTGGGGCTTCACGATCAGGAGGACGCCGCAGAAGCCGATCAGGATGATGACCGCGCGCCTCGGCCGGATGCGCTCACCGAGGAGAACGAAGGCGGTGAGGATCGCCCACAAGGGTGTTGTGAACGAGAGCGTCATCGCGTCGGCGAGGATCAGGTGCTCGAGCGCGTAGACGAGGAGCACGAATGCGAGGTTGCCGTAGATCGAGCGCCGGAGGTGATCCCATGGCCGTCGCGTCGCGAGCCCGCTCGGGCCGCCGATGCGGAGCACGAAGGGGATCATGGTGAGGAGCGCGAAGACGTTGCGGAGATCGGCCGCGACGAACAGCGGCAGCTTCTCCTGGATCAGGAGCTTCATGAACCCGAACATCGCGGTGAGCGCGAGGATCGCGCCCAGCATCCAGAGGACGCCGCGGAGATTGTTCGTGGGTAACCCGATCGGTTGACGCATGCGGGCGGTCAGCCGTCCCCGCCGAGATGGGTCGCGGCGCGCTCCTCGACCCAGCGCGCGATTTCGGTGTGGTCCCGGCCGGCGCCGAGCGCCGTTTGCGCCGACTGCCAGAGCGCGAGACAACGCTCCCCGAGGGGCGCCGGCGCACCATGGCCGGCGGCGATGCCGAGCGCGATCTCGAGGTCCTTGACCATCAGGTCGAGCCCGAAGCCCGAGTTGAACGCGCGCGAGAAGACGTAGCGCTCCATCTTGTTCCGCGTCGCATGGTTCATGCCGGTCGAGGCGTTCACGACATCGACCATGACCTTGGGGTCGAGCCCGAAGCGGCGCCCGATCGCGAGCGTCTCGGCGGCGGCGAGCACGCCGAGGCCATTGAGGAGATTGTTGAGCGCCTTCATGGCATGGCCGGAGCCGGCGGGCCCGGTGCGGAAGATGTCTTTTCCCATGGCGCGGAGGACCGGCATGACGTGGGCGACATCGGCGTCGGTGCCGCCGACCATCAGCGTCAGCGTGCCGTCGATCGCGCGCGGCCTGCCGCCCGAGACCGGGGCATCGACCAGAGCATGGCCGAGCCGGGCGAGATCGGCGGCGAGGGTCACGGTCTCCGCCGGCACCGATGAGGACATGTCGAGGACGATGCTCCGAGGACGGAAACCCTCGACGAGGCCGCCCGCGCCGAGCGTCACGGCGCGCACCTCGGCCGACGACGGCAGCATGGTGACGACGATCGGGGAGGCCGCACCGATGGCGGCGGGCGAGGCGAGCGCGGTCGCTCTGATCTCGCGCGCGACGGCCTCGGCGGTCTCGGCGCGGGCGTCGTGGACGAGGACCGCGAAGCCGGCGCGCCGGAGGCAGGCGGCCATCGGTCGGCCCATGATGCCGACGCCGATGAACCCGACCGGGGCCGCGACGGCGTCAGGTGCGCCCGACATAGCCGATGTCGACGATCTGACGCGCCAGCCGCACGAAGTCGTCGCGGTTGCCGTCGACGCCGGTGCCGTTGAGCAGGCGGTTCATGAAGTTGAAATAGGCGGCGATGTTGACCGCCTGGAAGAAGGTCTGCTCGTCCCAGCCGGCGGCGTAGATCGCATTCGCGTCCGCTTGCGTCGCGCTCGCCGGCGCCCGGGTGAGCGTCCGTGCATAGGCGAGGATGGGGCGCATCTTCGGCCCGAAGCCGTCGGGCTCCGGTTTCTCCCACAGCGCATCGAGGGCGGCGCGCGGCAGGCCGAACAGCGTCGACACCTCGACATGGAGGCGATAGGCGAAGCGACAGCGATTGAGCGCCGAGACATAGACGCCGATCAGGTCGCGCTCGCCGTTCGACATCGCCGACGGGCCGAGCATAAGCACATGGCTATAGGGGTTGAGGTGGGCCGAGAGCGTGCGGTCGAACCTCCAGAGGTCGAGCGTTCCCGGGACGGCAGGGAGAGACGGCATGAATGGCGGCATCGCGGCGCTTTCGATGGTGGGTCGGTACGAGCTTAGACGCCCGCCGGCCCCCATGCTAGAACGACCCGAGACCGAGGGGACCGCGACGATGATCTACGAGGAACGCACCTACACGATCGTGACCGGCCGCGTCGCCGAGTACATCCGCAATTACGAGACGCTCGGGCTCCCGGTGCAGCGCGAGGTCCTGGGCCGGCTGATCGGCTTCTGGCAGTGCGATGTCGGGACGCTCAACACGGTGGTCCACATCTGGGCCTATGATTCGCTCGACGACCGCGCGCGCCGGCGGGTCCTCCTCGCCCAGCACCCGCAATGGCCGGCCTATCTCAAGGCCAATCTCGACCTCATCGTGAAGCAGGAGAACCGCATCCTGATGCCGGTCTCGTTCTCGCCGCTGCAATAGGCGTCCGCTCAGGCGGTGCGGGCGAGCGCCTCGCGCGGCGGCACGTGCGCGGCGCCTTGCGCCTCGGCGACGGCGCCATAGGTCAGGAGGCCTCGATAGACGTTGAGCCCGGCGAGCAAATGCGGGTCGCCTTCGAGCGCCTTGCGGTAGCCGAGATCGGCGATCCGGAGGATGAACGGCAAGGTCGCGTTGTTGAGCGCGAAGGTCGATGTGCGCGCGACCGCCCCCGGCATGTTGGTGACGCAGTAGTGGACGACCTCCTCCTCGACATAGGTCGGCTCGGCATGGGTCGTCGGCCGGCTGGTCTCGGCGCAGCCACCCTGGTCGATCGCGACGTCGACGATCACCGAGGCGCGCCTCATGCCGCGCACCATCGCGCGGGTGACGAGCTTGGGCGCGGCGGCCCCCGGCAGGAGCACGGCGCCGACCACGAGATCGGCGGTGGCGACCTCCGCCTCGATCGCGTCATGGGTCGAATAGAGCGTCGTGATCAGGCTCTTGTAGTGGTAGTCGAGCTCGGCGAGGCGGCGGAGCGATCTGTCGATCACGGTCACTCTCGCCCCCATCCCGATCGCGACGAGCGTCGCATTGGCCCCGACCACGCCGCCGCCGATGATGACGACCTTGCCCGGCTCGACACCGGGAACGCCGCCGAGGAGAACCCCGCGCCCGCCATGGGCGATCTCGAGACAGGTCGCCCCGGCCTGCACCGCCATGCGGCCCGCGACCTCGCTCATCGGCGCGAGCAGCGGCAGGCCGCCCTGGACATCGGTGACGGTCTCGTAGGCGATCGCGATGCAGCCCGACCGCATCAGGGCGCGGGTCTGGTCCAGGTCGGGCGCGAGATGGAGATAGGTGAACAGGATCTGGCCGGCGCGGAGGAGCGCATATTCGGACCCCTGCGGCTCCTTGACCTTGACGACCATGTCGGCCTCGGCGAACACCGCGGCGGCATCATCGACCACGCGGGCCCCCGCCGCCGCGTAGTGGTGGTCGTCGATCCCGATCGTGCGGCCGGCGTTCCGCTCGACGATCACGGTATGGCCATGACGGACGAGCTCACGCACACCCGGCGGCGTCATGCCGACCCGGTATTCGTGGTTCTTGATCTCCTTGGGGATGCCGACGCGCATCGCGCTCTCCATCGTGGCTGGCCGTCGTGTTTGGCCAGGGTGCCTGGTCGACGACCGGCAGGGCGGAAACTGGACCGCGGCCGCCGGGCTGTCTATAAGCGGATTGTCCCAGGGAACGGCGCGGGTTTCGTTCACATTGGGGCGGGACCGGCGGTCGGCAAGGGCAGGGCAACATGCGGGCAATCATCGCGCGGAAGCTCGGGGCGCCGGAGGACCTCGCGATCGAGGACGTCCCCTCCTTGGTGCCGGGCAAGGGCGAGGTCCGGATCGACGTCCACGCCGCAGCGATCAATTTTCCCGATCTCCTGGTGATCGCCGGCCGCTACCAGGTCAGGCCGCCGCTCCCCTTCAGCCCCGGCAAGGAGTGCGCCGGCGTCGTCGCGGCGCTCGGCGCGGACGTCGCGGCCCTCCGGGTCGGCGACCGCGTGATGGTGCAGGTCGAGTACGGCGCCTTTGCCGAGGAGCTCGTCGCGCCGGCGACGCACTGCTACCCCATCCCGGACGCGATGGGGTTCGATGAGGCCGCCGCGGTCGGTATTGCCTACCAGACCGCGCACTTCGCCCTCGTCGATCGGGCCGCGGTGAAGGCGAGCGAAAGCGTCCTCGTGACGGCGGCGACCGGGAGCGTCGGCATCGGCGCCATGCAGCTCGCCAAGGCGTTCGGCTGCACGGTGATCGCGGGGCTCACCTCGCCCGCCAAGGCCGACCTCGCGCGCGAGAACGGCGCCGATCACGTGATCGATCTGTCCGGCCACGACCTCCGCGAGCGCGTGCGCGCCGACATCCGCCAGATCACCGGCGGCGGCGTCGACGTCGTGATCGAGATGGTTGGCGGCGAGACGTTCGACGGTGCGCTCCGCGCGCTCAACTGGCGTGGCCGGCAGGTGGTCGTCGGCTTCACCGGCGGCGAGATACCGACCGTCAAGGCGAACTATCTCCTCCTCAAGAACATCGCGGTCACCGGCGTCAACTGGAGCGACTATCGCGATCGCGATCCGGCCTGGGTGCAGCGGGTGCAGGACGAGATCTTCGCGCTCTATCTCGCCGGCAAGATCCGCGTGCCGGTGCAGGCGCGTTTCGCGCTCGCCGATTTCGTGCCCGGCTTTGATGTGATCCGGAACCGCCAGGTACGCGGCAAGGTGATCCTCGAGCCGCGCCGCCGTTGAACCTCGATATCACCTCGACAAGAAGCTCGAAATAGCTGAAAAACCCTCTAATTTTCGCGCAACTTCAGGGATCAGACGAAGGAGGCAACATGACCAGGTGGGCTATCGTCGCGGGCGTGGTTCTGGCGGTGGCGGCGACGCCGGCGGCGGCGCAGCAGTGGGAGGTCGTCGGCGAGGATTCGGACGGGAAGATCTATCTCGACACACCGGGCGTTCGGATCGCGGGCGACGTCAAGACGGCCTGGACGCGGATCGTCTACCGCGAGCCCAAGGCGGTCGGCGACAAGAAGGCCGAAGCCCGTCAGCTGCTCGCGCATTTCGACTGCAAGGCCGGCACGGCGGCGGCGCTGCGCGAGATCGTCTATGGCGACGAGAAGAAGCGCGAGGTGCTGACGACCCGGCTCGAGGCGACGGTGTCGTTCAACAAGGCGACGGCCGATGCGATCGGCCCGGTCGTGACAACCTACGTCTGCGATATCGTCAAGTAGTCCCGCCGGTTCCCGCGGCGCGTTCGCGCTCGAGCTGGCGCAGCGCGCCGCGCTGGATCTTGCCGGTCGCGGTCAGCGGCAGATCGGCGACGAACTCGATCGCGCGCGGGTATTTGAACGCCGCGATCTGGCTCTTCACGAAGTTCTGCAGCTCGAGCGTGGTGTCCTCGCCCGGGCTCGCGCCGGTCGCCAGCACAACGAAGGCCTTGACGATCTGGCCGCGATCCTTGTCGGGCGAGCCGACGACCGCGCATTCCTTCACCTTCGGATGCTCGAGCAGGACGCTTTCGACCTCGAGGCCGGAGACGTTGTAGCCCGCGGTCAGGATCATGTCGTCGGTCCGCGCCTCGTAGGAGATGTAGCCGTCGGCGTCGATGCGGCAGAGATCTCCCGACAGGTTCCAGCCATCGCGGATGTACTTCTTCTGGCGCTCGATGTCGTCGAGATAGCGGCACCCGTTCGGCCCCTTGACGATCATCTGGCCGGTCTCGCCCGGCTTGACGTCGTTGAAGGCCTCGTCGACGACCCGGACCTCGAAGCCCGGGATCGCCTTGCCGATCAGCCCGGGCTTGATGTCGGGGCCGGCGGCCGAGATGAAGATGTGGAGGAGCTCCGAGATGCCGAGCCCGTTGATCATGCGGACGCCCGTGATCTTCTCCCAGGCGTTGAAGGTGGCCGGCGCCAGCGGCTCGCCGCCGGCGACGCAGACCCGGAGCGAGGAGAGATCGTAGTCGCCGGCCTTGTCGAGCATCAGCTTGTAGCCCGAGGGCGTCGAGAAGCAGACGGTGGCGCGGTAGTCCTGGATGGTCTGGAGAAGCAACTCCGGCGTCGCCCGCTCGAGGAGCACGCTCGTGCCACCGAAGCGCAGCGTGTCGACCATGAAGGCGCACAGACCATAGAGAAAGGCGATCTGCGGGCTGCCGCAGACGATGTCGCCGGGCCGGATCTTGACCACGTAGCGGATGAACGTGTCGGCGACGGCGAGTAGATCGCGGTGGAAATGGATCGTGCCCTTGGGCTGGCCGGTCGAGCCCGAGGTGAAGCCGATGATCGCGACATCGTCGGCCGCGGTGTCGACACTGGCGAAGTGCGCGGGCTTCGCCGCCATCAGCGCCTCGAGACCGTCCTGCCGGTCGGTCCCGAAATAGAGAATGCGGCGGAGATCGGGCGCGCCGGCCTTGGCCTTCTCGATGTCGTCGGCGAGCTTGATGTCGGAGATCGCGAACTGGATCTTCGCCCGGTTGACCATGAACACGAGCTCGCGCTCGCGGAGCACCGGCATGGTCGCGATCGCAATGCCGCCGGCCTTGAGCACGGCGAACCAGGCCGCGACCACCATCGGATGGTTGCCCGAGCGCAACAGGACCCGCATCCCTGGGACGAGGCCGCAGTCCTCGACGAGTACGCCCGCGATCCGATTGGCGCGCGCGAGGAGCGCGCCATAGGTCCAGCTGTCGCGGCCGAACAGGATCGCGGGTTTGTCGGCGTAGCCGGCCGCCACCATCTTGTCGAGGAGCTCGACCGCGGCGTTGAAGCGGGGCGGGTAGGCGGCGAGCTCGGGCAGGACGGAATAGTCCATGGTCGGCCACAGGCTGCGCGGCGGCAGGTTGTCGCGGATGAAGGTGTCGACGTGGGCGGTCGGCTCGGCCATGGGGTGCGGTCCTGGTCTCGGTCGGGCGCAATCTATCGTGGCCCCGGGGGACTGCCAACCGGCGGGTCCGATGCGATAATGGCGTCGAGCCGAGGACCCCGGGCCGCATGGCGCAATCGACCATCCTCTTCCTCGCCGCGACCGAAGACCCGGACGCCGACGCGACGGCGCCGGCGACACGGCTCGCCAGCACGCGGTACCGGGCGACCATCCCCTATCATGCGATCCGGGCGCGCGGCCGCCTCGTCGAGATCGCACCGATCGGCCGCGCACTCTCGCGCGGCTTCACCGTGGGCACGATCGTCGTGCCCCAGATCAAGGAGACGACGCTCCGCTCGGCGCCGGCGGTCGCGCCGGCGCTCCTCGATTTTGTCGCGCGGCATCGCGCCGCCGGAACCCGGATCGTCCTCGACGTCACCGATCTCAAATTCGGGCCCGACTACGAGGTCGCGCGCAGCGCCTAGTTCGGCGCCGCGTTCACGAAGGCCGCGGCCGCATTCTTCCGCGATCTCGCCGGCACGGTCGATGCCGTCACGACCTCGAGCCAGGCGCTCATGGCGACGCTCGCGCCGTTGCTGCCCCGACAGCGGATCGCGTTCGTGCCCGATCCGGCCGAGTTGCCCGAGGCGGTCGTCGCTTTCGCGCCGGGGACACCGCTCCGGCTCGTCTGGTTCGGTCTCTCGGGTCCGCACCGCGTCGCGCTCGACCGCCTGATCCAGCGCGATCTGCCGCGGCTCGGACGGCTCCAGCCATTCGAGCTCGCGATCGTGAGCGACGCCGTGCCGCCGGGTGCCGCCGGCGCGTCGATCCGCCTCGTCCGCTGGTCGGTCGAGGCGCTCGCCCGCAGCTTGACGCGAACCGACATCGTGATCCTGCCGGTCGACCTAGAGAGCCCGCTCGATCGGCTCAAGAGCGGCAACCGCATGGTCCAGGCGCTCCGTGCCGGGCGCCTCGTGGTCGCCCATAAGCTGCCGGCCTATCTTGACCTCGCCGCCTATGGCTGGGTCGGCGACGATCTCGTCGAGGGCATCGCCTGGGCGCTCGCCAATCCGGGCGCGGCGCGCGGGCGCATCGCCGCCGGTCAGACATTCGTCCGCGATCACGCCACACCCGCGGCGATCGCCGATGCCTGGCTTCTGGTTCTCGACGGCCTCGCGCGGCGCGCCGCCGATCGGCTTATTGGTCAAGGCCGCGATTTTTGATAGGGTCCGGCGCCGCGCGCGCCGCGCGCGAGCGAGGCCCGGAACCAGGGAACCCCGGATGCAGGATCTTGTCCGTCTCGAACTGATCCGCGAGTCGTTGATCGCGGTCGTCAACGAGATGCGCGCGAACGTCATCCATTCGTCCTACGCGCCGATCATCTACGAAGGCCACGACTTTTCGTGTGCCCTGATGGCGGCCGACGGGCGCCAGGTCGCGCAAGGTCTCGCCGATCACCCGATCCACATCTTCGCCGTCCCCTATTCGACGCGCGAGGTGGTGAAGGCGTTCCGCGGTGATATCCACGCGGGCGATCTGTTCCTGCACAACGATCCCTATACGGGCGGCACGCATCTCAACGACGTCCTCCTCCTCCATCCCGTGTTCCACGAGGGTGCGCTCGCGCTGTTCGCCGCGATCCGCTGCCACTGGAACGACGTCGGGGGCATGACACCGGGCAGCCTCTCCGGGCGCGTCAACGAGATCATCCAGGAAGGCATCCGAATCCCGCCGACGCGCATTGCGTCGAAAGGCGTGATGAACCAGGCGTTCCTCGACCTCCTGTTCAACAACATGCGCGGGCGAACCGAGCGTCTCGGCGACTTCAACGGGATGATCGGAACCGGCCGCAAGGCGGGCGAGCATCTGGCGCGGCTGTTCCAGCGCTTCGGCGGCAAGGGCCTCCTCGACGGCATCGAGGAGCTGATCCTCCGCGCCGAGCGCCAGCTCCGGGCCCGCATCGCCGAGTGTCCCGACGGCGACTATTTCGCCGAGGGCTATGTCGAGAGCGACGGCACCAACCCCGACCCGCTCGTCATCCGCCTCAAGCTCACCGTTGCCGGCGATCGCATCATCGCCGACTTCACCGGCACCTCGCCGCAGACCAACGGTCCGACCAATTGCGGGCCCGCACTCGCCCTCAATGCCGTCGGCACGATCGTGAAGTCGTTCCTCGATCCGCGGACGCCGATCAATCACGGCTCGTTCAACCCGATCGAGGTGATCGCCCCGGTCGGCAGTTTCATCAACGCGCGCGACCCGGCGCCGTGCGGCGGCATGGCCGAGGTCAAGTTCACGATCGATTCGGTCGTCGCCGCGGCGATGGGCCAGATCGTGCCGGAGATGACCGTCGGCGACCTCAAGGGCGGCGCCAACCATGTCCACGTCGCGGGCCCGCGCGCGGCCGGCGGCACGTTCATCCACTACGAATGGCCGGCCGGCGGCACCGGCGCATCGAACGGCGTCGACGGCTCGAACGCGGTCCGGAGCTACAACGAGGGTGACTTCAACTCGATCCAATCGGTCGAGACCGTGGAGAGCCAGTTCCCGCTCCGCGTCGATCGCTGCGAGATCCGCGAGGGAAGCTGCGGCGACGGGATGTACCGGGGCGGCTTCGGGCTCCGCCGCGCCGTCCGCGTCCTCGGCGACCGCGCGATGCTCTCGGTGTTGTCGGAGAAGAACGTCATCCCGCCTTATGGCGTCGCGGGCGGGCGGAACGGCGCCGCCAACCGCTTCGTCGTGGTCCGTGACGGCAAGATCGTCGAGCCCTCGACGATGCCGGGCAAGGTCTCCGGGTTCATGCTCGGCAAGAACGACGTGGTGCTCGAGGAGACCGCGGGCGGCGGCGGCTACGGCGATCCGCTGGAACGCGCGCCGGAGCGCGTGGCGGCCGACGTGCGCGAGGGCTATCTCTCGCGGGTGCTCGCCGAGCGCCGCTACGGCGTCGTCGTCGATGCGAACGGCACCATCGACAAGGCGGCGACCGCGCGCGGGCGCCGGGCGATCGCCGCGAGCCGGGTCCACGTTGCGGTCGCGGTGGCCAATGAGGAGATCGAGGACGGTCCGCGCCGCCAGTTTCGCGTGTCGGCCGCGCTTGCCCGGCGTCTCGGCGTCACCGACCGGACGCTGATCGAGCTCTCGACCGGACGCGCCGCCCCGGTGCGCGCGTGGGCGCGGATCGGCGGTGGCGACGGCGAGACCGTGCAGGTCGGTCCGTCGAGCCTCCGTCTCCTCGCGGCCGCGCCCGGCGACCGGGTCGAGCTCCGCGTCGTCCGTTCCGCGCCCGAGATGTAATGGCGGCCATGGCAACCGCGCGCTATCTCATCGGCGTCGACGTCGGTGGCACGTTCACGGACATCCTCTGCCTCGACACGGTGTCGCAGGAGATCAAGTCGGCGAAGGTGCCTTCGCTCCCCGGCAGCCAGTGGAAGGGCGTCCTCAACGCGCTCGGCTCGCTTGGCATCGACGGTGCCGAGGTTCGCGCGTTCGTGCACGGCACGACGATCGCGACCAACGCGCTCCTCGAGCAGAAGGGCGCGAAGACGGCGCTCCTGACGACCGAGGGCTTCCGCGACACGCTCGAGATCGGGCGGACGCGGCGGCTCATCGGCGGCCTGTTCGACCTCAAATTCGTCCGTCCCAAGCCGCTCGTGCCGCGCGATCTCCGGTTCGAGGTGCCCGAGCGCACCGCGGCCGACGGGACCGTGCTGCGCTCGATCGAGGGCTACGACTTCGACACGCTCGCGCGGACCCTCGCGGCCCAAGGTGTCGAATCGGTCGCGATCTGCTTCATCAACGCCTATCTCAATGGCGCGCCGGAACGAAGCGCGGGCGATAGGCTCCGCGCGCGGCTCGGCGCGGTGCCGGTCTGCGAATCGACATCGGTCGTCAACGAGCGCGGCGAGTTCGAGCGGTTCTCGACCGCGGTGCTCAATGCCTATCTCACGCCGGTGGTGCGGACCTACCTCAAGACGCTCGCGGCCGAGCTCGAGGGCCACGGCCTCGCCGCGCCGGTCAACATCATGGGTTCGAATGGCGGCGCCATGACGCTCGCACAGGCCGCCGATTTCGCGGCCGGCACGTTCCTGTCGGGTCCGGTCGGCGGCGTCGGGGGCAGCGTCCGCATCTGCGCCATGGCCGGCGTCGCCGACTGCATCACCTTCGACATGGGCGGCACCTCGACCGATGTCGCGCTGATCCATGCATTGACGCCGCGGATCAGCCACGCCAACCAGATCGAGTCCTATCCGCTCCAGGTGCCGCAGCTCGATATCCACACGATCGGCGCCGGCGGCGGCTCGATCGCCTGGGTGCAGAAGGACGGCACGCTCGAGGTCGGCCCGCGGAGCGCCGGCGCGTTGCCGGGGCCGGCCTGCTACCAGCGCGGCGGGACACTGCCGACGATCTCGGACGCGAACCTGATCCTCGGCCGGCTGCCGACCACGCGCACGCTCGCCGGCGGGCTCCAGCTCTCGAAGCCGCGCGCGGAGGAGGCGTTCCGTGGTCTCGCCCGAGAGCTCGGTGCCAGCGAGGACATCGTCGGTCTCGCCGACGGCGTGATCCGCATCGCGACCGCCAAGATGGCGGGTGCCGTGCGCGAGGTCTCCGTCAATCGCGGCTTCGATCCGCGCGACTTCGCGCTCCTCGGCTTCGGCGGCGCCGGGCCGATGCACGTGTTCCTGGTCGCCGAGGAGCTCGCGATCCCGCACGTGATCGTGCCGCGCTTTCCCGGTCATCTGTCGGCGCTTGGCCAGCTCCTCGCCGACCAGCGTCACGACCGCGTTCTCGCCTGGGGCGGCCGGCTCGGCACACTCGACCCGGCGGTGTTCAAGCAACGCTGTCGGGCGATGTTGGACGAGGGGGCGAAGGACCTCGCCCGCGACGGTTTCGAGCCGGCACGCCAGGCGCATAATTTCACCCTCGACATGCGCTATGCCGGCCAGTCCTACACGCTCACCATCGGCTGCGATCCGGCGACCGCGACGTGGGACGATCTCCGTGCCGCGTTCGGCGCGCGCCACAAGCAGACCTTCGGCTATGCCGATGCCGAGAACGACGCCGAGATCGTCAATATCCGTCTCGTCTCGCTCGGCCTGATCGACAAGCCGACGCTCGAGTTCGCACCGGAGGGAAAGGGCGACCCGCTGATCGAGCGGCGCCCGGTCTGGTTCGGCGACGGCTGGACCGATTGCCCCGTCTTCGACCGGGCGAAGCTCCAGATCGGCGACGTCTTGACCGGCCCGATGATCCTCGAGGAGGCCGGCGGCACCTCGGTCGTGCCGCCCGGCTGGCGCATCACGGTGCTGGCGTCGGGCACGCTCGACTGCCGCGCCGGCGCGGTCGGGTGAGCTTGTTTTGCGCTTGTCCGACGATTAGCTTCCGAACAGGTCCGCCGACGGACCCCTTTTGACCCCGTGAGGTCCCGATGACGCCCGAAGACACCATCGCCGTTGAGACCGGCCCCGGCGCGATGACGCACGAGGCCTATTACGCGCTCGCCGAGCGTCTCCTGCCCGGCGCCGGGCTCGGCGGCTATTCGCTGCCGAACGACGTGCGGTTCGTGATCCACAAAGGCGAGGGTTCACGGCTCCAGGACGTCCGCGGCCGCTGGTACATCGACTATGTCGGCGGCGCCGGCGCCCTCATCCTCGGTCACGCCCATCCCGCGATCGTCGCCGCGGTGCAGGAGCAGGCGGCCAAGGGGATGCACTTCTTCGGCACGCTCAACGAGGCCGCGCTTCACCTCGCCCAGGAGCTCCAGGCGGCGATCCCGTGCGCGGAGAAGATCACCTTCACCTCGACCGGCTCCGAAGCGACGTTCTACGCCATGCGCATGGCGCGCGCTCATTCAGGCAAGAGCAAGATCCTCAAGTTCGAGGGCGGCTACCACGGTAACCACGACTACTCCGCCTTCAGCGTGACGCCGAAGGCGCTCTCCAACTATCCGGCCGGCCAGCCGGAGACAGGCGGCATCCCGAGCGGGCTCGCGCAGTCGATCCTGATCGCGCCCTATAACGACCTCGAGGTGGTACGCCGCATCGTGCGTGAGAACCGCGACGACCTCGCCGCGATCATCGTCGAGCCGGCGCAGCGCATCATCTTCCCGAAGCCCGACTTCCTCCCCGGTCTCCGCAAGATCTGCGACGACAACGGCATCCTCCTCATTTTCGACGAGGTGGTGACGGGCTTCCGGCTCGCCTATGGCGGCGCCCAGGAGTATTTCGGGGTCAAGCCCGACCTCGCGAGCTACGGCAAGGTCGTCGGCGGCGGCGGCCCCTTGGGCTGCGTCGCGGGGCGCGCCGATGTCATCGGCCTCGCAGCGCCGTCCTACAAGGGGAAGCCCAACTACGCCTATGTCAACGGCACGCTCCACGGCAACCCGATCGCCGCGGTCGCCGGTCTCGCCTCGCTCCGGATCCTGAAGGAGCCGGGCTACTACAAGACGCTCAACGCCCGCGCGGACCTGATCCGGCGCGAATGCCAGAAGGTGCTCGACCGCCACAACCTGCCGGCGCTCGCCGTCGGCGAGGCGTCCCTGTGGCAGATCATCTTCATGCCGCGCCCGCCGGCGAACCATGCCGACGTGATGGCGGCCGATGCCGACCGCACGCGGAAGCTCAACGTGGCGCAGATGAAGGCGGGGCTCTACGTGCTCCCGATGGTGCGCGGCTTCGTCTCCTCGGTCCATACCGACAAGGATTTCGAGGAGACCGTCCGCGCGCTCGATACCGCGTGCCGCGCGGTCGCCTGACCCGCCGCCCAACGCCGCCAACCCGATCGGGAGACCGCCATGCCCAAGCGCAACGAAGAGCTCTACCAGGCCGGCCTCAAGGTCCGTCGCGAGGTGCTCGGCGACCAGTATGTCATGCCGCAGATCAATGCCGCCGAGACCGACCCGGTGGCCAAGACCTTGCAGGACATGGTCACCGAGTATTGCTGGGGGTTCGGCTGGACCGACGGCAAGCTCGACCGCAAGACGCGGTCATTGATGACGCTCTGCATCCTGACCGCGCTCGACAAGCCGCAGGAGATCAAGGCCCATACGCGGGGTGCGCTCAACAACGGCCTGACGCGCGAGGAGATCGCCGAGGCGCTCCGCCACGCGACGATCTATTGCGGCATTCCGGCCGGCGTCAACGCGTTCCGCAATTTCCGCGAGGCGCTGGCCGAGATCGACGCGAAGAAGAAATAGGCGCTCAGAACCGGGTCATCAGCGAGACCCACGCCGCGGGCAGGATGTCGAGCGCGGCGGCCTCGAGACGCTTGTCGAGCCCGCTCAGAACGAGGAGCCCGAAGCCGAGAAGGACGCCGCCGAGGACGGTCTTGCCGTGCCGGCCGACCGCGGCGAGGCGCGCTTTGAGCTGCGGCATCGCCGAGCGCGCGAGATAGGCGAGCGCCAGAAGCGGCAAGACCGCCCCGATCGCGAACAGCACCATCACGAGCGCGGCATAGCCCGCGCTCTCGCCCCGGCTCGCGAAGGTGAGCGCGGCGCCGAGGAGCGGTCCGGTGCAGGGTGCCCAGACGAGGCCGAGCAAGGCCCCGATCCCGACCTGACCGGCGAGCCCGCCCGCCTCGAACCGCGCGGCGACGGTGTTGAGCGGCTGCGTGAAGCCCGCCGTCGCCGCGGCAAAGCGCATCTGCAAGGCCCCGCTCAGGAGGATCGTGCCGAGGCCGAGCATCAGGACCGCGCCGGCATTGCGAACCGTGTCGACGTCGAGCCCGATCGCGAGGCCGACGGTCGCGAGGATCACGCCCATCGCGGCGAAGCTCGCGGCGAGACCGGCGGTGAGCGCGAGCGGGCCGAGCGGGTGGCGATCGAGCGCGGCGGCGACGACGATCGGCAGGATGGGGAGGACGCAGGGGAAGAGCGTCGAGAGCGCGCCGGCGACGAGCGAAAGCGCGAGTCCGATCATCGCCGGGCTGCGCGCGTCGCCTTATGCGGGCTGGCTAGAGCGCGCTCCTGAACAGCGATCCGATCGTCTGGGCGTTGGTATCGAAGGTCGATCGGCCCTTCTCGTCCTTGCCCTTGAAGGCGATCAACGTCGCCTGGCGCTGCACGCCGAGACGGCTGAACGCGTCCTTCTGGGTGTCGAAGTCGACGACGAAGAGGACGGCGTTCTTGAACTCGGGCTTGCCCATCAGCGATTCGATGATCGGCTTCTGCTGGCGGCAGACCGGGCACCAGGGGGCCGAGACCTCGACCAGGATCGTCTTGCCCTGGGCCTGGGCGGCATCGAAGGCCGCGGCGTTGAACGGCGTCTTCGCCGTCGCGACGCCGATCAGGACGACCATGAAGAGGGCGTAGGCGGCGACGGCGGCGGCGGCGTTGCGCGCGAGGAGGGGAAAGGCGAACATCGTGTTCTCCCGAACAAACCGAACGGCGGCGGTTCTAGCATCGCGTGCGGCCGGCCGGTTCTGACAACCGCGTGAGGGGCCGGTGATCCGGTTCAGTGCTCCGCGAGGAGCCGCCCGCAGCCTGGCACCTTATCCTTAACGCCGGCTGTACGGAGCGCGGCCCAGAAGGTCGCCGTGTTGCTGGTGATGACCGGCTTGCCGAGCTCCTTCTCGAGCCTATCGACGACCGGCAGCGCGCCGAAATCGGTGCAGCAGATCAGGAGCGCGTCGGCCTCCTTGCGGTCGACCGAGCGGGCATGGGTGAGCACCGCCTCGGGCGGCACGCGCGAGATCTTCTGGATGCCGGCGAGATCGACGTTGAGCCCGAGGCCGGCATGGGCGACGACCTCGATTCCGTGCTCGTGGAGGAACTCGACCTCGTGGTCGTTGGTCGCCTGGGTGTAGGGCGTGGCCATGGCGATGCGGCGGACCCCGAGCGCCTTCAAGGCGGCGAGGATGGCGCCCGCGGTCGTCACCGAACGGGTGCCGCCCGCCTTCTCCATGGTGCCGAGGAGGCGGTCGGCCGGGCACGCCATCGAGTTCGCCGTGCAGCCATAGGCGATGACGTCGACCTTGCATGCGGCGAGCGCCTCGGCCGATCTCGCCGCATCGTGCAGCATGGCGCGGAAGTCATCGGCGCCGGGGTCCTTGTGGAGGGGCTCACGGGTGCAGTGGACGGTCACACCGGACGGCGCCATCCGGTTGAACTCGACTTCGTTCATGGTGTTGCTGACCGGCACGATGACGCCGATCCGCGCCCGCCAGCTCGCATTCCTGTCCGCCGCTCCATCCTGCATGGCACCCTCCTCGTTTCGCCGGAGGATGCCAACCGGCCGGTGCGGCGGCAAGGCCCGTTGACGGGGAGGGGTCCGGGACTATCTTGCACCCTGGCTTGCAGCCCGGCTTGCAGCCTGGCCGAGCGAGGGGAGCGGACCATAGACGATCGACGCATCCTGGTGGCGGGCGCAGGGCCGGTCGGCTGCGTCACCGCGCTCTATCTCGCCCGCCGCGGCATCCCGGTGACGGTCGTCGAGGCGGCCCGCGATTTCCAGGAGGACTTGCGCGCCTCGACCTTCCACCCGCCGACGCTCGACATGCTCGACGATCTTGGCGTCGTCCAGATGCTGATCGGCGAGGGCATCATCTGTCCCGTCTGGCAGCACCGCGACACCCGCGAAGGCGTCGTCGCCAACTGGGACCTCGGTGTCCTCAGGGACGACACGCGCCATCCTTATCGCGTCCAGGCCGAGCAGTTCCGCCTGACCCGGATCGTCGGCAATGTGCTCCGCGGCATGCCGGGCGTCGACTTCCGTTTCGCGACGCGAGCGAGCGGGGTCGAGCAGGACGCCGACGGTGTCACGCTCCACGTCGAGACCGCGAACGGGCGGGAGCGTCTCCGTGGCCGCTATCTCGTCGCCGCCGACGGCGCCTCGAGCGCCATTCGCAAATCGCTCGGGATCGAGTTCGCCGGCCTGACCTTCCCCGAGCTCTGGCTCGTCGTCTCGACGCCGCATGACTTCGCGCGCCATTTCGAGCGCCTGGCGCCGATCGCCTATGTCGCCGACCCTGACAACTGGTTCGTCTTCGTCCGCGTGCCGGGGCTGTGGCGTCTCCTGTTCCCGACGCGCGCCGGCGACACGGCCGAGCGCATCGTCGAGGAGGAGGTTCTCCAGGCCCGCGTCCAGGAGTACTGCCCGACCGGGGCCCGCTACGAGATCGTGCATCGGACAGCCTATGCCGTGCACCAGCGGGTCGCGTCGAGCTATCGCAAGGGCCGGGTGTTGCTCGCCGGCGATTCCGCCCACATCAACAACCCGCTCGGCGGCATGGGCATGAACGGCGGCATCCATGACGGGATCAACCTCGCCGAGAAGCTGGTCGCGATCTGGCGCGGCGAGGGCGAGGACGGTCTCCTCGACCGCTATGATCGCCAGCGCCGCCCGATCGCGGTCGAGGTGGTGCAGACCGCGACGCTCCGCAACAAGGCGCTCCTCGAGGAGCGCGATCCGGCGAAGCGACGGGAGAAGTTCGACGTGCTCCGCCGCGTGAGCGAAGACCCGAGACGGGCGCGCGACTATCTCCGCCAGTCGTCGATGATCACCGGTCTCGAGCGCGCCGCGGCGATCACCTGAACCTCACTCGGCGGCGAGGGTCTTTCCCTTCGCCTCGAAGCCGCGATAGTCGCGGTCGGAGAGCGCCTGGAGCGACGGCAGCACCTCGGTCGCGAACAGGCGGATGTTCTTCTCCGTGAGGTCGCGCGGCAGCGTGCCGAACTGGAGGAGGCAGAGAAAGTTCTGGAAGCCGGCGTCGCGGTGGCATTCCGTGATGCGCTTGCGGACGGTGTCCGGACTGCCGCAGATGACGACGTTGCGCGCGAGCAGGCTCTCGAACGACTGCTCGCCGCGGACGCTCCGGTTGTGGCGGATGACGCGCCGGTAGGACTCCATGGTCACATAGCCCGGTGGCGAGAACATCAGGAGCGAGACCTTGGGCAGGAAGATGTTGAACATCGCCTCGAAATGCGGCTTCGCCTCGGCGTGCGCCTGCTCGTCCGTCTCGGCGACATAGACCGGCGTGCAGAAACCGAGCTGGCTCGAGGCCGCGCTGTAGCCGTATCGGGTCGCCGCGGTCTCGCGGTAGAGATCGAGATACTGAAGGACGGAATCGAACGGCGTGAAGGCGTGGAGGTAGACATATTTCCGCGACGGGTGCGCCGACCACGTCACGGTCTCGACGCTGCCGGTCGACGGGCACCAGATCGGCGGATGCGGCTTCTGATAGGGCCGCGGCCAGACATTGACGTACTCGAAGTGATAGTGCTTGCCCTCGTAGGCGAAGGGGCCGGGCTCGGTCCACGCACGGACCACGAGATCGGCCGCCTCGTGGTGGCGCTCGAGCGAGAAGGCCGGGTTCACGCCCATCGAGAAATATTCGGCGCCGACACCGCGGACGAAGCCGGTGATCAGCCGGCCGCCGGTGATGCAGTCGAGCATCGCGTGTTCCTCGGCGAGCGTGAGCGGGTGCTCGCGGAGACAGAACGCGTTGCCGAGGATCGCGATCTTCTTGGTGATGCGCCGCGCGAGCGCGCCCGCCATGACGACGGGCGAGGGCATCAGCCCATAGGCGTTCTGATGATGCTCGTTGACCGCGACGCCGTCGAAGCCGAGCTCGGCCGAAAGCTCGAGCTCGTCGAGATAGCGGTTATAGATCTCGTGTCCCTTGACGGGATCGAAATAGGAGTTCGGGAGGAGCACCCAGACGCTGTTGTATTTCTCCCGGAAGCTCATGTCCAAGGGGCCGTACGGCATCAGATGGAACATGAAGACTTGCATGGGAGACTCCCGCGTACGCCTCGCGAACCGGTCGCGCTATGCGGCCTTGGCCTGGATGAAGCCCGTCACCGCCTTGAGGAACGGCTCGGTCCGCTCGATATGGGGCAGATGGCCCGAGTCCTTGATCAGCGTCACCTCGGAGCCCTTGATAAGTCCCTTGAACGCGTCGGCATAGGCGGGCGGGATGATCTTGTCGGAATCGCCCCACACGATGTGGGTCGGCACGTCGATCCGATGCAGCCACTTGTGGAGCTTAGGGTTGAACAGCCGCGGCTGCCAGCCGAGGCGCGCGGTGGCGACGCGGTTGACGATGAGCGTGTCCTCCTGCTCCTCGGTCAGCGTCTGCGCGAGCGCGGTCTCGATCAGCTTCTGGTCGACGAAGAGGTTCCGGGTGAGCTCCTCGGGCGCCATCATGAAGATGTCGGCCTTGGGCTTGCCCTTGACGTGGATCCCGGCGGCGCCGACCAGCGTCAGGCTCTTGAGCGCGGCCGTCGAGCGCACGGCGACCTCGAGCGCGATCCAGCCGCCGAGCGACTGGCCGACGACATGGACGCCCTTGAGGCCGAGCGCCTTCATGAAGTCGAGGTAGAAATAGGCGACGTCGTGGATGTCGTCGAGCCACGGCGGCAGCGGCGACTTGCCGAAGCTCGGGTGGTCGGGGACGATCACGTCATAGCCGTCGGAGAGCTTCTGGAACACCGGCAGCCACGCGCCGACGCCGCCGGCGCCGTGCAGGAACAAAAGCGGCTGGCCCTTGCCGCCGCGCCGGACGAACACGTCCGTGCCGTCGACCTTGACCGTGCTTTCCGTGCATCCCGCCATGACGTTCTCCTTTTGTCTCGTGCGGTGATTGGGTCGAAAGCTAGCAATCTAACGATCCGGTCGCAACCGTGATCGGCCCGCGGTGAACGGGATACGGGCGGCGGGTCGCGGCTACGCGACGCCGATATCGGCGGGCCGGCTCGCCGCGATCGCCGGATCGGCGAGGAGCGCGAGCGACGCGGCAAGCCGCGCATCGTCCGCGAACGCGAAACGGCCGCGATCCCACAGGATCTCGTCGTCGATCGTGACCGTCGGATCGATGATCGGCACCGAGAGCTCGCCCGGCACCGCCTCGCCGACCACATGGAAGTGGAGGACACGCGGGTTGCAATGCGCGATCCGCATCCACTCGTCGAGGTCTTCGGCGATCGCCGCCGCCGGTATCATCTGCGCGTTGAGGCCGGCGTGCCACGAATTGACGATCATCGGCTCCTTGCCGAACCGTGCCGCGACGTGCCCGAGATGGGATCTCATCGCCGCGACGTCGCCGGCATCGCCGTCGAAGCCGACGAGGCGGCCGCGCTCGACCGCGACGACGACCGGCGCCGCCAGTGAGCAGCCGGCGTCATAGGCGTGGATGCCACTCGAGGTGAACCAGCGCATCGCGATACGCCCCGACGCGGCGAGCGTCGAGAACGGCCGGAACACGCCAACCGGAAATGCGACCAGTGTGAAGGCCTGCTCGGCCGGCCCGCGGCGGCCCTCGCTTGCGTCCGGCTCGACCGCACCGGCGATGTCGGTGCCGGCCGGGCACGTGAGGCGCCAGCGCTTCGCCGTCGCGAGGCGGGCGTGGAGCGCGCCCAGCATTTGCATCCAGTAGCGCATCGGTGTCCGCGCGACCGGTGCGGAGAGGAGCGGCAGCGTCGTCATGAAATTGCTGACATAGGTGCCGGCGGCGAGCGGCATCATGCGGAGCATGTTGCCCATGCGGTGGTTGAAGATTGTGACGTCGGCCGCCTCGAACGCGGCGCGCACGACAGCCGGCACCTCGTCGGGCGCGGCGATGTCGGCCGTCCACAGCACGTCGACGCGGGCGCCCATCGCCCGGGCGATCCGCGCGATCGTCGCCGGAACCGCGGGATCGACCGTGCCGTCGTCGACGTTGACGATGAGGAGCGACTGACCGGCGAGCAGCCGCGCGGCGTTGACGAGAAGGTTGCGCGCGCCGATCTCGGCATTGGTGGCGAGAGCGGGATCGAGGCGTGCCGTCGCGTGTCCGCTGTCCATGATCGCGTCTCCCGCCGTTGGCCGGTCAGCGTTCCGCCGCCTCGGTGACGAGGAAGCGGCCTTGCATGTAACCCTGGTTCCGCGCGAGGCGGTACCATTCCCCGTCATTGACCTGGCTGTTGACGACGAGGCGCCTGCCTTCCGGCAGCACGGTGAGGCGCGTCGATTCGATCGTCGGCGCGGCGCGGATGACGATCGCGCGACGCGTCATGAGCGAAGGCTGCGTGATCGGCGCCACCTCGATCTCGGTCGGCATTTTCTCCGGTGCGACTGCATCGACTGTGACGTAGCCGACGTCCTTGCCGTCATGGGCGATCTTGTGCCAGGCGCCGTCGGGCGATGTCTCGACGATCTCGACGCGCGTCCACTTCTCAAGCTGGGCGACCCGCGCGGCCGTGGCCGCCGGCTGCGAGCGGACAAAGACGCTCGCCGTCGTCACGATCGGCGTCACGATCGGCGTCGCGTCGTCGGGGCGGCCGCGCCG